>JAUXWB010000064.1 GCA_030684475.1 Reyranella sp. | reverse complement strand
CATGTTCTTGGCGAAGGCGGTGAAGCGCTCGACGAACTCGGGATAGACCTTCTCGTGCACCAGGAAGCGCGTCGGCGCGACGCAGACCTGGCCGGCGTTCCTGAACTTGTTGGCGCCCAGCACGTTCACGGCCTGCTCGAGATCGGCGTCCTCGAACACGATGGCCGGCGCATGGCCGCCCAGCTCCATGGTGACGCGCTTCATGTGCGCGCCGGCCAGAGCCGCGAGCTGCTTGCCGACCGGGGTCGAGCCGGTAAAGGTCACCTTCTTGATGATCGGATGCGGGATCAGATATTGGCTGATCTCCGATGGCACGCCGTAGACGAGCTGGATCACGCCCGCCGGCACGCCGGCATCGACGAAGGCCTTGATCAGCTGGGCGCACGAACCGGGCGTGTCCTCCGGTCCCTTGATGATGATCGAGCAGCCGGTGGCGAGCGCCGCCGAGGCCTTGCGCACGACCTGGTTGATCGGGAAGTTCCACGGCGTGAAAGCCGCGACCGGGCCGACCGGCTCCTTCAGCACGAGCTGGTAGACGTTCTCGGCGCGCGCCGGCACGACGCGGCCGTAGGTGCGGCGGCCTTCCTCGGCCATCCAGTCGATGATGTCGGCGGCGAGGTTGGTCTCGACCTTGGCCTCGTAGAGCGGCTTGCCCTGCTCCATGGTCATGATCGTGGCGATCTCGTCGAGGCGCTGGCGCATCAGATCGGCGGCCTTGCGCATGATCTTGTAGCGCTCGTAGGCCGAGACCTTCTTCCAGATCTTGAAGCCCTTGTCGGCGGCGGCGAGCGCGCGGTCGAGGTCGGCAGTCTCGGCGTGGGCGACCTGGCCGATCACCTCCTCCGTCGCCGGATTGACGATGGGAATGGTGCGGCCCTTGGACCCCTTGGTCCAGGCACCGTCGATCATCAGGGAGACATCGCTGTAGGTCATGGTGTTCCTCTTTCTCTAGCTTCCGCGATAGGTCGAATAGCTCCAGGGCGTGCAGAGCAGCGGCACATGATAATGCCCTTCCGGCTCGGCAATGGAGAAGCGTAAAGGCACGATGTCGAGGAACGGCGGATCGCCCTGCTCGATGCCCCTGCTGCGGAAATGGTCTCCCATCGCAAAGCGCAGTTCGTAGCGCCCGATCGGCAACGGACGGTCACCGATCAGCGGCCGGTCAGTACGGCCGTCCGAATTGGTGACGGACGTGGCGATGCGATGCGCCGTCTCGCCAGCGAACTCATAGAGCGCGACCGCGACGCCCACCGCCGGCCGGCCGGCATGCGTGTCGAGGACATGGGTGCTGAGGCGGCCATTCACCCGGGGCATGCCCTCGCCCATCACCTTGGCCACGATGCGCAGCCGTGTGATGTAGAAGACTTCCATCAAGGCGGCGGCAAATTCGGTGGCGACGTCGTGGCCGAGCCGCCGCTCGAATTGTGCCAGGATCGAATCGCGCGAATGGCGGCGCACGCAGACGATGAAGGGAAAGCCGAACTTCGCCTTGTAAGCTTCGTTCAGCCGATGGAAGCGTGCGAAATCCGCTTCGCTCATCGAATCGAGGCCGACGCTGGACTGCTCGCTCCTGGAATCGGCGGTGATTGCGCCAGCCTGAGCGGCCTTGCTGGCGAGGTCGGGATGGCCGCGCAGAAATTCAAGCTGGCGCTCGCGGGAAGCCGCCCGCACCGCCCCCATCATCGCCTCATGCAAGGCCGTTACGCTCGGAAATGGCCGTTTGGCCCATGCCACCTCGGCGACCCAGGGTGCCAGTTCGAAGGTCTCGCCGACCGCCCCGGAAAAGGTCGGAAGAGTCAGGCGATTGAGGTCGGCCAGCGGCAGCGTCATGCCGGTCGACCTAGCACGACCGGTAGTTGGCCTCCACCGTCCGGCCAGTTGACGGCCGCACCGCCGCCCTGCAATTCTGCCCGCATCCGGTACAGACCGCTGCCGCGTGCGGCGCGGGTCGACCCGGGATGGTTGCAGCCTTCCCGACGACGGGAGCGCGCACTCTCCCCAGCACGCATCGCCCAAGGGAGGACGGCAATGATGAATCGTCGCGACATGTTCAAAGTAGGCATCGCCGCCAGCGCCGTTGGTCTTGCGCCGCGCTTGGCGTCGGCCCAGGCCACTTTTGCGCCCGTGCCCAAGGGCTGGCGCACCTTCGTACTGACCGCACGGGTGGAACCGCAGAACGGCACCACCAAGGCATGGATCCCGCTTCCGACCTTCGAGGCCGCCGACTGGCAGCGGCCGGGCAACGTCACCTGGACCGGCAACGCGCGCACCGCCGAGCGGGTGCGCGATCCCAAGTACGGCGCCGAGATGCTGCGCGTCGAATGGGCGAGCGACCAGCAGTCGCCGGCGATCGAGGTCGCGGCCCAAGTACGGACGCAGAATCGCGCGGTCCGCGTCGGGCTGCCGCAAAGCGTGGTTCCCCTCACCGAGGCAGAACGCAAGCTCAACCTCGCCGCCACCGAGCTGCTGCCGACGGATGGCTTGGTCAAGGAGACTGCCGAGGAAATCGTTCGCGGCAAGCGCGACGATACCGCCAAGGCCCGCGCGATCTACGACTGGATTGTGGAAAACACCTTCCGCAACGCCAAGACCCTGGGCTGCGGCGTCGGCGACATCGCCTCGATGATCAAGACCGGCAATCTCAATGGCAAATGTGCCGACCTGAATGCGCTCTACGTCGGCCTGGCGCGCTCGGTCGGCCTGCCGGCACGCGACGTCTACGGCATCCGCGTCGCCCCCTCGGAGTTCGGCTTCAAGGCGCTGGGGGCCGGATCGGAGGTCGTCAGCAAGGCGCAGCATTGCCGCGCCGAGGTCTGGCTCGCGGCCAGCGGCTGGACGCCGGTTGATCCCGCCGACGTGCGCAAGGTCGTGCTCGAAGAGCCACCGGCCAATCTCGCCATGACCGATCCCAAGGTCGTGGCGGCGCGCCGGGCGCTGTTCGGGTCGTGGGAGGGCAACTGGGTCGCCTTCAATGTCGCGCACGATGTGAAACTGCCCGGCTCCAGGGAGCCGGCGATTCCGTTCCTGATGTACCCGCAGGCCGAGAACAAGGCCGGGTTCCTCGACTCGCTCGATCCCGACAAGTTCAAGTACCGCATCACGGCGCGCGAACTGACGGCCTAGCGCTCTTCGACGTTTCGAACGCTCGGCCCGCCGGGTATATACCGGCGGGCATGAACGTCCCTGTCCCTGCCACATCGACCGAGATCGCCGCAATTCGCCGGCGCTATCTCTGGATGGCGACGTCGGTTTTCTTCCTCGACTTCGCCGTCACCTTGATTTTCATGGCGGCCTCGGGAGCCTGGCTCAATGCCTGGCGGTCGGCCGGCATCGGTGTGATCCTGCTGCTGGGCGTCAACTGGCTGGTCGTCCGCCATCTTTTCGAACCGGTCCGGCGTTATCTCGCCGGCAACATTTCGTTCGAGGACATCCAGCGTCGCCTGACGCAATTGCCCCTGCTGACGGCGCAGACCACGGCGGTCCTTGCTTTTGCCGCCTGGGCCTTCCGGTTCTCAGTGCCGTTCTGGGCCGATTCGTCGGCCGATATCCTCAAGCCGACGATCGGCGACTTCGTGGTCGGGATGGTCGTGCTCACGGTCTTCTATTTCTCCTACACCTACTTCGTCGTCAGCGACTACCTCGCCAGCCTCTGCACTTTCATCTTCAGGCATTATGGCCGCAACCTCGGCCTGTTCTTCGGCAGCTACACGATAAAACTCTTGGTGGGGTTGCTGGTGATTTCGATCGGACCGCTGGCGGCGATCCTCGCCGATCTCTTTTCTTACGAAGCCGAGCGCCTGCAGACCGAGATCCTGATCGATGTCGCCGCGGCCGCGATGGCTGTGGCCATTATGACCTACTTCATCAGCCGCTCGCTGCTGCGCCCCCTCCACACGCTCTCAAGTGCAATGACAAGGGTGGCCGACGGCGACTTCAGCCAGCGCGTGCCCGTCACCTCCAACGACGACGTCGGCGAGCTCACCGGCCAGTTCAACAACATGGTCGAGGGCCTGCGTGAGCGCGAGCGCATCCGCGAGACCTTCGGCCGCTACGTCGACGAGAGCGTCGCCACGACCATCCTGCATCGCGAGGGACAGGGCGTGCTGGCGGGCGAAACGCGCGAGGCCACGGTCCTGTTCACCGACATCGCGGGCTTCACCACCATCGCCGAGTACCTGGCGCCCGATCGACTGGTGACGGCACTCAACGAATATCTCGAGACGGTGCTGGAACCGATCCGAGCCCATGGCGGCGTGGTCAATACCTTCATCGGCGACGGCCTGTTCGCGAGCTTCAACATGCCACTTGCCTGCGAGAACCACGGCGCCGCCGCGGTGCGCGCCGCCATCGACATCCAGCGCGCCGTCGGTAGTCGCACCTTCGGCGCCGAGGGCGTGGCCTTCGCCACGCGGATCGGCATCAGCACCGGCAACGTGATCGGCGGCTCGGTAGGCGCCGGCCAGCGCATGAGCTTCGCCTTGCTGGGCGACACGGTGAACCTCGCATCGCGGCTGGAAGAGTTGAACAAGCAGCACGGCACGCGCATTCTGGTTTCGGAAAGCACCTGTACGGCGTGCAATGGCGAGTTCACGTTCGCCGCGCTGGGCAGCGTGACCGTACGTGGCCGCAGCGATGCGGTCGCCGTCTTCAGCATCGACCCCAACAGCCAGGGAAAAATTTCATGAACGCGTTCGGATTGTCGGCCGACCAAGTGAAGCTACAGGCTTGCGCCCGCGAACTGGCGGCCGGGCCGGTAGCCAGGCGTGCCGCAGAGGTCGACCGCACTGAGCAATATCCCTGGGACAATGTCGAACTGTTGAAGGACGCCAAGCTGATCGGCATGACGATCCCCACGCAATACGGCGGCCAGGGCAAAGGCTGGCTCGAAGCCGTGCTGGCGATCGAGGCGCTGTCGGCCGCCTGCGCGGTCACCGGCCGCATCGCTGTCGAGACCAACATGGGCGCCATCAGCGCGGTGATGGCCTACGGCTCCGAAGAGCAGAAGATGATGTGCGCCGACATGGTGCTGGCCGGCGACAAGCCCGCCATCTGCATCACCGAGCCCGAAGCCGGCTCGGATGCCAATGGCATGACCACGCGCGCCGACAAGAAGGGCAACCGCTACTTGATCAACGGCCGCAAGCACTGGATCACCGGCGGCGGCGTTTCGCGGCTGCACCTGATCTTCGCCAAGGTCTACGACGAGAAGAACAACTACGAGGGCATCGGCGGCTTCCTCGCGATCCGAGACGAGACCAAGGGACTAAAAATCACCAAGCGCGAGCCGACCATGGGGCTGCGCGGCATTCCCGAGGCGGTGATCGACTTCGAGGACATGGACGTGCCGCCCTCGGCGCTGGTGATCCCGCCGCGCGGCCTGAAGAAAGGCTTTGCCGACCTGATGACCGCCTACAACAGCCAGCGCGTCGGCGCGGCCACTGTGGCGCTCGGCATCGCCGAGGGCGCCTATCAGCTGGCACTCGACTGGTCCGAGAAGCGCCACCAATTCGGCCGGCCGATCAACGAGTTTCAGGGCCTGCAATGGAAACTCGCGGACATGTCGATAAAACTCTCGGCGGCCCGGGCACTGGTCTACAACGCCGCGAGAAGCGGCGAAGGCGGCTTTCCCGACATGCTGATGGCCGCGCAGGCCAAGGTCTTCACCTCGGAGAGCGCCATCCAGGTGGTGAACGAGGCGCTGCAGTTCTTCGGCGCGCGCGGCTATTCGCGCGAACTACCGCTGGAGCGCATGGCACGCGACGTCCGCATGTTCACCATCGGTGGTGGCACGGCCGAAGTACTGCGCAACGTGGTGGCTGGTGCACTCTTGAAGAAGAAGCTACCCCAGACGCGCGGCGGTTGGGCCAAGGACTAGCGGCCGAACCTGTTCCACTTGCCGTCGTTGCCGCGCATCACGACGAACTCCGTGCCCTTCTTGCCCGCCTCGTCGCGCGGCGTGCAGGAGACCGATATCCATGACTGGAAGTCCCAGCGCGCCGAACAACTCTCCATCAAGCACGGCAGTGGGATCTCCGCTTCCGTGGCAAGTCCGTCACCCGATGGCGCCTGTATCGTGAGGGTGCTGCGCTCCGGCAGCAGGGAACAGGCAACCGTCAGGAACCTCGACTTGTCCGAGGCCCAGACCGGTGCTCCGTAGACCGTGAACAGCCGGCCCGTTCGCTTCATCACCAGCGTGTAGGAGAAGTCTTCGTAGGCCGGCGTGCGGACGACATAGAAGCGGCCGGGATCGTCGAACCTTTCGTAGAGGTACTGGTAGGCGGTGTCGCCGTAGGGACAGTCCTGCAGTTCGACCGTCCTGCCTCCGTCGATCGCCAGACGGAGCCGGTCGCCCCGCCGCGCCACGTTCGGCACGTCACCCCTGAAGCGCTGGGATTCCTGCGGCCATTCCTTGGTGACGTTTTCCCGTTCGTATTCCTGGCCCAGCGGCGCACCGTTTGGCACGCAAGCCTTCGGCTCCT
This sequence comes from Reyranella sp., assembly GCA_030684475.1. Taxonomy (GTDB): domain Bacteria; phylum Pseudomonadota; class Alphaproteobacteria; order Reyranellales; family Reyranellaceae; genus Reyranella. The sequence goes on along the minus strand of JAUXWB010000064.1, from coordinate 7,698 downwards.
CGCCGGTCGTTTGCGCGAGTGCGACAGCGGGGAGCAGCAGGATTGCGAGACAAACCAAGCGTGCGAGCATGTGGTCATCGGTTGGTCGGATGCTTCAGCATAGTCTCCAGGCTGACCGAGCGCAGCGTCGCTTCGGCGATTTCGTCGATTTCCTGAAGCACACGCTGCAGCGCGGCGCCGATAGTGGTGTCCTCGCCCGGTTCCTTGGCGCGGCTGCCCGGTGCCGGCTCGAACAGAGCCACGATGTCCATCAAAGTGATGCGGCGGCGGTTGCCGGTAAAGCGATAGCCACCCGATGCGCCGCGCTCGGCCTGCACCAGCCCCGCAGCCGAGAGTGTGCGCAGGACCTTGGCAAGATGATGCGTCGACACGCCGAAACGCTCGGCGAGATCGGCGGAGGAAAGCGTCTGTGCTGGATCGCGCGCCAGTTCGAGCACGGCATAGAGGCCAAGGCGCGTCGCGGTCTGCAACTTCACGGCAGCTCCTTGTCGAGCTGCAACGACGGCCCCGCGACCATGCCCTGCGCCCGGAAGAAGGAGAGGATCAGGTGATCCTTGCGATCGACCAGCGTGCGCACGCGCGTCACGCCTTCGGCCTTGAAGCGCGCCGCCAGCGCCTCGAACAAGGCACTGCCCGCGCCTTTCAGGCGGAGCTTGGGATCGATCTGGATGGCGAACACCCAGCCAGCCGGCGGCTGGCCGAATTCCCAGGCGCGGACCTCGCCCGCGATGAAACCCGCGAAGGCCCCCTTGTCGGTCTCGGCGACCAGGAAATGCAGGCCGGGCGCCAGCCGTTCCCGCCAATAATCCGGCTTGGAGGTGCCGGTCAGTCGCGCGTCCAGTGCGGAAATCGCCGGCAGATCAGAGACTTGGGCAGGGCGTACAGCAACCATGGAAACTGAGAGAATGAACTTGCGGCGGGGAAAGTAAATAGGTATTTCAGTACCGAATTGCGCAAATGGGAAATGCCATGGCCGGAAACGCCATCATCGACTTCCGCACCGCGCCGGAGCGCTATCGGCACTGGAAGCTCGCGATCGAGAACGGCGTCGCCTATCTCACCATGGACGTGAACGAGGATGCGGGACTCCGGCCCGGCTACAAGCTGAAGCTCAATTCCTACGATCTCGGCGTCGACATCGAGCTGGCGGACGCCGTGCAACGGTTACGCTTCGAGCATCCCGAAGTCGGCGCGGTGGTGATCCGCTCGCAGCGTGACCGCGTCTTCTGCTCCGGCGCCAACATCAACATGCTGGGTCTCAGCACCCACGACCTCAAGGTGAACTTCTGCAAGTTCACCAACGAGACGCGCCTCGCCATCGAGGACGCGAGCATCCATTCCGGTCAAACCTACATCTGCTCGATCAACGGCATCGCGGCGGGCGGAGGCTATGAACTCGCCTTGGCTTGCGAGCAGATCCTGCTGGCCGACGACGGCTCCAGCGCGGTGTCGCTACCCGAACTGCCGTTGCTTGCCGTGCTGCCCGGCACCGGCGGCCTGACACGTCTTGTCGACAAGCGCCTGGTGCGGCGCGACCACGCTGACTTCTTCTGCACCACCGCCGAAGGCCTGCGCGGCAAGCGGGCACAGGAGTGGCGGCTGGTCGACAGGCTGATCCCGCCCAGCAAGCTCGCCGACGAGACCAGGAAGATCGCCGAGGAGACCGCGGCAAAATCAGCGCGGCCCAAGGATGCCAAGGGCATCGCGCTCCCCATGGTCGCACGCACGATCGAGGGTGACACGATCCGCTACAGCCACCTCATCGTCGAGATCGACCGCGACGGCCGATCGGCCAAGATCCGCATCAATGGCCCCGCCTCTGCACCGCCGTCCGACATCCACGCTGCTGGCGCCGCCTTCTGGCCGCTGGCGCTGGCGCGCGACCTCGATGACGCGATGATGCACCTGCGCCTGAACGAGACCGAGATCGGCACCTGGGTTCTGACCAGCCAGGGCGATGGCGCGCTGGTCGAGGCCTATGACGCGCTGCTTGCCAGGGAGGCGTCGAACTGGCTGGTCCAGGAAATCGTGCTCTACTGGAAGCGCACGCTGAAACGCCTCGATGTCAGTTCGCGCAGCCTGATCGCATTGGTCGAGCCCGGCTCCTGCTTCACCGGCACGCTGCTCGAGATCGTGCTGGCTGCCGACCGCTCCTACATGCTGGATGGCACCATGGAAGGATCGAACCTCCCAGCCGCCACGCTCCGGCTCACGTCGATGAATTTCGGGCCCTACCCCATGGGCAACGACCTCACGCGCCTTGCCACGCGTTTCCTCTCCGATCCCAAGCATGTCGACGCGTTGGAGGACGAAATTGGCGAGGCGCTCGACGCCGCGGCCGCGGACGAGGCGGGCCTCGTCACCTTCACGCCCGACGACATCGACTGGGAGGACGAGGTTCGCCTTGCCGTCGAGGAACGCGCCGGCTTCTCGCCCGATGGGCTGATCGGCATGGAAGCGAACCTGCGCTTTGCCGGGCCGGAGACGATGGAGACCAAGATCTTCGCCAGGCTCTCGGCCTGGCAGAACTGGATTTTCCAGCGGCCCAACGCAACAGGACCGGAAGGCGCGCTGAAGCTTTACGGCACGGGCAAGCAATCGAAGTACGACCGCAAGCGGGCGTAAGGAGAACACCATGGCCATCGACTACAGCCAGCTCATCCCCAACAACGTCGACCTTTCAAGCGACCGCCGCCTGCAGCGCGCGCTGGAGAACTGGCAGCCGCGTTTCTTCGACTGGTGGAAGGACATGGGTCCCGACGGCACCTCGGCCTTCGAGGTCTATCTGCGCACTGCGATCTCGACCGATGCCAATGGCTGGGCCAACTTCGGCTACGTGAAGATGCCGGAATATCGCTGGGGCATTTTCCTGGCCGATCGCGACGCCGACCGGCAGATCGCCTATGGCGACAACAAGGGCAAGCCGGTGTGGCAGGACGTGCCGGGCGAACTGCGCTCGACCTTGCGCCGCCTGATCGTCACGCAAGGCGACACCGAACCCGCCTCGGTCGAGCAGCAGCGCCTGCTGGGCAAGACTGCACCCTCGCTCTACGACCTGCGCAACCTCTTCCAGATCAACGTCGAGGAAGGCCGGCACCTCTGGGCCATGGTCTACCTGTTGCACGCCTACTTCGGCCGCGACGGCCGCGAGGAGGCCGAGGAGATGCTGGTGCGGCACTCGGGCGATCCCGACAAGCCACGCATCCTGGGCGCCTTCAACGAGGCGACGCCGGACTGGCTCTCCTTCTTCATGTTCACCTACTTCACCGACCGCGACGGCAAGTACCAGCTGGCGTCGCTGGCCGAATCCGGCTTCGATCCGCTGGCGCGGTCCTGCCGCTTCATGCTGACGGAAGAGGCGCACCACATGTTCGTGGGCGAATCAGGGATCACGCGCATCCTCCAGCGCACCTGCGAGCTCATGAAGGAGCACAAGACGGATGATGTGCGGAGCCTGGGCGCGATCGATCTCGCGACCATCCAGAAGTACCTCAACTTCCACTTCTCGGTGTCGCTCGACCTGTTCGGCCAGGAAGCTTCGACCAATGCCGCCAACTACTACACGATGGGCGTGAAGGGCAGGTTCCTGGAAACCCGCATCGACGACGATCATCTGCTCACGAACGCCAGCTACGAGATCGACACGGCCGAAGACGGCCACATCGTGAAGAAGACGGTGCCGGCGCTGCAGGCGCTGAACGAGCGGCTGCGCCAGGATTACATCGAGGACTGTGCCAAGGGCGTGCTGCGCTGGAACAAGGCGATCGAGCGGGCGGGCTTGAACTTCGAGATGAAGCTGCCGCATCGCGCCTTCAACCGGCGCATCGGCGCCTTTGCCGGCATGCGCATCTCGCCCGACGGCAAGGTGCTCTCGGAGGCCGAGTGGAAGGCAAACGAGGGCCGCTGGCTGCCGACCGACGAGGACCGCGCCTACGTCACGTCGCTGATGGGCCCGGCGGTGACGGAGCCGGGCAAGTTCGCCCACTGGATCGCGCCGCCGGCCCGCGGCATCAACAACCAGGCGGCCGATTTCGAATACGTCAGGTTCAACTGACGCCGAAATGGTGGACACGAGTGGACAGTCGCGTGTCGCGCCCGTGTCCACCATTTCGTGTCCACCATTTCGTGTCCACCAATCACGGACCGGCAATCGCCCGGGCCGCCGCCGCCACGCTGGGATGGGTGACGCCGTCGTCTCCGGGCGTGAGTTCCAGGCCGCGCTCGACATCGCGCCTGACCCGATCGCGCAGGTTGCCGATGGCGAAGCCGATGCCGCGCGCCGCCAGCGCCTCGTAGACCTCCGACAGCGTCTCGCAGCCCATCAGGTCGACGTCGCCGATGGCGCCGCCGTCCAGCACCACGCCCGTCACCGGAACCGGGGAGGCCGCGATCAGCGCCTCGATACGGTCGCGGAACTGGTTGCAGTTGGCAAAGAACAAAGGCGCCGAAAAGCGGTAGACCAGCAGCCCGGGCACCGCCACGGCGTCGGGTCGATGAGCCATGTCGTGCCAGGAGCCGTCGGGCGTGCGGCCGAGCACGGCATCGACCGGAAAAGCGAGCGCGCGGAGCAGCAGCACCAGGGCGAAGACCACGCCCACCAGAATGCCTTCCATCACCCCCATCGCCACCACGCCCACCAAGGTCACCAGCGCGCCCGCCAGGCTGATGCCGCGGAAGCGCCACAGCCGGCCGAAGTCGCCGAAGTCGCAGAGGCCCCAAGCCGCGGCGATCAGGATGCCGCCAAGTGCGGCCTGCGGCAGCCAGAACAGCAGCCCCGCCAGCCACAGCGTGACGCCGGCCACGACCGCGGCCGCGATCACGCACGTCCCCTGCGTCCGCCCGCCCGCCGCCTCGGCCACGGCGGTGCGCGTGTCGCTGGCGCTGATCGGCAGGCCCTGGCTCAGCCCCGAGACGAGATTGGCCATGCCGATCCCCAACAGTTCCTGGTTGCCGTCGATGCGGTAGCGGTTGCGCGCCGCGAAGCCCCGCGCCGTGATCATGGTGTCGGAGAAGGAGAGCAACGCCGCCACCAGCGCCACCGGCAGCAGATCCTCGAAGTCGGCCAGCGTCAGCACCGGCAGCGAGAGCCCGGGCAGGCCGGGCGGGATGCGGCCGACCACCGCGAGGCCCTGCCCCCAGGCGCCAGGCTTGTCCAACCCGAACCACACCACGGCCAGGATCGAGCCCACCAGCGCCAGCACCGCGCCCGGCACGCGCGGCACGAAGCGGCGGCACAGCAGAATGACCGCGAAGCTCGAGGCCCCGATCGCCAGGGTCACGAGGTTGGTGTCGCCGAGGCGCTCAGCGATGCTGGCGAACTGGTCCAGCGTCGTCTCGCCCTCGGACCTGATGCCCAGCACCTTGGGCAGCTGCGCGCCGATGATCACCAGCGCGAGCCCATGCATGAACCCCACGATCACCGGCTTGGAGAGAAAATCGGCGACGAAGCCCAGCCGCAGCACGCCCGCGAGGAGGCACAACACGCCCACCATCACGCCGAGCCCGGCCGCCAGCAGCGCGAGCCGCGTCGGATCGCCCATGGCCAGCGGCGCCACCGCGACGGCCACGATCGCCGCCATCGCCGTGTCGGGCCCGACCACGAGCTGGCGCGAGCTGCCGAACAGCGCATAGGCGAGCAGCGGCAGCATGCTGCCGTAGAGGCCGGCCAGCGGCAGCCCCGCCAGCTCGCCATAGGCCAGGCCCACCGGCACCATCACGGCGCCCAGCGTCAGGCCCGCCGCCAGGTCGTGCGGCAGCGACGCGGCCTTGTAGTCGCGGAGCGTGGCGAGGCCTGGCATCCCCAAGCCCGGCATCCAGCGCGAGATGTTCATGTCGATGATCTCCCCCGCGCCAGACTAGGACAGTCGGCGGATCGGGGGAAAGACGCCGCGGCGCACAGTGAGCCGTGGGGGGCGCGGACGGCAAAGGTAGAACCCCTCCCCCGCGCTGGCGCAGGGGAGGAGGGTATCGAGCTGACTAGGCCTTCAGGTTCACGGCGGCGTCCTTGCCGCGGTCCTGCTGCACTTCGTAGGTGATCTTCTGGCCTTCATTGAGGCCGTTCAGACCAGCGCGCTCGACGGCGCTGATGTGGACGAACACGTCCTTGCCGCCGCCATCGGGCTGAATGAAACCGAAACCCTTGGTGGCGTTGAACCACTTGACTGTACCTGAAGCCATTGTCTGTATCCTGGTCGGTAAGAGAGTGCGTACGATGACGCGCGACGCGCGCCACCGGTATCTACGTTCGCCGGCCGTAACGGTTCCCGGGCCTGCCGTCAAATCGGCCCCTCACGTCAGCAGGCCGCGCACGATCCCCAGGAGGGGATCGACCCGGCCCGCGGGGACCCTCTCGTAGCGGCCCGTCGGCACCGGCCGCAGGGACGCGCGGGCGCGGTTTTCCCAGGCGGTGCGCATCGCCTGGTAGCCGAGCGACAGCGCATCCTCCTCGCCGGCCGCGGCGATGTCGCCCAGCACGTCCAAGGGCGAGCCCGCAAGATCGCCGCCCTGGGCGGCGAGCCTCGCCCGCGCCGCGCCGAACTCCTGCGCCGTCTTCCGCCGCGCCGCCTCGACCCGGACCGCGCCCTCCTGCTCGGCCAGCCGCGCGCGCTGTTCGTCGACCGCCGCCGCCGGGTCCGGCGGCGCGTCGTGCCAGATGTAGTTCGACTGCGAAGCCTGCGCGCGCTGGACCTGCTGGACGACGCCGAGCGCGGTCGACACCGCGCCGGCGGCGGTGGTCATGAGGGTGATGGGATCGCACATGAATAATCTCCTTTGCCGAGTCGATGGACTGCGCGCACCTGCGAGCACATCTCAATGAGAATCGTTTCGCTCACGTGAGACAGGCACTTCAATGTTGCAGCACCTCGGCAACATTGGCGTGCCTGCCGACGCAGAAATTCCGTTCTGGATCGAATAATTTTCTGCACACCGCAGACGTTCAACGACATCTCCCGTAAGGTCGACGTCGCGTTCAAGAGTATCGACGGCATGGTCCTCCGCTTTTTTTCTTTCATCACGGCAGTGCTCATGGCGTCGTCGTCGACAGCGCAGGCTCAGACCGCGCTGTCCGACGGCGACCGTTTCGCCCTCTACTGCATGGGCGCGCTTCAGGCCGCGACCGAGACGCTCCTTCACCTTTACCCGAGCGCCTGCCCGACGGGGCGGGGAACGCGGCTGCGCCTTGATGCGCGAGGCCATCGAGACGATCGAGGAAGGCCGCGCCCTCACGCGACAGTATCTCGCCGCTCGAGCCGTCGAGCGGCGCGGCCTCACCGGCCGACTCCTGCTCGCCGTCCGAACCGGCGAGGACGAGCAGAAGCGATGCCTGCGCTGGCGGATCGAGAACCTCGGTTCATCGCCTGCCGGCGGCCTGCCCCGCTACTGCCGGCAGGCCGACATGTGCCGGGATCTCGCCCGGCTTTCCCTCGAGCAGCCGGCGTCGCCCGATTCGGGTACCCGCTGACGGGATCGCGAGGGCGACGGGATCGGGCGTGGGGTTCTCCTTTATCCTTCTGCTGAAACACCCCCTCCGCCCTTCGGGCACCTCCCCCATATGATGGCAGGGCTGTCCGGGGAACGATTCACTATGACGCGGAGTGCATGCCCGGCTTAGCAGGCAGAACCGGCTACTTTCTGGTTGTCGAGACTCAGAAAGGACCGGGCATGCGCTACAGCGATAGCATCCTTGGCAATCTTCTC
>JAUXWB010000060.1 GCA_030684475.1 Reyranella sp. | reverse complement strand
GTCCAACGCCGACGCCGTTCAGGGCCTGAAAGAACCGTAACTGTCGCCATATGTGCCCGCTAACTCGCCAATCAACGGGCGCATAGTTCTCACGCGCGGGCGCTGACGAAAAGGCGGCCTAAACCGGACGCGTACGATTCTTCGGGAGGTGAATTCTCTTCAGTTGATCCTTGAACAAGGATCTTAACTCCCCCGGCACTCGATTGTGAGAAATTAGCAAACCATAGTCATCAGCAAGTGAAATGAGATGACGGTCAAAAAGCCAATGGGCGGTAGCAGACAGTGCAAGACCATTTTGCACAACGTCCGGCCCACCTGTCTTAACAGACCAAATGTGCGCCGCTTGTGCTTCGGCTTTTCCGCCTCCGTTGATGATCCGCAGTCGAGTTACCGCACAGGTATTGTCATAAGCGTCGCAGACTTGCCGCCTAAAGTTGGCATCGCGGATTCTTCGATTCAATAAAACTTGCTCAATTCGTCGTTGCTGCTCTTCCCATGGTGCCGTGACTAACGCGATCGTTTCAGTGTCAGCATGATTCGGATCAAGTTCGAGGCGGACAGCATTGTCCGGTGCAAGCGTCTCACCCAATCCAATCAGCGTGATCTCACCAAATTCTTGATCGGAGATCGTCCGAACAGATTTGCCCCGCAAGGTAGCGCCAACCTGCGACTTTGGGACGAACTCCAATTGCTTTTCGTAGAATCCGGTCTTGCGCCGGAAGGGCACCACTGCATCAAACCGGAGAAAGTCGGCCACTCGCGCATACGAATGAGTAGATAGCTTGGGATCCGGATCGATACGAATAAGCCGGGCCACGGCGAAGTAGCCTAAGCTACCTCCGCCGCGCCTCGGCTCACGATAAACAATCCAATCGCCAATGGCCTTCTCGACCTCTGGCAAATACTGATTGGGGAAGTGATATCGCTCGACGATGTCGTCGTCGTAGCCCGACTCCGCCTTCGTATCGAAAACCGCCTTCATTGAAGTTCGAGTTGCCTCCTACCGCGCCTCCGTCCAGCTTTCCGAGAAGGCCAGCGCGCAGGTGCTGAAGGGCCTGCCCTCGCGCTCGCGCTTCCACGGCAGACCCTTGGCCTGGGTGCCGTCGACCGTGAGCCGCGCGCCCAGCGCCGGCACCAGCACGGTGCAGACACCGTAGGGGCGCGGGTTCGGCGCCTCGTTGGGCTGGGTGTGGATCAGCAGCGGATCGCCGACGTCGTACCAGGTGAGCGCCACCTCGGAATCGGCCGCCGAAACGTGCTCGGTCCAGAAATAGCGCGGGTCGCCGGAGCGGGAGAATTCGGCGTCGATCACCGGGATCGACGTGTCCTTGAGCTCGGGATTGAGCATGCCCTGCACGGTCTGCTGCAGCCAGCGCGCCATGGCGATGTTGTCGGAATAGATGCGCCAGTGGCCGTGCGTCAGCTCGCTCTTGAGATAGAGCACGTGGCCCGGCCCGGCCGGGCAGAACAGGATGCGCCAGAAGCTGGCTTCCGTGGAATTGGGATCGCCGTCCTTTTCGCTGAGGCGGATGAACGGGTTCTCGCCAGTGACGATCACGCGGTTGGAGTCTGCGGCCATGATTGTCTCCCTTGTGCCCAATAGCGACGGCATTTGGTCCCGGTCGAGGAACCGCAGCATCGCACAGGCGTTGTTCTGGTTGGCTCACCTCGTCAAATGACGGGCGCGCGAGCCTATCGAGGAGCAATGGCATGGGTCAATCATTTCGCGTCGCACTTTGCGCGGTGGCGGGCGTTGTCGCTTTCACCGGCGCCGCCCATGCCCTGAACGAGCCGCCGTCGCAGGCCGGGCGCCTCGCCTACACTGAAGGCAGCGTTTCCTTTCACGACGACGAGCAGGTGGGCTGGAGCAAGGCCGTCATCAATACACCGCTGACCTCGGGCGATTCGATCTGGACCGAACCCAACGCCCGCAGCGAGATCTCGGTCGCAGGCACCCGCGTGCGCATGGACGGCAGCACCCTGCTCAACCTGCTCGAGGTCACCGACAGGCAGACCCGCCTGCAGGTCGGCCAGGGTCGAGTCGACATCAAGACCTTTTCCCTCAACCCCAACACGCCCTACCAGATCGTCACACCGCGAGGGACGGTCAACCTGCGCCAGCAGGGTGACTACTACATCGAGGCCGGCTCGACCCAGGATGCGACACGTCTCGGCGTGCGCTCGGGCGCCGCACAGATGCAGAGCCTCAACGGCCGGACCGTCACGGTAAATCCGGGGCAAGTCGGCGAGATCTACGGCGACACCGGTGCCCTGCAAGTGCGCACCCTCAATACCGCTCCGCCGGCACAGCCGGCCTATTGGGCCGCCCGCGATCGCCAGATCAACTACGACGTGCCGACGCAATATCTGTCGGCCGGCATCACCGGCTATGAGGACCTCAACAGCTACGGCAGCTGGAGCAACGACAGCCAGTACGGCAACGTCTGGACGCCGCGCTCGGTGCCATCGGGCTGGCAGCCTTACAAGGAAGGTCACTGGTCGTATGTGAAGCCGTGGGGCTGGACCTGGGTCGACGACCAGCCTTGGGGTTACGCCCCCTCGCACTACGGCCGCTGGGCCAATCGCAACAATCAATGGGTCTGGGTGCCGCCGCAGCGCGAGACGCAGCCGGTCTATGCGCCGGCGCTGGTCGACTTCATCGGCGGGATCCAACTCATCTCGGCCCTGCTTGGTGGCAACGCGTCGGCGAGCGCCAGCGCGCCCGTGGGCTGGTTCCCGCTCGGACCGCGTGAGGCCTATGTGCCGTCCTACAGCACCGATCGCGCCTACTACGCCCGCCTCAACAGCTCCAACCAGGTCCAGGAGCAGGCTCTGGAAGCGCGCTGGCAGCGGGCGCAACGCCGCGAAGCCTACATTGCCGGACAGAACTCGGTGATGGCGAACCAGCGGTTCGCGACCGTGGTTCCGTCGGACGTTTTCGTCCGGTCGCAGCCGGTCGCACGCGCCGCGCTGCAGGTAACGCCGGCACAGATTGCTGCTGCGCCGGTCGCGCCGGTGGCTGCACCGCCCGCACCGGCGGCCTCCCTCGCCACGGCGCCGGCCGCCAAGACGGCCGATCCCGCGACGCCTGCTCCCAAGGCAGCGGACCCGAAGGCCGAGGCGGATGCCAAGGCCGAGGCGGATGCCAAGGCCAAGGCGGAAGCCCAGGCCAAGGTCGGCGCCAACGCCAGCCTGCCGGTTGCCAAGACGGCCGTCGCCGACATGCCGACGCTCGCCAAGCCCACGGCGACGACGAAGCCCGCCGCGCCAGGTCCCAAGCTTGCAACGGCCCCCAACACGCCGGCCGCCACGATCAACACGACCGGCAGTGCGACGGGCACCACGCAGGGCAAGGTCACCGCGCCGCCCCTGATGCCGCGCACCGGCGCCGCGCCCCCGGTCCTGAAGGACGACAACAAGGCTCCGGCCAAGCCCGCTCCTGCCACACCCGAAGCCAAGGCACCGGCGGCGAATGACAATAAGACGCCGAGCGCGCCGGTCGCAACGCCGGCAGCACCTGCGCAACGGGCAACGCCTGCCGAGCCGGCCAAGCCTGCGACGCCGCCGGCAGCACCTGCGCAACGGGCAACGCCTGCCGAACCGGCCAAGCCTGCGACGCCGCCGGCAGCGCCTGCCCAGCGGGCAACGCCTGCCGAGCCGGCCAAGCCTGCCGACCCGGCGAAGCCTGAAGCGCCGAAGGCCGCAGCACCGCCGCAGGCTCAGCCCGCGCCGGCCGCACCCCGGCCGGCCGAGATCCGGACGCCGCCGTCGGCCGACAACAAGGCACCGGACAAAGGTGCGACCGTGACACCGCAGCGGCCGGCACCGGTTGCCGCTCCGGCCGTCCAGCCGCCCAAGCCGCCGACCCCGGCCGAGCCGAAGATCGCCGTGCCGCAGCCACCGAAGCCCGTCATTCAGCCGGCCGCCAAGCCGACCGATGTCGACAAGAACGACGAGCCCGAACTCGGCGAGAAGCCCGCGCCCAAGAAGGACGACGAGAAGAAGTAGGCGGGTCTAGAGCACCTGGTTGCGAAGCGACTTCTCGTCCCGCCACAGGCGATCGAGGTTCTCCATCAGAATGTCGAGGACGTTGTCCTCGTAGGCCCGCGTCTCGCCCGCCGTGTGCGGCGTGATGAAGACATTGGGCATCGACCACAGCGGCGAGTCGGCGGGTAACGGCTCGTCGGCCGTGACGTCGAGCGCCGCCGCCCAGATCCTGCCGGCCTTCATGGTGGCGATCAATGCCGCCTCGTCGGCCACCTTGCCACGCGCCACGTTCACGAACACCGACGATGGTTTCATGGCGGCGAAGGCTGCTGCACTCATAAGGCCCGTGGTCTCGGGCGTCAGCGCACAGGTGAGCGCAACAAAATCCGCTTCAGACACGAGCCCGACCAGATCGCCCATGCCGTGGATCGAATCGGCGCCGTTGGCGCCGGCCTTGGGATCGCGGCGGATGCCGACCACCTTCATGTCGAAGGCCCTGGCGAGCTTGGCGAGATGGCTGCCGATGCGGCCCATGCCGACGACCAGCAGCGTCTTGCCGCCCAGTTCGTCCTCGCGTTGGGCGAGATCGCCGATCATGCCGCGCCAGGTCTTCTTGTGCTGGTTGTCGCGCGCCTCGGGCAGGCGCCGGGCGATGGCCAGGATCAGCGCGATGGCGTGCTCGGCTACGGCACGGGCATTGACGCCGGCGGCACTGGCCAGGCGAATGCCTTTGGCGCCCAGCAATTCCTTGGAATATTGGTCCATGCCGGAGCTGATGGACTGGATGAATTTCAGCTTCGAGGCGTGCGGGATCAGGTCATTCTTCCACATGCCGGAAGCGAGCACGACGTCAGCCTCGCCGATCCGCTTCACCAGATCGTCGTAGGCCCGGATCTCGAAGCATTTGATGCCGGTGTCACGCAGCTCGAACCGGTCTTTCATCCGGTATGCCGCATGCGCAAAGCAGATTGTCAGACTATCCCGCGTCGGAAACATGGCACTCCCCCTACTCAAGGTGTCAGACTAGCCCGAACTGGACCCCAGGGGGAAACAACATGCACCGCAATCCGCTTCGTGAATGTCTCAACGCCGGCAAGCCCACCGTGGGAACGCATATCCTGTCGGCATGGCCGACCTTGGTCGAGCTGATCGGCCATTCCAAGCAATACGACTACGTCGAGTTCACCGCGGAATATGCCCCCTTCACCATGCACGACCTCGACAATCTCGGCCGCTCGTTCGAGCTGATGGGCATGAGCGGCATGATCAAGATCGAGCAGACGCAGTACACCCATCAGGCGATGCGAGCGATCGGCTCGGGCTTCCAGAGCGTGCTGTTCGCCGACATCCGCACCGTCGAGGACGCCAAGGCCGCCGTCGACGCGGTACGGGCCGAGACGACGATGGCCAAGGGCGTGCGCGGCCGCGGGCGGCTGGGCGTCGGCATGCGGCGCGACGTCGGCACGGTGCGCACGGGCGGCACGCCGGCCTACGTCGACGCGCTGAACGAGGTCGTGGTCGCCATCATGGTCGAGAAGAAATCGTGCGTGGAGGATCTTGACCGCATCCTCTCGGTGCCCGGCATCGACATGGTGCAATTCGGCGCCTCCGATTTCTCGATGAGCATCGGCAAGACCGGCCAGTATTCCGACGCCGAGGTCCTCGCGGCCGAGAAGAAGACGATCGAGACCGCGCTCAGAATGGGCCTGCATCCCCGCGTCGAGTTGCGCGACCCCAGCCAGGCCGGCAAGTATCTGGAAATGGGCGTAAAGCATTTCTGCATCGGCTGGGATGTGCGCATCCTGGCCGACTGGTGGGACACCAAGGGTGCGGAGATGCGCGGCATGCTGGGCGGCAAGGCCGACGCGCCGGCCAAGGTGGCCGCCAAGGCCGGGAACTACTGAGCCCTCGATGAAGCCGCCGATCGCGCCGCGGCACCCCTCGCGGCGTACGCTGCATGGCGTCACTCTCTCGGACGACTACGCCTGGCTGAAGGACGATAAGTGGCAGCAGGTGCTGCGCGACCCCTCGCTTCTCGACCCGGACATCCAGGCCTATCTCGAGGCCGAGAACCGCTACGCCGAAGAGTTCCTGGTGCCGACGCAGGCATTGCAGACGACGCTGGTCGCCGAGATGCGCGGCCGCATCAAGGAGGACGATTCCGGCGTGCCCACGCCGGACGGACCCTTCGCCTATCTGTGGAAGTTTCGCGAGGGCGGCCAGCACCAGCTGATTGGCCGGACGCCACGGGCGGGCGGCGCCGTTCAAGTCCTTCTCGACGGCGACGCGCTGGCGAAGACATCCGACTACTTCAAGTTCGGTGGCACCCGGCATTCGCCGAACCACCGGCTCGAAGCCTGGAGCGCCGACCTGCTTGGGTCGGAATTCTTCACCATCCGGGTGCGGCGCTGGGACACTGGCGAGGACTTGCCCGATATTGTGACCCAAACCGGCGGCAGTGTCGTCTGGGGCCTCGACTCGACGTTCTTCTTCTACGTCCAGGTCGACGACAACCATCGTCCGCTGAAAGTCTACCGGCACCGGCTGGGCACTCCCCAAGCCGACGATGTCCTCGTCTATGAGGAGAAGGACATCGGCTGGTTCACGCGCATCAAGGAAAGCGCCAGCGGCCGTTTCTGCATCATCGCCGGCGGCAACCACGACACGTCCGAACAAAGCCTGATCGATCTCGCCGTGCCGGACGCGATGCCGCGCCTGATCGCACGGCGGGAGAACGGCGTACGCTACAGCGTTGCCGATCGTGGCGACGAGCTCTTCATCCTCACCAACGACGGCGGCGCGATCGATTTCCGCATCGTCACCGCGCCCCTCACCGCGTCCTTGGCGTTGCCCGGCCGGGCTCATTGGCGGGAGCTGATCCCGCATCGTCCCGGGATCTATGTTCTCGGCATGGAGCTCTACGCGGGCCATCTGGTCCGGCTGGAGCGGGCGAACGCCCTGCCCTCGATCGTGATCCGCGACCTCGGCAGCGGCGGCGAGCACGTCATCACCTTCGACGAGACGGCCTACGCGCTCGACATCGCCGGCGGCTTCGAGTTCGACACCGCGACCTTGCGCTTTGCCTACTCGTCGATGACCACGCCGGCCGAGGTCTACGATTACAATATGGTGAGTCGCGAACGCACCTTGCGAAAGCGCCAGGAGATTCCCTCCGGCCACGATCCTGCCGCCTATGTCACGACACGGATCATGGCCGTATCCCACGATGGCGCCGAGGTCCCGCTATCGATCCTTCATCGCCGCGACCTCGCACGCGACGGCAGCGCGCCCCTCCTGCTCTACGGCTACGGCTCCTACGGCATGGCGATGCCGGCCTCCTTCTCGGCCAATCGCCTGTCGCTGGTCGACCGCGGCTTCGTCTATGCCATCGCCCATATCCGGGGCGGCTCGGACAAGGGCTGGTCGTGGTATCTCGACGGCAAGCTCGCGAAGAAGACGAACACGTTCGACGATTTCGCCGCTGCGGGCCGCGCGCTCGTCGCCCGGAACTACACCTCCGCGAAGCGCATCGTCGGCCACGGCGGAAGCGCCGGCGGCATGCTGATGGGCGCGGTCGCCAATCGGGCCGGTGATCTTTTCGCCGGCATCGTGGCCGAAGTACCCTTCGTCGACGTGCTCAACACCATGCTGGACGACAAGCTGCCATTGACGCCGCCCGAGTGGCCTGAATGGGGCAATCCGATCAACGACGAAGCGGCGTTCCGCCGTATCCTCTCGTACTCGCCCTACGACAACGTCGCCGCCAAGGACTATCCGGCGATCCTCGCAATGGCGGGCCTCACCGATCCGCGCGTCACCTACTGGGAGCCCGCGAAATGGATTGCCCGCCTGCGCGCCACCATGACATCGGGCGGGCCGGTCGTTCTGCGAACGAACATGGGCGCGGGCCACGGCGGATCGTCGGGGCGCTTCGACCGGCTCGACGAAGTCGCGATCACCTACGCCTTCGCGCTTTGGGCCGTCAGCAGGGCGGGACACGCGACCCACATGACGCCGTCGGATCCACGCGCTAGCCTGTCCTGGATCAAAAGACGGACAACCAGGAGGGGCGTCATGAAGGCAGCAGCTGACAAGGTCCTGAAGGATGGCGTGAGCAGAGGCGACGTGCCGGGCGTGGTCGCAGTGGCGACCGATGCCAAGGGTCAGACCTACGAGGCAGCCTTCGGCAAGCGTGTGTTGGGCGAGGCGGCGGACATGACGCCCGACACCGTGGCCTGGATCGCCTCCATGACCAAGGCGATCACGGGAGCCGCCGCCATGCAGCAGGTCGAGCGCGGCAAGCTCTCGCTCGATGCGCCGGCCAAGACCGTGATTCCCTATCTCGGCGAGGTCGGCGTGCTCGAGGGCTTCGACGCCGCGGGCAAGCCCAGGACCCGCAAGCCCAAGCGCGACATCACGCTGCGTCACCTGCTCACCCACACCGCCGGCTCTCCTACGAGATCTGGAACGCCGACATCGGCAAGTACCAGCAGGTGATGGGCGTGCCCGGCATCACCGGCTGCGAGAACAAGGCGCTGACCACGCCGCTGCTGTTCGATCCCGGTGAGCGCTGGGACTACGGCATCAACATCGACTGGGCCGGCAAGATGGTCGAGGCCGCTAGCGGCAAGACGCTCGGCCAGTATTTCCGCGACGAGTTGCTGGGGCCGCTCGGCATGGACAGCACGGGCTTCTTCATCACGCCCACGATGCGCGAGCGCCTGGCCAAGATCCATCACCGCGGTCCCGACGGCGCCCTGGCGCCGGACCTCGCGCTCGAACTGCCGCAGCAGCCCGAGTTCGAGATGGGCGGCGGCGGCCTCTACTCCACGGCCGGCGACTACCTCAGGTTCGTGCGCATGATGCTGAACGAAGGCCGGTCGGACCGCGGCCGGGCGGTGCTGAAGCCCGAGACGGTGGCCCTGATGTCGAAGAACGCCATGGGCGCCACCAAGGTCGTCTTGCTCAGGACCGTGGCGCCGCCGTTGTCGAACGATGCCGAGTTCTTCCCCGGCATCGACAAGCAGTGGGGCCTCTCGTTCATGATCAACAATGCCGCGGCCCCGACCGGACGCTCGGCGGGCAGCCTCGCCTGGGCGGGACTCGCCAACACCTATTTCTGGATCGACCAGAAGAAGGGCGTGGGCGGCGTCTACGTGACGCAAATCCTGCCCTTCGCCGACACCAAGGCCCTGCCGCTGTTCTACGCCTTCGAAAGCGCGATCTACGGCGACTAGAAGGTCCGCCAGGCGCCGGGCAATCAACGGAGAGCACGCATGTCGGTCGAGATGGGCTGCCTTTATGCCGCCATGGTGCTCGCGCTCGTGCACCTCACCGCAGCCTCCTTCAGCTTCAAGGCGCAGGTGGGGAACCGCTATACCGTGGGACCACGGGACGAAGACTTGCGCCCCACGGGCCTGGCGGGCCGGCTCGATCGCGCGCAGCGGAATTTTCTCGAGACGTTTCCCGTCTTCGTGGCCGCCGTGCTGATGGCCCACCTCCTGGACCGGAGCGGCGTCATGAGCGCCGCGGGCGCGCTGTTCTACATCGGAGGCCGCACGCTGTTTCTGCCGCTCTATGCCTGGGGTGTTCCGTGGCTGCGCACCTTTGCCTGGAACATCGCCACGCTCGGGCTGGTCCTGGTCATGGTGCAACTCGTGGTTTGATTCCGCCGCGCCCTAGGCCAGAGCGAACAGCTCGGTCTCTTCGCGAACGCCACGCAGGCGGTGCGGGCCGAGCGAGACCAGGCGGGAACGGCACGATGTCGCCGCCTCCGCGAAGGCCCGGGATACCAGCAGGTTCTGGCCGAGCGGCTCGCACAATTTCTCGATCCGTGAAGCCTCGTTCACGGCGGGCCCGATCACCGTGAAGTCAAGTCGCTGGGCGGTACCGACGTTGCCGTACTGCACGGTGCCGATATGGAGCGAGAGATCGAGCCCGGCCGTCTGCTGGCCAGCGCTCCGCCGCCGCGCATTGAGCGCGTCAATGAGAGCGAGTGCCTCGGTCGCGGCATCGAGGGCGGCGGCGCAGACCTCGGCGCGGCCCGCCGGACGGGCGGCAAAGGCCGCGAGCAGACCGTCGCCCATGAACTTCAGCACCTCACCGCCGTGGCGCACGACCGGCGCCACTATGCATTCAAAGCACTCGTCGAGCAGCGCGATCAGCTCCTTGCCGGGCATCGCATCGGCGAGCGCCGTGAAGCCGCGCAGGTCGGTATAGAACAGCACTGCCTCGACACCCTGGACCTCGCCGCGCTGCACGGTGCCGGCGAAGACGCGGGCGGCCGGGTCGTCACCGAGATAGGCGGCGAGCAGGCCCTGCCCGATCGCGCGCATGGTCGCGGCCTTGGCGGCGACGGCAAAGAGCGGCAGGAGTTCACGCAGAACCGCGAGGTGATCTGCCGCGTACCCACCCGGCCGATCGGTGGTGAACGAGCACACCAGCCACAGCTGGCCCGCCTGCTCGGCCGCCGCCGGTCCGCCAACCTGCGGCGTCAGTTCGCCGAAGGGAAAGAGGCGGCCCAGCCATTCGGTCATGCCGGCGGCGCGAAGTTCCTCGAACAGCGGCACGCCGTCGTCCCCGTCCGGCTGCGAGAAATCGTGGCGCTGCTCGGCAATGTTGTCGCGCAGCATGGCGGCGAACGGGCTCTGCCGCACCTGCAGTGCGTCGATCTCGGCATGCTGGAACTCGAAATGCGTGCCCGGCCCCGAGGCACGATCCCAGATCATGCTGCGTGCCCGGATCATCGGGTGCAGCGTGTTCGTGCCGACGAAGGTCCGCGCGACCGGCACACCCAGTTCATTCAGCCGGCGCGAGAGGCCGTCGATCATGTCTTCCAGCGGCATGTTGCGCAGGCCGGCGTCGGCCAGCCAGCCGGCGATCTCGGTGGAGGTCACGCGGGCGGTGGCGCCATCGTGCCCTTGGGCAAACTCGCGCAGTGATCGTAGATGGCCGAGGGCCGCGTGAACCAGACCTTGTCCTTCTGCGGGTGGTTCACGATGTGCTGCAGCGCCTCGCGCAGCATCCTGAGGCGATAAGGCTGGCCCACGATCATGGTGTGGAGCGCGATGCCGCAGACCAGCGGCTGCCTGGCCGACTGACGCAAGAGCTCCTCGAACTGGCCGATGATGAAGTCGCGGAACTGTTCGGGCGAATGGTGTCGGACCAGGACCTGTGGGCTGTCGTTGATCTCGATCGGATAGGGCACGCTCATCAGCGGCCCCGAACGCGTCTTCATCCACAGCGGCTGGTCATCGGCCGGCCAGTCCATCAGGAAGTCGAAGCCCACCTCCTTCAGGAGATCGGGCGTGTGATGGCTCGAGCTCATCCACGGCGCCATCCAGCCGCGCGGCCGCTGGCCCGATGCCTTCTCGATGGCGTCGCGCACCTCCTCGAGGAAGCGCTTCTCGTCGGCCTCCCACATCTGGCCGTGACGCTCGGCGTTGGTGCGGCCATGGCCGATGAACTCATCGCCCCTGGCCTTCAGCGCATCGACGATCTGCGGCGCGTAGTCGAACACCGTGGTGTTGATGAGGTGTGCTGCCGGCAGGTTGAGTTCGTCGAACAGTTCCAGGCAGCGCCAGACGCCGACCCGGTTGCCGTAGTCGCGCCAGGCGAAGGTGCGCGGATCGGGCGGCGTGCCCGCCACCGTCAGCAGATGGCCGTCGCCGGCGCCGAAGGCGAAGTGCTCGATGTTGAGTCCGAGATAGACCGCCAGCCGTTTTCCCTCCGGCCACGAATAGTCCTTGCGCGCGGCGATCGGCGAATAGGCATAGCGGTTGTGATACGGCAGGCGAATCGAATGCATATCTACCTCTTGACGACGGCAACCCTATTCTCGGTCTCGCCGACATTCATGTCGCGAAAACGCGCCACGGCCTCGGCGTGAAAGGCTCGCTCCTCGGGGCCAGCTTCTTCCGTCGGCCGGCGCTCACCGTCGAAATGCCCGTACCGGTCAGTGCCGCGCACCAGCATCGCCGTCACCCGCGTCGAGCTGGTACAGCGCGCATGAGTCGGGATGTAGCTGATACCGAGGCCGATTCGGCGGTCATTGGAGCGGTTGGGCCGCGAATTGTGCACGAGATGCGTGTGGTGCAGTGAGAACTGCCCCGCCCTCACCGGCATGAAGACGGTCCTGCTGCGGTCGACGTCGACCACCAGTTCCTGGCCGCGTGACAGCAGGTTCTCGGGGTCCTGCATCTCGGCATGCTGCATTTGGCCGAGCTTGTGCGAGCCGGGCACCACTTCCATGCAGCCCGCCTCGACCGGCGCGTCGGTCAACGCCACCCAGGCCGTGACATGACAGGCGGGTTCCAGGGCGAAGTAGGTCGCGTCCTGGTGCCAGCTCACATAGGCGCCGCTCTGCGCATCCTTGGGCCACACCGTGAGATGAAACAGCCGGATGTCCGGACCGATCAGATCCTCGACAGCGTCCAGTACCTCGGGTGCGTGCACGATCTCGTCTACCCAGGGAAAGAGCAGGTGTGGCTTGAAATTGTGGCCGCGCGTCATCTTGCGGCCCTCGGCGCGCTCGAACGCCTCCAGCCTATCGCGCCAACTTCGCGCCTGTTCGGCCGAGAAACCTTCTACCGGACAGATATAGCCGTCGCGCTGGTAGCCCGCGATCTGCTCCGGCGTCAGCTTCTTCGGCATCAATGCGCCGTCCAGCCGCCGTCGACGAACAGCAGCGTGCCGGTGATGAACGACGAATCCTCGCAGGCGAGGAACAGCGCCGCCTTGGCCACTTCCTCGGGCTGGCCGATGCGGCCCATGGGATGACGGTGCTTCCAGAAGGTCCGCATCGCCTCGGGGTCGGCATAGCGCTTGAGCGACCTGGCCGGCATCGGCGTGTCGATCACGCCCGGCATCAGAGCGTTGACGCGAATGCCCTGCGATGCATGATCGACCGCCATGGTCTTGGTGAAGGAGGCAATGGCGCCCTTGGAGGCGATGTAGGCTGCGTTCTTGCCCGGGCTCGATTGCGCGAGCTGCGAGCCGATGGTGACGATGGCGCCCGACCGGGCGGCGATCATCGGGGCGATGGCGTAGTGGATCCAGAGATAGGTGCCCTTGACGTTGATCGCGAAGGTGCGGTCCCAGGCCGCCTCCTCGATCGTGTCGACGGTGCCACCGGTCGAGGCGCCGGCCGCGGTCAGCAGCACGTCGATGCGGCCCCATTTCTCCATGACCTGTTCGACACCGGCGCGCGCCTGCTGGTCCGAGCTCACGTCGGCAGTGATGGTGAGGGCCTGGCCTCCCCTGGCTTCGATGTCGGCAGCGACCTGGCCCAGCCCGACCGTGTCTTGATCGACCAGCACCAGCTTGGCACCCTCGGCCGCGAACAGGCGGGCCGAGGCGGCACCGATGCCCGAGGCCCCTCCAGTGACGATGGCGACCTGATCCTTGAGCTTCATGGCGGGAAGTTTAGCCCCGGGCCACGGCGGCCGCACGACAAAGTGACCGCCGGTGATGCAGGGCAGCCTTACTTCCAACCCCCATGCGGCGCTAAGAGCGACGTCATGAGACCGCTCGATCGACGACACTTCCTCCTGGGGGGTACCACCCTGATGGCCACTGGTTTCGGTGCCAGGGGCACGCGCGCCCAAGCCCGGGCCTTCGAAGTCACGCGCAGCGACGGGGAATGGCGGCGACTGCTGACGCCGGAACAGTATGCCGTCCTGCGGAAGGCCAAGACCGAGCGCGCCGGCTCCAGTCCGCTCGACCGCGAGAAGCGTGCCGGCACATTCCATTGCGCCGGCTGTGACCTGCCGCTGTTCTCCTCGGCCACCAAGTACGACAGCGGCACCGGCTGGCCGAGCTTCTGGCAGCCGCTCGACAATGCGATCGCCACCAAGCAGGAGACGGGTTTCCTGTTCATAGCCCAGACGGAGGTCCATTGCCGGCGTTGCGGCGGCCATCTCGGCCATGTGTTCGAGGACGGACCGAAGCCCACGGGCCTGCGCTATTGCATGAACGGCGTAGCGCTGATCTTCAAACCCGGCGCGAGCCCCTCATGAAAAAGATCGCTCTCCTCGCCTCGCTGCTGATGTTGCTGGCGCTGCCTCCGGCGCAGGCCCAGACCCGCGCCGTCGCCATCTTCGCCGGCGGCTGCTTCTGGTGCCTGGAGCCGCCATTCGACAAGCTCGACGGCGTGCTGGCGACGACCTCGGGCTACATCGGCGGCACCACGGCCGATCCGACCTATGAGCAGGTCACCTCCGGCCGCACCGGCCACTACGAGGCGCTTCAGGTCGAGTACGATCCGGCGCGCATCAGTTACGAACGGCTGCTGGAGGTGTTCTGGCGCAACATCGATCCGCTCGATGCCTCCGGCCAGTTCTGCGACAAGGGCCCGCAATATCGTTCGGCCATCTTCGCGGTCGACGATGGCCAGCGCGCGGCAGCCGAATCGTCGAAGGCAGCCCTCGCGAAGTCGGGCAAGCTCCCGGGACGCATCGTCACCGAGATCCTGCCGGCGGCGAAATTCTATCCGGCTGAGGCCTATCACCAAGACTACTATCGCAAGAACCCGACGAGCTACACCTACTATCGCTGGAGTTGCGGTCGCGACCGGCGGCTGGAACGCCTGTGGGGCAAGCCAACGACGCCGTAGATCAGGGACGGCGTTGTGTCTTCTTCCGTCGCTTGCGGCGCACCATCATGTTCAGTCCCTCGATCAGCGCCGAAAAGGCCATGGCGGCATAGATGTAGCGCTTGGAGATCTTCACGCCCCTGGCCTCGGCCAGCAGCGTGCCGCCGATCATCAGCAGGAAGCCCAGCGCCAGCATGACGATGGTCGGATTGTTGCCGATGAAACACGCCAGAAGATCGGCCGCCACCATCATCAGGCCGACCGCGACCAGCATGGCGTTCATGCCGACGGCGGTGATGATGCTGTCGAGCGAGAACGCCAGATCGAGCAGCAGGCCTTTCCTTTACGACGGCCAGCCGCTAAGCCCACTACCGATGTCCCTTTCCGCCGCCCTGCCGCGGCCCACCCCCACACTGGCTATTGCGCTCCTGTCGGTGGCCGCCTTCGCCTCGGCGGCCAACATGCGCATCATCGACCCGCTCCTGGTCCAGCTTTCCGCCGGCTTCGGAGTTACCGTCGGCGAGGCTTCGATTGCGGCCACCGCCTTCCTGTTCGCCAACGGCGTGTTCGTCCTGGTGCATGGGCCTTTCGGCGACCGCTACGGCAAGATGCCTGTGGTGGCCATCGCCTGCATCGGTGCGGCACTGTGCTGCGTGCTGAGCGCGCTGTCGGCCTCGCTCGGCATGCTCACCCTGGCGCGCTTCCTGACCGGCGTCGCCAGCTCGGCCATCATCCCGCTCGCCATCGCCTGGGTGGGGGACAACGTGAGCTACGACAAGCGCCAGGCCATGCTCGCCCGATTCCTGACCGGCCAGACGCTGGGCCTGATGACCGGCGCGGCGCTGGGCGGCGCGATCGGCGACTGGCTGGGCTGGCGCTCGGTCTTCTGGGTGCTGGCGGCGATCTATGTCGTGGCCGGCAGCGCCCTGGTCGGCGTCATGCGCGCCCGGCCCGACCTGGCCCAGCCTGCCGAGCGCGCGGAGGGTTCGATGATCGGCCAGATGATCCGCGTGCTGCGTCGGTCATGGGCGCTCACCGTCATCGTCGTGGTGGCACTGGAGGGCGGTGTGTTCTGGGGCGCTTTCACCTTTGTCGGTGCCGATCTCCATCAGCGTTTCGGCCTGGGTTTCGCGGCCATCGGCCTGGCGGTCGCGGCCTTCGGTGCCGGCGGATTCATGTATGTGATGGTGGCACACCATCTCGTGCGGTTGCTGGGAGAACGCGGCCTCTGCCTCTGGGGTGGCGCGGGGCTCGGCCTCGCCTTCGCCGGCATGGCGCTGGCGCCGTCGGCGGAAGTCGAGTTCGCCGCCATCGTGGTCTCGGGCGTGTCGTTTTACATGTTCCACAACACGCTGCAGGTCCACGGCACGCAAATGGCTCCTGAAGCGCGGGGCGCCGGCATGGCGCTGTTCGCGCTTTGCCTGTTCCTGGGTCAGGCGATCGGCGTGCCGGTCGCTGCACCCATCGTCGATCGCTGGGGCGCGCCGCCGGTGTTCTGGGCGGCGGCGATTTTCCTGCCTCTTCTCGCCTTTTGGTTCGCACACGCCATCACACGGCGCGGTGCCTGAGCCTAGTTCGCCGGCGACACCCGGAACGCGTAGGGCTGCTCGAGCAGCTTCGACTCCTCCGTGGTGAGCACCATCTCGGTCGACTTGGCCGCCGATGTGAGCTGATCGAGGTCGGTAGCGCCGATGATCGGCGCGCCCATGTAAGGTTTGTGCAGCAGCCAGGCCAGCGCCACCTGGGCCGGTGTCGCGCCCTTTTCCTTGGCGAGTTTCTTCAGCCGCTTCACGATCTCCCAGTCGCCGTCACGGTAGGTGCCAGCCTTGACCTGCGCATCGTTCCTGGAGCGCTCGGTGGCGCCGCCGCCTTCCTTGCTGCGGTTGCCGGCGAGGAAGCCGCGGGCCAGCGGCGAGTAGGGAATGAGCCCGACACCCTGCTCGTGGCAGAGCCGGTTCATCTCGTGCTCCTCTTCGCGCTGGATCAGGTTGTAGAGGTTCTGCATGGCAATCGGCCGCGCATAGCCCTTCCAGTCGGCCATCATCACCATCTGCGCGAATTTGTAGGCGGGCATGGTTGAGCCGCCGATGTACCGCACCTTGCCCGAGCGCACGATCTGGTCGAGTGAATACATGGTCTCCTCGATCGGCGTGTGCGGATCGAGGCGGTGGACCTGGTAGACGTCGATGTAGTCGGTCTGCAGGCGCTTGAGCTGGGCGTCGACCGAGGCCATCAGATGCTTGCGCCCGGTGCCCTGGTCATTGGCCGTGTCGCTCATACGGATGCCGACCTTGGTGGAGAGCACGAACTCCTCGCGCTTCACCATCTTCATGAGCGTAGCGCCCATGATCTCTTCGGAGCGGCCGTAGTTGTAGGTGTCGGCGGTGTCGAAGAAGGTGATGCCGACGTCGAGCGCGCGCTTGAAATAGGCTGGCGCCTCGGCCTCGTCGAACTTGCCCCAGCCGCGGCGGCCCTTGGCACCCCACGAATTGCCGCCGAGGCAGATCCTGCTCACGATCAGGCCCGAGCAGCCGAGTGGTCCGTATTTCATCCGATGTCCCCCTTGATGGCGCGAGCCCAGGCCGCCACCTTAGCAGTATGAAAGTCCTGATCGAATACTGCGGCGCTTGAGGCTACAAGCCGCAAGCCCTCCGGGTGAGGGAACGCCTCGAAAAGCTGGGCGCGGCCGACATCGAGCTGCGCGCCGGCAGATCTGGCCAGTTCGACGTCACCGTCGACGGCGCCTTGAAGTACACTCGAAGCAAGACCGGCCGCTTCCCGACCGATGACGAGATCGAGGATCTGGTCGGTTCACCTCCCCAAGCATGACGTGGGGAGGAAGGCTCACTTCAGCACTTCCTTGTTCACGACGTTGGCAGCGTTCACGCGACCGTCGAACACGCTCAGGATGTTCTCGATGGCGGTCACCGCCATGCGGTCGCTCGCCTCCTTGGTGACGCCGGCCATGTGCGGGCTGAAGATGACATTCTCCAGGCCGAACAGCTTGTTGGCCGGCTCCGGCGGTTCCTTGTCGAGCACGTCGAGGCCGGCGCCGCGCAGCTTGCCGGTGCTGAGCGCTTTGTAGAGCGCCTCCTCGTTCACGATTCCGCCGCGCGCGGTATTCACCAGAAAGGCATCGGGCTTCATCAACCCGATCGTCTCTGCGTTGAACATGTTCACCGTCTCCGGCGACTTTGGGCAATGGACCGAGACGAAATCGACCTTGGGCAAGATGGCCTTGAGGTCGGTGACCTTGGTGGCATCCGCTTTCTTGATCTCGGCCTCGGAGAGGTTGGGGTCGAGAACGTAGACGTCCATCTCGAAAGCCACGCTGCGCTTCACTGTACGCGAACCGATGCGGCCCATGCCGACCACCAGGATTGACTTGCCGGCAAGATCGGCCGGCAGGTCGCTCAACCGATCGCCCCAGGCGTTCTCGCGCACGAAGCGATCGTGCTTGCGCGTCAGCCGCGCCGAGGCGAGCAGCATGTACATGGCATGTTCGGCCACCGAGACAGAATTGGCGATGCCCGTCGTCATCAGCGGAATCTTGCGCTTGTTGAGGGCGGGGATCTCGACCGCGTCGTAGCCGACACCCAGGCGCGCCACCACCATCATGCCGGGCGCCGCGTCGAGCTCGGCCTGGCGGAAGGGTGTGGCGCCGAGCGTCACGGCGTTGGCGTCCTTCAGCGCCGGATGCAGGCTCGGCACCGTGTCGTTGGTCAGGATCTCGAAGTCGACGTCGTCGCGCTTCTTCAGCGCGTCCAGCCCGGCCTGCGGCATGCGGCCGACGATCAGCACTTTCTTGCGATTCTTGCCAGTATTTGGGCCCGTGGTCATCGTTTCCCCTGCTTTTCCAGATCGAACGGAGGCAATCCTAAAGCCCGTACCGGGCCGACGCTAGGGGAGGTAGGAGAGCGGGAGCCGCGTAGTGGACTTGATCTCCTCCATGGCGAACATGGAGGTGACGTCGCTGAGATCGACCTTGGCGATCAGGCGCTTGTAGAAGGCGTCGTAGGCCTCGATGTCGGGCAGGGCGAGGCGGATCAGATAGTCGATCTCGCCGCTCATGCGGTAGCAGTCCATGACCTCGGGAAACGACGCCACCGCCTTGGCAAATCGGCCGAGCCACTGGGCGGTGTGCTGGGCGGTGCGAACCGCCACGAACACCGTCACCCCGGCGTTCACCGCCTTGCGATTGAGCAGCGCCACCCGGGCGCGGATGATGCCCTCCTCCTGCAGCCGCTTGATGCGCCGCCAGCACGGCGTGGTCGAGAGGCCGACCCGGCGGGCGATCTCGGCCAGTGCCATGTCCGAGTCGTCCTGAAGGCAATCCAGTATCTTCTTGTCGAATGAATCCAGCGATAATTTTGCGGCCATCAGAAATCCCTTAGAATGAATTTCTCAATTCTGGCCGAGCTCCCACAAAGGTAGCAAGCCGTTTCCGGACATAGTCGGTAAAATTACCAAATGATTCGCCGCTTCACCGATCATCCCGCCTCGGTCAACGAGACCTACTTCCAACACATGGGCATGGCCTTTGGCTTCGGCGGTCGCATGCTGGTTGGCGCGCTCGCCTGCTTCGTGCACGGTCTCTTCCCATGGCTCTGCCTGACTCGCGGCAGCGATACGATCCGTGGACTGCATCACCGCATGGTGACCCATCGAGTCGCACGGCCGACCGGACCCGGGCGTTCGACGGCTGTCGCGGCGGGCGACTAGGTTTTTCCTTCGTTTCCCTGATCGCCGCTTGCAACCTGCCCCGCGCGCCCCACGTTCAATAGGGATGCGACGCACGGCAGGGAGGATCGGCATGGAATCACCACTCAAGATCAGCTTTCAGGGCGGCGACACCAGCGATGCCCTCCGCCAGATGATCGTCGAACACGTCGATGCCCTCGAGCAGCTCCACGGTCGACTAACCGCTTGCCACGTCGTGATCAGGGTTCCCGACAGGCGTCATCGCACCAGCGGCCTCTATAGCGCCAACATCCACATGACCCTGCCGGGCGGCATCGACATCAATATCGATCACACGCCGCAGGCAGACGACCGGTTCTCCAATCCACAATTCGCTGTGAACGACGCGTTCCGCCGCGCCAAGCGGCTGATCAAGGAGCGCGTCCACAAGCAGCGCGGCGAAGTGAAGAAGCTGCACGAGCGCATCGACCGTACGCTCGACCGGCCACCGGAAGCCTAGGA
The DNA here is from genome assembly GCA_030684475.1 of Reyranella sp. Taxonomy (GTDB): domain Bacteria; phylum Pseudomonadota; class Alphaproteobacteria; order Reyranellales; family Reyranellaceae; genus Reyranella. The sequence goes on along the minus strand of JAUXWB010000060.1, from coordinate 3,039 downwards.
AGCTCTGCGTCGCCGCTGGCGGCGGGCATGCCACGCTCCGTCTATTGACGTGTAGGCGACGATCCGGCTGGCACGGACCAGGACGAGGTCCAGTGGCGCGTTCAGCGCTGCGGCCACGACGGCGGCGACCGGCACGCCGCCGCGCGGCAGCGCGAGCACGATGGGCTTCCCGGTATAGGTGCTGAGAGCAGCCGGCGGCCGGCATCGGCGCGGCTTTCGAATCGCATCGCCTCTCCTTGCACGAAAGGGCCCGGCCTAGGGCGCTGGTTTCACCAGCGGTCCCAGGCGCCGCCACAGGCCAGCCACCGTTTCCTTGGTCAGGTCTTTGGCGACCTCCTTCTGGAGGCAGCGCTGCACGCGTGCGGTCATCAGCCCGCGGAGTTCGCCAAGACTGCGGCGCGGTGCCACGAGGATGAGCTGGTCGAACTCGCGCCGTCTGCATGCACCGTCGAGCGCTTCGGCGAGCGCCACCGAGAAACGGTGCTTTTCGAGCTTGTGCGGATCGTGTGCCGGCTCGACCGCGTGACGTACACTGCTACGGGAGGAAGCGTAGCTGCGGCCCGGCTTGTCGCTCTTGAGGTCTCTGGCATGGCCGAGGCTTTCCGGTGCGACCATGTCGGCTTGCCGCGCCGCGACGAACCTTTTCAAGTCTTCGCTCGGCGTGAAGAAGCGGGCGCGGGCGCCGTCGGCGACCACGATCCAGGTACGGGGGCGCTTGGACTTAAGCATTGCGCAACAGCTCATCCGGCCAAGGATTGAGGATTTCATGAAGCAAGATGTGGCTCAGCTTCCGCATTCCGCCGTGATCGGGACACCGAGGCAGGTTGGCCAACCTGGCTCGCACGGCCTCGCCTTGCCGGCACGCGGCAATCTCAGGGCCGATGCGGTCGCGCAGACCACGTAGTGTGCCACGCAGCGCACCGAACGTTGCGTGACGGCTGTCGGTTCCAGGCTCAATCATCACAAGCTTGGGCCAGTGATTGGATTCCTGAAGGGCGTCGCCGAATACATCGCGGCCAGTCGAATTCACGGTCGCGCCTCCCGTTCCTACGAAGGAAGATTAGACCTCCGCCAGGCCGCACCACTTGATCTGGGTCAACCGCCGGCCCGGCCGCGCTGCACGCCTTTCTCGTCGAGCCGTTCGCGCAAGAGGTCGATCCGATCGCCGCCCCAGAACAACTCGCCATCGAAGGCAAAGGTGGGAACGCCGAACACGCCCGCCGTCTCGGCTTCCAGGCGCAGCCGGTCGTGCTCGCCCCCGCCCTCGCCTGCGAGATAATCCTCGAAGCCTGGCGGCGCACCGACCTCGACCAACAGCGCAGCCACCACCCGCGGGCTCTCGGGATCAAGTTCGCGCCGCCAGAAGCGGTCGAACGCCCGATCGTTATAGGCGCGGAAGACGCCATGCTTCTGAGCATAGAGCATGCCGGCGTTGACCGGCCGGGCACAAAAGATCTTCTTCGGCCCCATCAGGGTGAGGCCCTGCTTGTTGGCGTAGCGTCGGGCGTCCATGTAGGCGTAGCGCACGCGCCGCCAATGATGGGCGTCGCGCTCGGCCACCGAGCCCTGGAACGAGGCGATATCGAGCGTGTAGGGTCGCCACTCCAGGGTCAGATCGTAGTCGGCCTCCAGTTCATAGGCCCACGCCTTGGCGACGAAGGCGTAGGGACTGACGTAATCGCTCCAGAGGACGATCTTCGCGCTCACGCCCGCCCGCTCTCGCGGCGCCACATCCACCAGAAGATGAGGCCGACCACGATCAGCAGCACGGCGCCAATCAGCAGCAGCACGGCGGATTCCTGGACCCATGCCACTGCCGGCACCGAGGCCGCGAGAAATACACCCACCGCGCAGATACGCCACACCCGGGCGTGCACGCCGGCCACGAACGTGCCGAGGGCCAGCAGGATCAGCAGAGAGAGGCTCGTCGCGTTGTCGTTGACAACGCCGCGCACCTCCGGAAGGAACATCAGCCACATAGCGGCCACGAAGGCGAACCAGTGCAACGCTTGGGTCACTGCCAGCTGCATGTGGCCTGCGCCCGTGTCGAGGTGTCGCCACCCCGAGACCACGCAGATCAAACCATAGATCGGCGCCAGGGCCATCCAATAGAAGTAGGTCGTGGGCCCGCGGAAGCTGGTGAGCACGATACCGCCCACGGCAAGCGCCAGCATCGCCGCATAGGGCAGATCACGAAGCAACCAATGTCTGGCGTCGTTCGTCACCTTACATCCCTCATCGTGCATCCTTTGCGAGTTTGGTTTCCACGACCCTCGACCACAGCGTGGCACCGAGCGTCAGGATCTCGTCGTTGAAGTCGTAGCTGGGATTGTGCACCTCGCAGCCACCCTCGCCGCCGCCGTTGCCGATGTTGATGAAGGCGCCGGGCACCTTCTCCAGCATGTAGGAGAAGTCCTCCGAGGCCATGACGTACGGTCCCTCGCGATTCATGTTCTCCGCACCCACGATCGTGGCCGCGACGTCGGCGATGAACTTGACTGCGTCCCGGTCATTGACCAGCGGTGGGAAAACCACGCGCACGTCGGCCTTGGCGCTGCCGCCCAGCGTCCGGGCAATGTCCGACGAAATGGTCTCGATGCGCTCCTTGACCAGCGCCATCGTCTCCTTGCGGAAGGCGCGGATGGTGCCGCGCAGCACCGCCTCTTGCGGGATGACGTTGTAGGCATCGCCCGAGTGCATCTGCGTCACCGAGATCACCGCCGAATCGAGCGGTGCCACGTTGCGCGACACCACGCTCTGCAGTGCCGAGATGATTTGCGTGGCGATAATCACCGGGTCGATGCCGGTCTCCGGTCGCGCGCCGTGCGCGCCCTTGCCGGTGATGTGGATGTCGAACAGGCCGCCGCCCGCCATCTGCGGACCGGACCGGATGGCGAACTTGCCGACATCGAGCTTCGGCCGGTTGTGCATGCCGAAAATCTGTTCGCAGGGAAACTTGTCGAACAGCCCGTCCTTGACCATGGCCTCGGCGCCGCCGCGGCCTTCCTCGGCCGGCTGGAAGATGAGGTGCACGGTGCC
>JAUXWB010000124.1 GCA_030684475.1 Reyranella sp. | reverse complement strand
AAAAGAACGTGCAGATCATGCAGGCCTCGGCCTGGCCGTAGGTCTGGGTCAGCACCGGCCCGAACACCTCGATCGCCTCGGCGAGCTTGTCGACCGACATCGGCGCCGAGGCATAGACCAGGTTTTTCAGCGAGCTGTAATCGTGCTTGCGGACATCGGGATGGGCGAGAAGCATGTAGATCAGGGTCGGCGGCATGTAGATGTGCGTGACCTTGTGCTTCTCGATCGCGGCCAGGATGCCGCCGGGATCGGCCGTGCCCATGAAGATGTTGGTGCCGCCGAACGGCAGCATGGGAAAGGAACAGACGCCGGCCGCGTGGGTCATCGGCGCCACCATGAGATGGACCGGTGGCGCCTCGAGCGGCATGCAGGCCCAGAAGATCGCGTTCATGGTCTCTATGTTGCGGTTGGTGATCTGCACGCCCTTGGGCCGGCCCGTGGTGCCGCCGGAACTGGCGAGGAAGGCGACGCCCTCGGGGTCGTCGGGCAGGTCGGGCGCCTCCGCCTTCTGCGCCGCGAGCCAAGCCTCGAACGAGGGCCGGTCGAGGCAGACGAAGTCCTTGATCTTGGGGCAGGCTTCCCTGATGCGCGGCAAGGAGGACTCGAAGCTCGAATGATAGAAGAGAAACTCAACATCCGTGTTGTTCAGGATGTAGAGATTCTCCTCGAGCGCGTTCCTCGCATTGACCGGTGCCCAGGTGACGCCGGCGCGCACGACGCCCAGCAGGCAGGCATAGGCCGCGGCATGGTTGGGACTGTAGACGGCGGCCTTGGCGCCGCGGCCAAGACCAGCCGCCAGCAGGCCGTTGGCGACGCGATGCGTCTGGCCGCGCACTTCGGCGTAGGTCCAGCCGCGGGTGCCGTCATGCAGGCAATCGCGCTCGGGAAAAAGATCGGCGCCGCGGTCGAAATAGTCGATCAGGCGCATGTCAGTCCTCTCCCGGCGGCGTGGTGTCGCCGACGCCGAGTGGCCGCTGCATCAGCACGCTGTCGAGCCAGCGCCCGAACTTGAAGCCGATGCTTTTCAGCGTTCCCACCATTTCGAAGCCGTAGGCGGCATGGAGCCGGATCGACGGCGTATGTGCCGAATCGCCGATCACCGCCACCATCTGGCGCTTGCCCGTCGCAGTGCACTGTTCGATCAGCACCGGCAGCAGCGCCTTGCCGACGCCCTGGCCCACGGCATCCTTGTCGATGTAGATCGAATCCTCGACCGAGAATTTGTAGGCCGGGCGCGGCCGCCAGTTGCCGGCATAGGCGTAGCCCAGCACGCGGCCGGCGCGCTCGGCCACCAGATGGGGCAGGCCGAGATCGAGCACCGCGGCGCGGCGCTTTCTCATTTCGGCAAGGTCCGGTGGATCGACCTCGAAAGAGGCCGTACCGTGCAATACGTGATGTCCGTAGATTTCCGCGCAACGCGCCACATCGGCCTCGGTCGAAGCCCGCACGATCAGTCCACTCACGTCTCTCGTCCCCCGCACATGTCCATGCGGCGATTATAGCGCGTCAGTTGCCGCCGCGCAGAATCATGCCGGGATCGGGACCGTCGAACTTGAACAACGAGTCGGCCAGCTCCATGCCAGCCTGAACGTCCTGCAGCGACACGTTCACGTGGTTGCCGCGGTTGTCGATGATGGTCCAGCCGCGCAGGCTCATGGGGTTTTCCGCAAGGCGGACGATCACCTTGCCCTCCTGCGGCTTCTTCGCCTGGCTCATGGTGAGCTGAAGCATGCCGTCGCTGCGCTCGGTCTTCTCGACCTGCAGGTCGCCGGTCAGCGACAGCGGCTCCTTGACCAGGAACGAGGCGGCGGTCCAGCCGATCGGCCACTGGCCGAAATCCTTCGTGGCGATGTCCCACATCGTCACCTGGTAGCCGTCGGCCACGATCTTGAGCTTGGAGGGCGGATCGTATTCGAAGCGCATGCGGCCCGGCCGGCGTACATAGAGCGTGCCCTGGACGACAGAGCCGTTGGGATTGCTCTGGACGAACCGCGCCTTCAGCGTGCGGATCGAGTTGATATACCGCTCGACCTCGGCCGTGGACGCCTGGCCCTGGGCCATATTCTGGGCCACGTCCTGGGCGCCTGCCGGACCGGCGGCGGAGATCGAAGCGAAGGACAAGAGGAGGACGGCGAGGAGGGTACGCATGCGCAGGATATGACGATCGAATGCGGCGGAATCAAGCAAACTGCCCCTTCCCAACGAGGTGAACGGCCGTTTACCATGCCCCGACCCTGCGAAAGGAAGCTCCCATGCACGTCGGGATGGCCGCCGTCTTCCAGAACACCGGCCGCGCGCTCAGCGACCGCCAGATCTACCTGAACGAACTGGCGCTGGCCGACATGGCCGAGCCGCTGGGATTCGAATCGATCTGGTCGGTCGAACATCACTTCACCGACTACACCATGTGCCCTGACGTGGTGCAGTTCCTGTCCTACATGGCCGGCCGCACCCGGCACATGCGACTGGGCTCGATGGTGGTGGTGCTGCCGTGGCACGATCCCATGCGGGCCGCCGAGCAGATTTCGATGCTCGATCATCTCTCGGGTGGCCGCATGATCCTGGGTCTCGGCCGCGGCGCCGGCAAGGTCGAGTTCGATGGCTTCCGCCTCGACATGGGCGACAGCCGCGAGCTGTTCGTCGAATACGGCGAGGCGCTGCTGAAAGGCCTCGAGACCGGCGTGATGGAATACCAGGGCAAGCATTACAAACAGCCGCCCGTCGCCATCCGTCCCGCGCCGTTCAAGAGCTTCCGCGGCCGCACCTATGCCGCCGCCGTCTCGCCCGAGAGCGCGCGCATCATGGCCAGGCTCGGCGTCGGCCTCCTCCTCATCCCGCAGAAGCCATGGCGCGAGGTCGAGAAGGAGCTCGCCGAGTACAATACGCTCTACCGCGAGATCAACGGCACCGACGCGCCGCAGCCGATCTCGGCCGGCTGGACCTTCGTCGACGAGAGCGCCGAGCGGGCACGCGAGATGGCGATCAAGTACATCGGCGGCTATTACCGCACGGTGCTCGACCATTACCAGTTCGGGGCTGCGCACATGAAGAACCAGAAGGGCTACGAGTACTACGCCAAGATGAACGAGAAGCTCGCGGTCTACGGCGACCAGAAGGCGATCGAGTTCTTCGCCGACCTGCAGGTCTACGGCACGCCCGAGCAGGTCTACGAGAAGGTGATGGCGATCCACAGGCAGACCAACAACTCGGCCTACGTCGGCGTCTTCTCCTACGCCGGCATGCCGCACGAGGAAGCGGCGCGCAATCTGCGGATGTTCGCCGAGACGGTGATGCCGGAGCTGAAGAAATTCGACGCCGGCGCCGCGATCGACTGCTCGCAGGCGCTTCCAGACTTGCGATTCGCCGCGGCCGCGGAGTAAGACCGCTCCCTTTCGAGGGAGAGCATACGTGAACAAGACTTTGACTGTGGCCGCGGTGGCCGTGACGTTGGGTGTCTGGTCCGGCGCCGGTGCGCAACCGGCAGTCGAGCGCGGCAAGTATCTCGTCGAGAGCATCATGGGCTGCGGCAACTGCCACACGCCGCAGGGTCCGAACGGGCCGGTCCTCGACCGCGCGCTGTCGGGCGGGCCTCCGATCGTCGAGGACAAGCTTTTCACCGCGCTGCCCTCCAACATCACCCCCGACCCGGAGACCGGCCTCGGCAAATGGACCGATGCGCAGATCAAGCGCGCCATCCGCGAGGGCAAGCGCCCGGATGGCACGTTGGTCGGGCCGCCGATGCCCTTCGGCCAGTACCGCCATATCGCCGACGCCGACCTCGATGCCGTCGTGGCCTACCTGCGGACCGTGCCGGCGGTGAAGAACGCCGTGGCGAAGTCGACCTACAACATCGCGCTGCCGCCGGCCTACGGTCCGCCGATCGACAAGCCCGTCGTCGCGCCGCCCGCTACCGACAAGGTGGCGTACGGCGCCTATCTCGCCGGCCCGCTCGGCCACTGCATCGACTGCCACACGCCGATGGGCGCCGATCACCGCCCGCAATACGCCACGCTGCTGGGCGCCGGTGGCATGCAGTTCGACGGCCCATGGGGCCTCAGCGTGGCCAAGAACATCACCCCCGATCCCGACCAGGGGCTGGGCAAGTGGACCGACGCCGAGATCGAGCGGGCCATTCGCAAGGGCATCGACCGCCAGGGCCAGCCGCTCAAGCCGCCGATGGGCTACGCCTACTACGACAGGATCTCGGCCGACGACATGGCCGCGCTGATCGCCTGGCTGCGCACGCTACCGCCCCGGAAGATGCCCTGACCTCGGGCGCACCCGACTTCCGGCGCGCCCTATGCCGCACAGGGGCCGCTCCGCTAAGGTGGCAGCCGATGACAAAGCCCCCGCCCGATGCTGGCTGATCTGCGAGCGGCCTGGCAGCTGCGCGGGCAGTCGATCGGGCTCCGCCGGCTCACCATCGTCACCGCATTGATCCTGCTCGCCGGCGTGACCGACGGTGTCGGCCTGATTCTTCTCGTCCCGCTGCTGAACTCGCTGGGTGCTCCGACGCCCGATGTCACGGGCATCGCGGGCTGGCTGTTCGCGCTCCTGCCGACCACACTGACCGGACTGCTGCTGATCTTCCTCGCCGTGGCCGTGTTGCGCGCCATCGTGGCCCTGCTGCACGAGAACATCGTCGCCCGGCTGCGTTTCGACTTCGCCGTCGACCTCAAGGTCAGGACCTACGCCGCCATCGCGAATGCCGCCTGGTCATACCTCAGGCGCAAACGGGCCGCGGATTTCCATGCGCTCTTCACCAACGAACTCGACCGCATCGAGCAGGGCACGCACCTGCTGCTGGAGGTTCCGTCCCGCGTCGTCATCTTCCTCGCCCATGTCGTCATTGCCCTCGTCATCGCACCCGCCTTCTCAGCCCTGGCGATCGCTCTCGGCCTCTGCCTGGCATGGGGCCTGCGGCGCCGGCTGCTCGAAAGCCGCCGACTGGGCGACATCGTCTCGGAAGCCGGCACGCGCGTGAGCCGCGAGATCATCGAGTTCCTACAGGCGCTCAAGCTCACCAAGGCCTACGGCGCCGAGGCGCGGCATGTGCGGGCTTTCGCCGATGCCGTGCAGCAGGCCGAGACGGCCGGCCTGGCGAGCAGCCGGCTGCTCGCCAAGACGCGGCTGATCCTGGAGATCACGACGGCGGTAGTGCTCGCCGGGCTTCTGTGGCTGGCGGCCACCTGGATCGGCTTGCCGCTGGCCAGCCTTCTCGTCCTCATCTTCGTCTTCCAGAGACTGATGCCGATGTTTCAGGACATCCAGGATCTCGCCCAGCAATTCGTCCATTATTCGTCGGCCTTCCGGATCGTGGCCGCGACGATCGCCGACTGCGAAGCGGCGGCCGACCGGACCGCGCGGGCGCTGCCCGGGACCCTTCGGTTCGACGAGGAACTGCGCCTCGAGCACGTGGACTTCGGCTATGACGCCGCGGCGGACGATGTGCTGCGCGGTATCGACCTCGCCCTACCGGCCGGATCGCTCACCGTCCTGTCGGGTGTGTCGGGTGCCGGCAAGAGCACCCTGCTCGATCTCGTCGGCGGATTGATCGTGCCGACGGCCGGCCGAATTCTCGTCGACGGTGTCGAACTGACGGCCGAACGCGCGCCGGCCTGGCGCCGGTCGGTCGGCTACATGGCCCAGGAGGCCTTTCTCTTTCACGATTCGATCCGGGCAAATCTCGCCTGGGCGGATCCCGCGGCCTCGGACGAACGGATGCTGGACGTCCTCCGCCTCGCCGGCCTGGGCGACCTCGTGCGCGGGCTGCCGCAGGGGCTGAACACCGTGGTCGGCGATCGCGGCGCCAACCTGTCGGGAGGCGAACGTCAGAGGCTCGCGCTGGCGCGAACGCTGCTCCGCTCTCCCCGATTGATCCTCCTCGACGAACCGGCGAGCGCGCTCGACGCGCGGAACGAAGACCTCATCCTCGATACCATCGCCGGCCTGCGCGGCAAGACCACGCTCCTGCTGGTCACGCACCGGCCCTCGGCGATCGCGGGCGCCGATCGCTATCTCACGCTGGTCGACGGCAGGCTGGCGGCCGGCGATCCCTCCCCGGCACGCTAGAGCATCGAGCCACAAATAGGAATCGACTGAGGATTCCCAAGGAATCAGAAATCTGATTCAAGGTTCTGGCTGGGGCTGGAGGCCAGCCTGGATGGGAAAGCCATATTCGATTGACCTTCGGGAGCGTGTTCAGGCG
>JAUXWB010000042.1 GCA_030684475.1 Reyranella sp. | reverse complement strand
GAGAAGCTCCTGGATGTGGGCCGACCAGATGACCACCGGCACTGTGAGAGCAAGCGAAAGCCAGAAACGGTCCCGAAACATCGCGGGGGAGTGGCCCTCGTGCTTGTCATGGTTCCCATGGCCTGAATGGCCGGACGCGGGTCCTGACTTGTCTGGCAACGCTTCTGCCGTTGCGTGGCCTTCGTGACCCTCGCCGGTCGAAGCGGCGGGCGGGGCGGCGGAGTCGCGCCCGAGCCGCTGCATCAAAGATTTGATATCGGCAACCTCGATGCGGGTCTCGTCGTAGTGGAACGTGGCGCTTTCCGCAGCGTGATCCATAGAGACGCTTTCGACGCCCGGCACCTCGCCAATCCGCTTTTTTACTTCGTCTGGGCTCCATGCCTTCAGCAAGTCGCCCACCTCGATTACACTCGTTTTCATCGTGCCTACCCTCCGCGGGCGCCCGCTCGCTTTAGACCTCAACTTCGGCAATTGGCGAGCCAGTGTTCATTTAGGACCTCCCATGCCCAGCTTTTCGTTCATTAAAGGACTGAACGAAGGACGATAGGACACCGCGCTTCGAGCGGCGTCGGAACCTCCAGGACCGGCGCAAATCCGCCGCCGGGCATGCGCATGTTGGTCGTCTGCCCCTGGTAGAGGCGAGCGGCGGCCAGCAGGATAGTCCCCGCGTAAGTATACAGGCGCACGTCGATCTTCAGTTCCGCACGCCCTTTGTCGAGCTGGACGTTGCGGGTCCCCGGGGCTGCGTAGGCCTGCGCGACATACTCGCGGGCCAGGATTTCGGCCCAGACCTTTCGCGTGACCTTGTCTCCGCGATAGGCCGCCTTGCTGCCATGGCCGCGCGCCGGCTTGAAGAACAGATTGCGACGATCTTGCCAAAGGGCGTCGGCTTTGTCGGGCGAGACAATGACAGTCGCCGGAACGGCGGCGCGAAGAACGTCGAGGTGGTTCTGCGCCAAGCCCCAGCGCTTCAGACGATCGGCATCAGAGAACAGGGTCAGATTCCGCTTGTCAGCGAACAGTGCATGCGCGCGTGGATTGGGTGTCACGACGACATTGCCGCCGACATAGGCGGCCCGCAGCGCGGCGTGTCGCGGCTCCTCGAGTGCGAAGTCGACCAGGCGGTTGTACACGAGGTCGACCGGACGGCCCTGGAACAGCAACGCCTTTCCGTCGAAGAGCAGCTCGTCCGCATCGGTGATCACCGCCTCGAACCCGTGTTCTTCCAACTGGGCCTTGGCCATTCTGAGTTCCGGCATGAGGTATTGCTCCTCGGGTGCATCATCGACGATCGCGATCATCGACGGACGTCCGGATCCTCGTTGACGCCGCCATTCGTCGATGAACATGCCGGCGATCTTCGACCCGAAATCCCGGGGCGGTGAAACTTCGAACGGCACACGCGCTTCCGTGCAGCAGGTGTGTTGAGCCCGAGCCAAGACGGCATTGAGGAATGCACCACCGGCGTTGGTGTTGATCTCGATCAGCTTTGGCCCGCCGGCGGTGACATGGAAGTCATAGCCCATGAGAGCTCCAAGGGGACCGAGGTCCAAGCTGGCGATCGGCGACGCCCACAACAATGCCGCCTCACGGTAGCGTGGCAACCGCGCCGCGGCCTCCACGGCATCGACGACCCGCGTCATCTCGACCATGGTCCCGGCCAGAACGAACACCTGAACGTCGGAGAACAGCGAGGTGTGAGATACAGCCAGTGCCTGCGCAAAATCCGGGGAGCCAGCCTCCCGGTTCAAAGCCGCCATGAGCGCATTGCGGTCGAGGGTCATGCAGAAGCAGCCCCGATTCAGCCGTTCCGCCTTGCCGCCGAATTCCTCGATGGTCGACACCTGCGCATCCTGCATATGAACACCTCAACAGATTCGAGCGCACACCGCTCATCGATTCGCAATCACCGCGATGCGACGCAAATCAGTCGCTATTTCTATCCCGGCTTCATCGCCGAAGAGCCCATCATCTCATCCATCTGCTTGCGCATTTCATCCATCTGCTTTTGCTGTTCTGATTCCATCATTGCCGGCATCGCCTCAAAGCCCGACATGCGATGCATCATGCCCGACATCACCTCCATCCTCAGGGCCATTTGTTTGCGCTGATCCGGCGTGACATCGGCTCGCGACATCTGCTCGGTCATGCCCATCATTTCCTGGGTCATGTCCTTCATCATCTTGTACAAA
>JAUXWB010000038.1 GCA_030684475.1 Reyranella sp. | reverse complement strand
TTCGCGGGCGGCGAGCTTCAGCGCTTCGGTCGGCTGCTTGTCCAGTTGCTCCCGGACTTTGCGCCAATAGGCCGAGAAGGCGGCCACGTCGGCCGCAAAGTCGCCGTTGGCCGCGACCGGCGCCGAAATCACCGCATCCATGTCGACGTTCCTGCCTAAAGCGAATTTTGGAGCGGGCGACGGGATTTGAACCCGCGACCTACGGCTTGGGAAGCCGACGCTCTACCCCTGAGCTACACCCGCGCCGCCGACATTCTAGCCCGCGGTTGCGCCGCAGGTCCAATCGTGTATCTGGGGCCGATGCTGGATGAAGTTCTGACCACCGAAGAGCGCGCCGTCGTGGCCCGCGCCAAGACTTTCGCCGAGGCGCATGTCGCGCCCAATGCCGCACGCTGGGAATGGGAGCGGCGCTATCCGCTGGAGACGATCCGGGCGGCCTGTGGCGCCGGGCTGAACACGATCGAACTGGCCAGGAAGCACGGCGGGCAGGGGCTCTCCTTCTCCTGCAAGCTGCGCGCCTTCGAGGAAATCGCGCGGCACGATTTCGCCTTCGCCTTCGCGCTGATCAACCATCACAACGCCTGCACGCGCTTTGCCCGCGACGGCCAGCCGGGCCAGGTCGCACGCCTCTTGCCGCGGATGATCACGGGCGACCTGATCGGTTGCGCGGGGCTGAGCGAGCCCGGTGTCGGCAGCGATTTCGGCGGCCTCGAAATGGCGGCGGTTCGCGTCGACGGCGGCTGGAAGCTGAACGGCGCCAAGGCCTGGATCACCAATGCCGCCGTGGCGGGCCTGTCGGTCGCCTACGCCCAGACCGACAGGAGCCAGGGCTATCGCGGCATCGCCTGCTTTGCGATCGAGGCCGACCGGCTGGGCTTCCATCGCGACAGGCCCTTCGAACTGCACGGCGGCCACGCGATCGGCGTCGGCGGCTTCCGCCTGGTCGACTATTTCGCGCCCGACGAATCCGTGTTGCATGAACCCGGCAAGGCCTTCAAGGCAGCCCTTGCCGGCATCAACGGCGCCCGCGCCTATGTCGCGGCCATGTGCTGCGGCATGCTGCAGGCCTCGCTCGAAACCGCGGTGCGCTACACCCAGCAGCGCAAGACCTTCGGCCAGCCAGTGCTGGAACATCAGGGCGTGCGCTGGAAGCTGGTGGATGCCGCGACCGATCTGGAAGCTGCACGCCTTCTCACCTATCGCGCCGCCCGCCTGATCGACGAAGGCGCCGATGCCGTGTTGCCGGCGGCCCATGCCAAGAAGTTCGCCACCGACATGGCGGTCAACCGCATCGCCGATTGCATCCAGGCGATGGGCGCCAACGGCCTGCGCGCCGAATATCCGCTGGCCCGCCATCTCGCCGGCGCCAAGATCGCGGCCTACACCGACGGCTCGATCGAGATGATGAACGAGCGCATCGGCGCGGGCCTGCCCGCGGTGTTCGGCCTGCCCCAGTAATTAGGCGTTTAATCAGGCGTTGTGGGCGCGCTTCAGCGCCTGGTCGAGATCGTCGAAGAGATCGCCGCCATCCTCGACGCCCACCGACAGGCGCAGGAGATCGGGCGGGCAGGGCGTGCCCGGCCCCTCGATGCTGGCGCGATGTTCGATCAGACTCTCGACGCCGCCCAGCGACGTCGCACGCTTCCACAAGGCCACGCGCGCTGCCGTGGCGATCGCGGCGCGTTCGCCGCCCTTGATGCGCACCGACAGCATGCCGCCGAAGCCGCCCTTCATCTGCTTGCGCGAGATCGCATGGCCGGCAAATGACGGCAGGCCGGGATAGAGCACCTCCGAGACCATCGGATGCGCCGCCAGGCGCTCGGCCAGCGACTGCGCCGACCGGCAGGCCCAGTCGACGCGGGGGAACAGCGTGCGCATGCCGCGCATCAGCAGCCAGGCCTCGGTCTGACCGAGGATCGTGCCGAGCTGGGCGCGGATGGTGCGCAGCTTCGCCCAATGATCATCGTCGCGGGCGCCGACCAGGGCGCCGGCGATGATGTCGGAATGTCCGTTCAGGTACTTGGTCGCCGAATGCATGACGATATCGGCGCCGAACTCGATCGGCCGCGTCAGCACCGGCGTCGCCACCGTCGAGTCGACGCCGAGCAGCGCGCCGGCGCGATGGGCGATGTCGGCAGCGGCCGCAATGTCGGTCACGCTCCAGGTCGGGTTGGCCGGCGTCTCGATCCACACCAGCTTGGTGGCGCCCGGCCGCACGGCGGCGGCGATGGCCTCGGTCCGGTCGGCGTCGACGAACTCGACTTTCAGGCCCCAATGGGTCGCGAAGGTCGCAAGCCAGTTGCGCAGCGACCAGTACATGACCTTGGGCACGACGACGTGGTCGCCGGGGGTTAGCGCCAGGAAGCAGGCGGTCGCAGCGCTCATGCCCGAGGAGAACACCAGCGCCTTGGGTCCGCCTTCCAGCGCCGCCAACGTCGCCTCGGCCTGGTCGAAGGTCGGGTTGTCGGCGCGGGCGTAGATCCTGCCCGAGCTGTAGCCGTTGTCTTCGTCGCGCAAGTAGGTGCTCGCCATATGGATGGGCGGCACGACGGCCCTGGTGACCGGGTCGATCCAGCCCATTGCCTGGGCAGCGAGGGAGGCGGCAGTGAAATTCTTGTCTGTCATCGGCGCACCGGCACCTTACGATTGGCTTACATTGACGATTATTTATTGTGAATCAGCGGATTGTCTTCAGGAGGGCGTTGGTATCCGCTGCCTTCAGCGCCGTTGATACATCAAAGCGTCGTGCCGGTCCCTGCCCAAGGAGAACGGCGACGCATCGACGGTGACGAGGCAGGGGGCCTGAATGGAAGTCGAAGCTCTCAATCGACAGGTGCTGTTGCGCCCGATCGTGGTTGGCGGCCGTGTCGCGCGGACCCGCGGGGCCATTGTGGCATCGGCATTGACGCTGGCGGAGGCGGGCGACGTCGCGCCGATCGTGCGGGACATTGCCAGGATGGCCGGTGTTTCGCCGCGCACCGTGTTCCAGCATTTTGCCGATACAGCCGAGCTCTATGTCGCCGTTCTCGACCGCGTCCTCGCCTCCGGCTTCGGCGGCATGGCCGGGCCGGGCGCGGCGCTGCCGCTGGACGGGCGCATCCGGCTTGTTGTCGAGCGCGGTGCTGACCGCTGCGAGCGGTTGCTTCCGATGTGGACTTTCGTCGAGACCCTGCAGCGCCGGTCGGCGCCGGCTGCCGACAGGCTCGCGCAGGTCTATGCGGAGAATAACGCCAACCTAGCCCAGTGGTTCGAAGGGGAGCTGTCCGGCCTTCCGCCCGAGCAGCGCACGCGGGCGTTGAACGCTCTCGCCCTGGCGCTCGCGCCCGAGAGCTGGGTCGTCCTGCGCCAGCGACTCGGTCTCACGGTGGAGCGGGCACGTGACGAGCTGTGCTACGTCGTCGGTGCGGCTATCACCGGCGGCGCGACCCGCCGCTAGCTTCAGCCCGTCGCGCCAGCTCTTCGAGGGCGCGATCGCGCAGGCCAAGGTCGCGCAGATGCGCCACCGTGTTGCGCAGATAGGCGACGTTGGTGCCGGTGGTGCCGCTACCGTCCCGCACCAGGGCGGCAGCCTTCGCGACCGGCAGCTTGCCGGCAAACTGCCGATGCCGGCGGTCGGCGAGATAGACCAGCGCCTCGACCACGCGCCCGTCGTGCAGGTGGATCGGCCGGATCTCCTCCTTGTAGACGCCGTCATTGTCGATCTCGCGCGTCCACAGGTAACGGCGCACGGCGTCATAGCCGGTGCGCGGCAGGCGGTGGGCAAGGCCGCGGCAGGCGCCGCCGGGCAGCAGCCCGAGGATCAGGCCGGGCCTCTGTGGCGTGCCGCGATAGTGTTCGGAAAAGATGCAGCAGGCGCGGTGCCAGCCGTGCAGTCGGGCGGCCTGCGTCTCGGGCGTGCCAAAGCCCGGATTCCACATCAGCGAGCCGTAGGCAAAGACCCAAAAGGGCTTCGCCGTGCTCACGCCTGGTTGAGGTGAATCAGCGCGCGGCGGATCTCGCGCGTGCGCGTGAACAGCTCGAACAACTTGTCGCCCTCGCCCCAGCGGATGGCGCGCTGCAGGTAGAAGAGATCCTCCTGGAAGCGCTGGAGGACTTCGAGCACGGCCTCGCGATTGTTCATGAACACGTCGCGCCACATCGTGGGATCCGAGGCGGCGATGCGCGTGAAGTCGCGGAAGCCGCCGGCGGCGAAGCGCAGGACCTCGCTGTTGAGATGGCCGGCGAGATCGTCGGCGGTGCCGACGATGGTGTAGGCGATGAGATGCGGCAGGTGGGACGTGATGGCGAGGATGCGGTCGTGATCGGCGGGGTCGATCCTCTCGACCGAGCTGCCCAGCGCCTGCCAGAAGGCCTCGAGCCTGGCCACGGCCTTGGCATCGCTGTCGGGCAGCGGCGTCAGGATGGTCCAGCGGCCTTCGAACAGATCGAGCAAGGCGGCCTCGGGGCCGGAGTTCTCGGTCCCGGCGACCGGATGGGCCGGCACGAAATGCACGCCGGCCGGAAGATGCGGCTGCATGGCGCTCACCACGGCTTGCTTGACCGAACCGACGTCGGAAATGATGCAGCCGGGTTTCAGACTGGGCGCGATCAGCCGGGCCGCCTCGCCGCAGGCGCCCACCGGCGTGCAGACGATCACCAGGTCGGCGTCGACGCAGGCGGCCGCCAGGTCGGTCCCGCAATGGTCGGCAAGCTTCAGCCTGTTGGCCGTCGCCGCGGTCTCGGCGCTGCGTGTTGCCGCCACGATCGACCTGGCGAGCCCGCGCTTGCGCGCTTCCAGCGCGATCGAGCCGCCGATCAGGCCGATGCCGATCAGCGCGATCTTGTCGAACATCGGTGTGGCAGGAGGGGACTCGCTCATTTGGATGCCACGAACTTCGCGAGTGACGCCGCAACCGCCTTCACCTCGGCCTCGGTGCCGATGGTGATACGCAGATGCTCGGGCAGGCCATAGCCCGCGATCATGCGCGGGATCAGGCCGTCGTTCATCATCCAGTCGTTGGCGGCTGCCGCGCGCTCCTTCGAGCCGAAGCCCACCGTGACGAAGTTGCCGACGCTGGGCAGTGGTGCCAGCCCGAGTCTGGCGAGCTCGGCGCTGAGCCAGGGCAGCCAGATGTCGTTGTTGGTGCGGCTGGCGTCGGTGTGGGCGATGTCCTGCATCGCGGCGATCCCGGCGATCTGCGCTGGCAGGTTGACGTTGAACGGCTGGCGCAGCCGACTCATGACGTCGACGATGCCGGCGGGGCCGTACATCCAACCGAGTCTCAGCCCGCCCAGCCCGTAGATCTTGGAGAAGGTGCGGGTCATCACGACGTTCTCGGCCTGGTCGACCAGCTCGACGCCCGATTCGTAGTCGTTGCGGCTCACGTACTCGGCGTAGGCCGCGTCGATCACCAGCAGGACGTTTTTCGGCAAGGCCCCGTGCAGGCGGCGCACGTCGTCCTTGGTGATGTAGCTGCCGGTCGGGTTGTTGGGATTGGCGAGGCAGACGACCCGCGTTTTGTTCGAGACCTTGGAGAGGAGCGCGTCGACATCGGCGCGGTAGTCCGTCTCCGGCGCCGCCACCGGCGTGGCGCCGACGCCGAGCGCGTTGATCGGGTACATCAGGAAGCCGAACCGGCTGTAGAGCAGCTCGTCGCCCGGTCCGCAGTAGGCGCGGATCAGCAGGTTGAGCAGTTCGTCGGAGCCAGCGCCGCAGACGATGCGCGCCGCATCGAGACCATAGTGGCGGCCGATCGCGCCGCGCAGCCTCTCGGCGTTGCCGTCGGGGTAGCGATGCAGCTCGACTGCCGCCTTGGCGTAGGCCGCCATCGCCTTGGGGCTCGGCCCAAGTGCCCCCTCGTTGGACGACAGCTTGGCGACGGTCTCCTTGCCCTCGACCGAGTCCTTGCCCGGCACATAGGGCGCGATCTTCATGATGCCCGGACGCGGGATGAGCGCGGTCATGGCAGTCTCCCGTAAGAAATGATCAGGGCCGCGCGTCCGCCGGAACGGCATAGGCGCCGATCGCGGCGACACGACCGCTCTTCAGTCCCAAGGCCGCTCCCAGTTCGCGCAGTCGCGGGTCGCCATCGACGATCACGCCCGGCAGTTCGATGAGATAGTGATGCACGCCGTCGACAACCTGGTCCAGCGCCGATGTGAAAGTCGGCAACCCGACCTTGGCCAGGCCGGCGGCGATTCGGTCGCGGCTGAGGCCGGCCGGCGTTTCGATCGCGACGAGGGCGCGGTCGTCGCCGCTTTCCTCGGGCTCCATGCGGGCGAGCACGAGGGCCGAGATGCCGCGGGCCCGCGCGTTGGGCATGGCGAGAAAGGGCAGGCGGGCCACGATGTTGGGCAGGGTGGCGTCGCCGCCTGCGAGCAGCGACCACCACGGGGCGACATCGGATTCGATCGGGGCCGGCACGATGCCGAGTGTCGTCGGACCGCCGCGCACCGCCGCCAGCACCTGGGCCGGCGTGTCGTGGGCGACGAAGGGAATCTGGCAGCCGAAATGATCGCGCGCGAGATCCCAGTAGCCGGGCTGCTCGGCCGGCCGGCAGATGGCGATCTTCAGTCCCGGCGTCTGCATCAGGGTGAGGGCGCACATCATCTCGCGCCACATGCGGAAGATGGCCGTCGCCGGGAAAGGGCCTTGGTGACTGGCCAGGCGCTGGCGCATGACGTGGGCCTCCCGGCCCGGCCGCAGAGCCAGCCCGCCGGCCGGCTTGGTGCCAGCGATTCGGCCGACCACGTCGGCGCGGCGGCCGATCAAGCCGTGCAGTTTGCCGTCGATGGCGTCGATTTCTTGCCGCAGGCTGTCGAGACTGGGTGCGTTCATAAGGCCGGTAATTCCTGTGCGCTGCGGCGATACTACGTTCAGCCACATCGCGTAAAGGCAAACAAGCCTCAAGGCGCTTGCCCCGGTGAGCCGAGGTTCGTATAGAAGCCGTCCGTGGAATTTGAGCCGACCGGCTTGCGGCCACGTTAATCCCCGCTAAAAGGTCGGAGAGCTTGAAAAAAGCCCCCGCCCTTCCGGTCGGGGGCTTTTTCGTTGGGAGAGGGAGTGTGCTCCAGGACCTGACCGACGCCGAACGCAAGGCTCTCGCCCAATGCCGCCACGCGGTCCTTGGTGTCGAGCGGCCGCTTCGGCTCGATTGCGGCGTGGATCTCGGTCCCTACCGGGTCGCCTACCAGACCTACGGCACGCTCAACGCCGACAAGACCAATGCGATCCTGGTCTGCCACCCGCTCAGCTGCGACCAGTTCGTCGCCGAGCGGCATCCGGTGACGGGCAAGGAAGGCTGGTGGGAGAGCCTGGTCGGACCGGGTAAGGTCCTCGATCCGGCGCGCTACTTCATCATCTGCGTCAACGTGCTGGGCCACTGCATGGGGACGACCGGTCCGCTGGCGCGCGAGGCTGCGACCGGCCAGCCCTGGAACCTGCGCTTCCCCGTGGTGACCATCGCCGACATGGTGCGCGCCCAGGCGGCACTGCTCGATCATCTCGGCATCCCCGATCTTTTCTGTGTCATTGGCGGATCGATGGGCGGCATGCAGGTGCTGGAATGGGCGGCGAGCTATCCCAAGCGCGTCTTCTCGGCCGTGCCGATCGCCTGCGCCGCGAATCATTCGGCGCAGAACATCGCGTTCCACGAGGTCGGGCGGCAGGCGATCATGGCCGATCCGGAATGGAAGGGCGGCGACTATCGCCTCCACCAGACGGTGCCGGCGCGCGGCCTCGCGGTTGCGCGCATGACCGCTCATATCACTTATCTCTCGGAGCAGGCGCTGCAGCGCAAGTTCGGTCGCGCGCTGCAGGACCGCAACGCGCTCGGCTTCGGTTTCGACGCCGATTTCCAGGTCGAGAGCTACCTGCGTCACCAGGGCTCCACCTTCGTCGACCGCTTCGACGCCAACAGCTACCTCTACATCACACGGGCAATGGATTATTTCGACCTCGCCAGGGCCCATGACGGGGTGCTGGCGAATGCCTTCCGCGGCTCGCCCACGCGCTTCTGCCTGATGTCCTTCACCAGCGACTGGCTGTTCCCGACGCGCGAGAGCCGCGAGATCGTCCATGCGCTGAATGCGGCGGCGGCCAACGTGTCGTTCGTCGAGGTCGCCAGCGACAAGGGCCACGACGCCTTCCTGCTCGACGAGCCGGAGATGTTCCGCACGCTCAGCGGCTTCCTCAAGGGCGCGGCCGCCGTGCGCGGCCTCGAGGGCGTGTCGTGAAGTCCATCCGTGCCGATCTCCAGCTCATCGCCGACATGGTGGCGCCCGACACCCGTGCGCTCGACGTCGGCTGCGGCGACGGCGCGCTGCTGGCCTACCTGGTGAACTTCAAGCGGGTCGATGCGCGCGGCATGGAACTCAGCCAGGCCGGCGTGAACGCCTGCGTCGCCAACGGCCTGTCGGTGATCCAGGGCGATGCCGATGCCGATCTGCGGGCCTACCCCGACGCCGCCTTCGACTATGTGATCCTCGGCCAGACACTGCAGGCGACGCGCGAGCCGCGCGAGGTGCTGCGGCAGATGCTGCGGGTCGG
>JAUXWB010000037.1 GCA_030684475.1 Reyranella sp. | reverse complement strand
GGCAAGAAGGCCGGCGTCTCGCTCAATCCGGGCACGCCGATATCGGCGATCGAGTATGTCATCGACCTGATCGACCTGGTGCTGGTGATGTCGGTCAATCCCGGCTTCGGCGGTCAGGCCTTTATCCCTTCTGCGCTGGGCAAGATCCGCGACCTCAGGGCGATGACCGCAGGACGGCCGATCGACATCGAGGTCGACGGCGGTGTCGGGCCGGACGTATCCGGCGCACTTGCCGCCGCCGGCGCCAATGCCCTCGTCGCGGGCTCGGCGGTGTTCAAGGGCGGCACCATGGAAAGCTACAAGGCCAATATTTCGGCGATCCGCGGTGCAGCGGCGCTGGCGCGCGGCGAAGCGATTTAGTCCTTCATCAGGCTCTCCCGGGATATTCTGGAACGCGCGCGAGGCCAACCGGCGCGCATTCGCGCGACCGTTGGCTTCGCCACCCTACGATTCCTCGTCCGTCACCTTGCCCGTTTCCATCTCCGGCAGCGCCGCCGGTCGCCGTGGCCGCACCACGGTCACGCTGCAGCCCGCCTCGGTCGCCACCTGGGCGGAGACGCTGCCAAGCAGGGTGCGCACCAGCGAACCGCGGCGCGCGCCGATGACGATATGATCGACGTGATTGACGGCGGCAAACTCCAGGATCGCCGCCGCGGGGTCCATTGCTTCCAGTACATGGACCGTCAGCCTGTTATCGTCGAGCTCCAGCGGCGCCGCCCAATGCCGCAAGCTCACCATCCGTTCGATGTGCTTGTTGTTGCCCTGCTCGTCGAGCGTCTTGTCGATGGCGACGCGGCTGAGCTTGAGCACGTTGAGGCATGCCAGCCGCGCGGAGGGCAGCGTCGCCAGGATTCGTCCGGCGGTGACGCGCAACGCCTCGTTCAGCTCGTCCGTCCCCTCCGCGGTATCGAGCGCCACCGCCACGATCGGACACGACGCCAGTTGCGCGGCGAGGTCTGCTTTCGGTCTCGGCTGCTTCAGCTCTCGATTGAAGCGGCGGCGCATCACCGTACGGAAGGGATCGCGGCCCCGGCGCTCCGAGCGCGCGGTCAGCTTGACCTGGTCGGGATGCGCGAGCTCGAACGCCAGTTGCGACGCCGTGGGGTAACGCCAGACCGGCTCGATCTCGAGGCAGCGCAGCACCACTTCCTGCAGCCATGGCGGGTAGTCCGGCTTGAGTTTGAGCGGCGGATACGGATCGCGCCACAGCCGCCGCCGCATGCCGCGCAGGGTCTCGCTCTCGCCGAACGGCCGCACTCCGGTCGTGAGGAAGTACAACAGCACGCCGAGCGAAAACAGGTCGCTGCGCGGATCGTCACGCACGCCGAGCAGGCGCTCGGGCGCCATGTAGGGCGCGTTGCCGTAGGGCAGCCGGAATTCTTCCTGCAGCAGATCCGGCAGCTGATTGTGATGCGACAACTCGAAATCGATCAGCACCGCCTCGCCGGAGGGACGAAACATGATGCTGCTCGGCTTGATGTCGTGATGGATGACGTTCTGGGTATGCAGGTCGGCCAGCGCGGTGGCGATCTTGCCGGCGAGGGCCCTCGCCTCTTCCCAGGAAATCGGCAGCTCGCTGACGCGTTCGTAAAGGGTTTTGCCCGGAATCCGTTCGATCACGACATAGGGCTGCCGCGCGAAATCGCCTGCCCCGAAACAGGCCGGCACATGCGGTCCCGACAACCGCGGCATGATCATCTGTTCCATCTCGAAGCCGACGATGGCAGCGGGATCCTCGCCCTCGGAAACCCTCGGTATCTTCATCAGCATCGGCGTGTCGCTGTCGGGCGAGGTCACGCTCCACAGCGTCGCCATGCCGCCGCGATGGACGCACTCCCCGATGGTGAAGCCGTCGATGACGGCGCCCGGCTCAACCGATATTTTCGCCATCGCTTACCTTCCGACCATCAGCCGGTCGGCCAGCCAGAGCGGCAGGCCGTTGTCGCGAATCCGCTGCGCCGCCGCCTCGACATCATAGGGCACCCGGCAATAGGTGATCTCCCTTGTCTCGGTATCGAGCATCGCGAACGCGGCCGCCGGATTGCGATCGCGCGGCTGCCCGACCGAGCCGAGAACGGCGAGCCAGCGCCGCCCTCCCGGCAACGGCACCGGCACTCCCGCGGTCGGAATGAAGCTCGTCATCTTCGCGGCCGCGGACATCGAATAGAGCGACGGCAGGTGAATGTGTCCGCAGAAGGTGACATGGGCATCGGTCGCGGCAATACTGCGGGCCGCATCCGCCGTGCTCTGGACGTAGCGCCATCGCTCGGGAGAGCTTGCTTCGGAATGCACGTAGAGGCGATCGTCCTCCTGCAACGTCATCGGCAATTCCGCGAGAAAGCGCCGCTGCGCCGCGCTCAGCCGCCCGCGGGTCCATTCGATCGCGGCCTGGGCTTCGGCATTCATGGTTTCGGAGGGCGCGCTGATGGCGTTGTCGTGGTTGCCGCGCACGGCCATGGCGCCACTGTTGACGAGGCCCATCACCGTCTCGACCGTCCATTCCGGATCGGCGCCATAGCCGACATAGTCGCCAAGCAGGATCATCCGCTGCGCGCCGCGCGCCCGTGCAAAGTCGAGGCACGCTGAAAACGCCTGCCGGTTGGCATGGATATCCGCAAAGACAGCCAGCAGCACGGTTTCCTCCGCGTCTGTCATTCGGCTCGCTGGTGCGCTTTCCAGGTCACCGAGCCAGCGCGCTTACTTCTCCCCTCCCCCCGCGAAAGCGGCGGGGTCCGAGGCGAGCGAAGCTCGCTCTCGAGGTCGGGGGTGGGGGGTCCATCGGCTTGAACCGCTGCATCGGTAAACGCCGCGCTACCCCCCCGCCCCCGACCCCTCCCCGCCACGCGCAAGGGCGCGTGGAGGGAGGGGAGCAAGAGCATCGCCAATCGATGCGTCTCGAAGGATGAAGCATTAGAAGTGGAAATTGCTCTAGCGTTGTTGATAGATATCAAACAACGGAGCGACGTGCGATTGCAATCACACTGAAGCCGCAGGGGTACGCCTCGGCATTCGCACGCAGTTGCGCGGAGCGGGGGCAATAGCTCGGAGATGGTTCAGCGCTTGCGCGGCGCTTCCAGTCCACGCAGCAGCAGCGCCAGCACGGCGTCGATCCGCGCGGCGAATGCCGGGTCGCTCCATTCCTCGGCATGGGCGGGATGATGGAAGCGAATGGTCGCGTCGAATACCGCGCGCGACGTCGCCTTGACGTCGGCGATCTCGAACGCGCCCTGCTTCACGCCGTCGGACAGGATATGCTCGACCTGGTCGCAGAGGCATTCCTTGTGTGAACTCACCGCCTGGCAGGCTTCCTGCGCCAGCGCCAGATAGGTCGCGAACATCTCGGGGTCGTCGGACAGTTTCTTGTGCCTGGCCGCAAACAGCGTGCGCAGCCAGCGCTCCAGCCGGACCGGCGCCGGTCCCGGCCCTTCCACGATCTTCTGCAGCGGCGCATTGAAGCGGTCGAGCCAGCGTTTGGCGACCGCCTGGCGCAACGAGGCCTTGCTGGGAAAATGCCGGTAGACGCTGCCATGGCTGACATCGAGCGCGCGGGCGACATCCACCACGGTGGCTTTAGCCAGCCCGAAACGGCGCAGCACGTCCTCGGTGACTTCGAGGATCCGCTCGGGGGTCAGAACTACATTCTCGTTCATGCGCGCACCGTCTGCTTCCAGTCGTTGTGGCGGCCAACGCCGCCCTCTTTTAACGGGCTAAACGGCTGGCCTGCGCCTCAAGATGGCGGGCAACCTGGGCGTCGAGCCAGCGTTGGATGTGTTGGAAAAAATCAAAGATCTCGATCGTCATGGCTAAGTCCTCTGCAAGTCCGCTGGCCCGCGGTCGATCGGCCGGGAGCCAAAGGTGACGCCCTTCAGCGGCGTCACGAGCGATATAGCCTCTCGCTAACAAATTACAATATCTGTCATTCAATATTTTGTGATCAGAGCCTGGCCTGGCCGACCCGCCGGGCGTCTCTCGCACCCGGCCGGGCCGAGGTTTGTCTCACCGGGGCGGCTCTGCTAAAGCGCGGCGTAAAAACAATCGGCCGGGAATCGCGCGCGATCCCCCGCTTTGCCCGCCCGGAGTCCTCGATGATCCCCCGCTATACCCGCCCGGAAATGGCCGCCATCTGGGAACCGCTGACCCGTTTCAAAATCTGGTTCGAGATCGAGGCCCATGCCTCGGATGCCCAGGCCGAACTCGGCGTGATCCCGAAAGAGGCCGCCAAAACCATCTGGGCCAGGGGCAAGGACGCCCAGTTCGATGTCGCGCGGATCGACGAGATCGAACGCGAGGTCAAGCATGACGTCATCGCCTTCCTCACCCATCTCGCCGAATTCGTCGGTCCGGATTCGCGCTTCGTGCACCAGGGCATGACCTCGTCGGACGTGCTCGACACCTGTTTCAACGTCCAGCTCACCCGTGCGGCGGATATGCTGATCGCCGACATCGACAAGGTGCTGGCGGCGCTGAAGCGGCGCGCCTTCGAGCACAAGATGACGCCGACCATCGGCCGCTCCCACGCCATCCACGCCGAACCCGTCACGTTCGGCCTGAAGCTCGCTGTCGCCTATGCCGAATTTTCGCGCGCCCGGGAACGCCTGGTCGCCGCGCGCAAGGAAGTCGCGACCTGCGCGATCTCGGGGTCGGTCGGAACCTTTGCGCATATCGATCCGCGCGGCGAGGAACACGTCGCCAGGGCGATGGGCCTCGCGGTCGAACCGATCTCGACGCAAATCATCCCGCGCGATCGCCACGCCATGTATTTTGCGACGCTCGGCGTGATCGCCTCGTCGGTCGA
>JAUXWB010000017.1 GCA_030684475.1 Reyranella sp. | reverse complement strand
GCACCGCTTATACGCCCGGATGCAGCCCCGGCGCTTCCTGGCCCGTCCGGGCGACATATTCCGTGTAGCCGCCGCCGTACTGGTGGACGCCGTCGGGGGTCAATTCGAGGACGCGGTTCGAGAGGGCGGACAGGAAGTGGCGGTCGTGGCTGACGAACAGCATGGTGCCTTCGAAATCCCGGAGTGCCGCGACCAGCATCTCCTTGGTGGCCATGTCGAGATGGTTGGTCGGCTCGTCGAGCACCAGGAAATTGGGCGGGTCGAACAGCATCTTGGCCATCACCAGGCGGGCCTTCTCGCCGCCCGACAGCACGCGGCAGGGCTTCTCGACATCGTCGCCGGAGAAGCCGAAGCAGCCGGCCAGCGACTTCAGCGCCCCCGTGCCAGCCTGCGGGAACGACTCGTCCAGCGATTCGAACACCGTATCGTCGCCGTCCAATAGGTCCATGGAGTGCTGGGCGAAGTAGCCCATCCGGACGCTGGCGCCGATCGCCACGCTGCCCTGGTCCGGCTCGGTCTCGCCCGCCACCAGCTTCAGCAGCGTCGACTTGCCGGCACCATTGGCGCCCAGCACGCACCAGCGTTCCTGACGGCGCAGGCGCAGATCGAGCCCCGTATAGATCGGCTGCGTGCCATAGCCCTTGTGGACGCCCCTGAAGCTCACGACGTCGTCGCCCGAGCGTGGCGGGCTGCGGAACTCGAACTGGACCGACTGGCGGCGCCGGGGCGGTTCGATCTTCTCGATCTTATCGAGCTTCTTCACCCGGCTCTGCACCTGGGCGGCATGGGACGCCCGCGCCTTGAAGCGCTCGATGAACTTCATCTCCTTGGCCAGCATCGCCTGCTGGCGCTCGAACTGCGCCTGGCGCTGCTTCTCGCCGACGCTGCGCTGAACCTCGTAGAAATCGAAGTTGCCCGAATAGGTGATGAGCGTGCCGCCGTCGATCTCCACCACCTTGCCGACGATGCGGTTCATGAACTCGCGGTCGTGCGAGGTCATCAGCAGCGCGCCCTCGTAGTTCTTGAGGAACGCCTCCAGCCAGATCAGGCTTTCGAGATCGAGATGGTTGCTGGGCTCGTCGAGCAGCATGGCATCGGGCCGCATCAGGAGGATGCGGGCGAGCGCCACGCGCATCTTCCAGCCGCCGGACAGAAGCCCGACGTCGCCGTCCATGCGCTCCTGGCTGAAGCTCAGCCCCGCGAGCACCTCCCGCGCGCGGGCCTCCAGCGCATAGCCATCGAGCTCGCCGAAGCGCGCCTGCACCTCGCCATAGCGCTCCACGAGGGCGTCCATCCCGTCGGCCTGCGCCGGATCGGCCATCGCGGCCTCGAGCGCGGCCATCTCGGTGGCGAGCGCACTCACCGGCCCGACGCCGTCCATCACTGCGGCGACCGCGCTCTGGCCCGACATCTCGCCGACGTCCTGGCTGAAATAGCCGATGGTCATGCCGGCATCGATCGTCACCTGGCCGTCGTCGGGCTGCTCCTCGCCCGCGATCATGCGGAAAAGCGTCGTCTTGCCGGCGCCATTGGGCCCGACCAGCCCCACCTTCTCGCCCTTCTGGAGGCCCATCGACGCGTCGATGAACAGGATCTGATGGCCGTTCTGCTTGCTGATGTTGTCGAGACGAATCATGGGGTGTTGCTGGCTGGAAAGAG
>JAUXWB010000016.1 GCA_030684475.1 Reyranella sp. | reverse complement strand
GCCGTCCTCGATGGCCGTCCACAGGTCCTTGCGGGCGGCCTGCACGATGTCGCGGACCTCATCGGGGCTGCGGGTCCGGAAGGTGACGCCGATATAGTCGATGCGCTTCAGCGCGTGCAGGTCGAAGTTGAACTCGCCCTTCATGCCGCCCAGCCGGCCGACATTGACGATGCGGCCGAGGATGGCGGCGGCCTCCATGTTCTGGTTCATCACGCCGCCTGACACCTGGTCGACGATCAGGTCGACGCCCTTGCCGCCGGTCGCTTCCTTGACCTTCTCCGGCCACTTCGGATCGCGCGTGTCGATCGCCACGTCGCAGCCGAACTCGCCCAGCCGCGCACGGCGGCCGTCGTTGGTCGAGCTGCCGAGCACGACGGAAGCGCCCATGATCTTGGCGATCTGCATGCCGAGCAGCCCGACTCCAGAGCTTGCGCCCTGGATCAGGACCGACTCACCCTTCTTGAGGCGGCCAGCACCGACCAACGCATTGTGCATGGTCTGCACCGCCACGGGCATGCAGGCCGCCTGCTCGTAGCTCATGTTGTTGGCGGGGATCTTGTGGGCGCGTCCCCAATCCGCGACGGCGTACTCGGCGAAGCCGCCGGCGGCAGAGCTCATGACCCGGTCGCCCGGCTTGAAGTCCTTCACGTCGGCGCCGACGGCTTCGACTTCGCCGGCGCACTCCAGGCCGACGATGGTTCCCGGGCCGCCGACCCGGCCATGGGCCTGGCCCGACGCGACCGCGAGGTCGGCGCGGTTGAGCGAGGCCGCCTTCACCTTGATCAGGATCTCGTTGGGCTTGGGTGAGGGCTTGGGTGCGTCCTTGTACTGGACACCGTTTTCGGTGACGACGGCAGCTTTCATGGTGTTTCCTCCGTTCATTTCCACCTCATCCTTCGAGGCTCCCACCTCCGGCGGGCTCCTCAGGGTGCGGTCAGATTCGATTCTCCCGGCCCTGCCAATAGCGGTCGCGCAGCAGACGTTTATAGAGCTTGCCGGTGGGATGGCGCGGCAGTTCGGCCTCGAAATCCACGCTGCGCGGGCACTTGATGGCCGAGAGATGCTGCCTGCAGTAGGCGATCAGCTCCTCGGCCAGGGCAGGGCCGGCGTCGGCCATGCTGCGCGGCTGCACCACCGCCTTCACTTCCTCGCCGAAATCGTCGTTGGGCACGCCGAACACGGCGCAGTCCATGACCTGGGGATGATTGATCAGCAGGTTCTCGCATTCCTGCGGGTAGATGTTGACCCCGCCGGCGATGATCATGAACGCCTTGCGATCGGTCAGGTGCAGGAAGCCGTCGGCATCGACGTAGCCGACGTCGCCGAGTGTGGTCCACCCCTTGGGATGGCGCGACTCGGCGGTTTTCTTCGGGTCGTTGTGATACTCGAACGGCCGGCCCTCGGCGAAATAGACGGTGCCGGGTTCGCCCGTCGGTAGCTCGTTGCTCTCGTCGTCGCAGATCTTCAGCTTGCCGACGATGGCGCGGCCGACGGTGCCCTTGTGCGCCATCCATTCCTGGGCGTTGCACATGGTGAGGCCGTTGCCTTCGGTGCCGCCGTAATATTCCCAGATGATCGGGCCCCACCACTCGATCATCGCTTCCTTGGTCGGGATCGGGCAGGGCGCGGCGGCATGGATCGCGCATCGGAGCGAGGACATGTCGTATTTCGCGCGCACCTCATCAGGCAGTTTGAGGAAGCGCACGAACATGGTCGGCACGACCTGGGTGTGGGTGGCCTTGTACTTCGGCACGAGCTTCAGGAACTCCTCGGCGTCGAAATGCTCCATGATCACCGACGTGCCGCCCAGCCTCATGACGCTCATGTTGAAGCGCAGGGGGGCCGCGTGATAGAGCGGCGCCGGCGAAAGATAGATCGTGTCCCGGTCGATGCCGTAGAGCTTGCGGCTGATGGTGAGTAGAGGGTTGTCGTAGTCGATCGGCTGCGGCTCGACCACCGGCATGACGCCCTTCGGCCGGCCGGTGGTGCCCGATGAATAGAGCATGTCGTGGCCCGCCGTCTGGTCGGCGATAGGCATTGCCGGGAACCTCGCGACCGTGTCTTCCCATGACTGGTAGCCATCGATCGTGCCGCCGATCATGAAGCGGCTCTGGACGCCCGCGAGCAGCGGCGCCAGCTCGGCCGCCCTCTCGGCGAGGTACTTCGAGGTGACGAACAGTCTGGCACCGCAGTCCGTGACGATGTAGTTGACCTCGGCGGCCGTCAGTCGCGAGCTGATCGCGGTGTAGACCAGCCCCGAGCGCTGGGCGCCCCAGCAGATTTCGAAGAAGCGCGGATTGTTCTCGAGGAAGAGGGCGACGTGGTCGCCGGCCTTGAGTCCCAGCGAGCGGAACAGTTGCGCGATGCGGTTGGATTGTTCGTCGAGCTGCCGGTAGGTCACCGTCTCGCTGCTGCCGGCCATGATGTAGGCGGGCTTGTCCGGGTTCGTCTGGGCGTGGATGTACGGATGCACTCTAAAACTTCCTCCGGCGGCGTTTCCTGGATGCCGGCGCCATAAAACCGGACGAACAGGGGCCTCGCAAGCGTTGACCCGGTTCCGCCCATCGGCTTTATTCGCGCCGCACGACAGCGTGCCCCCGTGGCGGAATTGGTAGACGCGCCTGACTCAAAATCAGGTTTCCTCACGGAAGTGTTGGTTCGAGTCCGACCGGGGGCACCA
>JAUXWB010000005.1 GCA_030684475.1 Reyranella sp. | reverse complement strand
TCGACCTCGCAGGAAGTCGAAGTGATGGTGCTGGACGTCGACATGTCCAAGCGCCGCATCTCTCTCGGCCTCAAGCAGTGCATGGCTAACCCGTGGGAGAGCTTCGCCGAGAAGTATCCGGCGGGCACCGAGCTGGAAGGCGAGGTCCGCAACATCACCGAGTTCGGCCTGTTCGTCGGCCTGCCCGGCGACATCGATGGCATGGTCCATCTCAGCGATCTGAGCTGGGACAAGGCCGGCGACGAGGCGATCCGCGACTTCAAGAAGGGCGACCAGGTCAAGGTCAAGGTCCTCGACGTCGACATCGACAAGGAGCGCATCTCGCTTGGCATCAAGCAGCTCGCCAACGATCCGTTCGAGAACGTCGGCATCGTCGCCAAGAAGGGCGACGTGGTCACCGTCATCGTGGCCGGCATCCAGGACAACGGCATCGACGTCACGGTGCAGGACGGCATCCCGGGCTTCATCCGCAAGTCCGAGCTCAGCCGCGACCGCTCCGAGCAGCGTCCCGACCGCTACGCCATCGGCGACAAGCTCGACGCCAAGATCACCAACATCGACAAGGCCTCGCGCCGGGTCGTGCTGTCGGTCAAGGCGCGCGAGATGGACGAAGAGAAGAAGGCGATGGCCGATTTCGGCTCGTCCGACTCGGGCGCCAGCCTGGGCGACATCCTGGGCGCGGCCCTCAGCCGGGCCCAGAAGAAGGGCGAAGACGACGAGAAGTAGGCCGTTCGAGACAATCGAATGGAAGGCCGGCCCGCAAGGGCCGGCCTTTTCTTTTGCTTTCAAGGGCTTAGGCTTGACGAGGCTGTTATTTAGTTTAATATCAAAGACTTAAATCCTTGACCTCGGGGCCCGTCGGGCCTTGCCATGGAACCGCGATGACAAAGTCCGAGCTGATTGCCCGCCTGGCGGCCCGGAATCCGCATCTCTATCAACGGGATGTCGAGCGGATCGTCGCGACGGTCTTCGATGAAATCTCCAAAGCGTTGGCCTCGGGCCATCGGGTCGAATTGCGGGGCTTCGGCGCCTTCTCCGTGAAGAAACGTGATCCGCGCACTGGCCGCAATCCGCGGACCGGCGAGCAGGTCGCGGTGGCCTCCAAGCGCGTGCCCTATTTCAAGACCGGCAAGGACCTGCGCGACCGGCTGAACAAGGAAGCGGCTCGTGCGGCAGGCCTGTTGCCGGCCGACGAAAAGGCGGGCGACAAGAAGTAGCGCTGCCTCGCCTTGGCTCGCCTCCTGCCGTCGCGGTGTGCCATGCTGTCCGCCGCATGAAGATCCTCTCCCGCGCCCTGTTTCTGCTCTTCGTCCTGGTTGGCGTGCTGATGGCCGTCAGCAACACCCAGCTCGTGCAGCTTGCCCTGTGGCCGCTGCCCCACATCATCGTGATGCCAGTCTACCTGCTGGTTGTCGGCCTCCTGCTGCTGGGCGTCCTGGCCGGGCTGGGCCTCGGCTGGTGGGCCGCCCGGCATCATCGCCGGCGCGCACGCGAGGCCGGCAGCGAGGCCGCGCGACTGGAGCGCGAGGCCGCCCACCTCCGCGCAGGCCTTGCCGCACAGCAGCCCGCGCCGACCGCTACCGGTCCGGCATCGCCCGGCCAGAGGGCAATAGAGCGCCAAAGCGCCCTGGTCGCGCCGGACCTCGCGGCGCCCGCCACGCGTGGCCCGTTTTCGTGAAAATTCTGTCGGCCGCCGAGGTCGATGCCGCTCTTGACGACCTCGCGCTAATCGCCCGCCTTGAATCTCTCTTCCGCGCCGGCTGCGAGATGCCTCTGCGGCATCACCATCCGGTCAAGGCGCCACTCGGCCCCGGGTCGGCCGATGCCATGCTCCTGCTGATGCCAGCCTGGACCCGCGCGTTGTCCTCTCCGGCCATGGCGCCGCGGATTGGCGTCAAGATCGTGACGGTGTTCCCGGACAACGACCGTCGCGCGCTGCCATCGATCTACGGCCAGTATCTCCTGCTTGACGGCACCACCGGCCAGACATTGGCGATGCTGGACGGCACGATGCTCACCAAACGACGAACGGCCTGCGCGTCGGGACTTGCCTCGCGCTATCTGTCGCGGCCCGATTCGTCGCGGCTTCTGATGATCGGCACGGGCGCCCTGGCGCCCCAGCTCGTCCGCGTCCACGCCAAGGTCCGGCCGATCCGGGAGGTCGCCATTTGGGGCCGGACTCCGGCACATGCCGAGGCGCTGGCGACGGAGCTCGCGGGCTCGCTGCCGCAGGCGCTCGGCCGGCCGATTGCCGTGCGCGCCGTGGCCGACCGCAAGACGGCGATCGGAGAGGCCGATATCGTGTCGTGTGCGACCCTGTCGAAGATGCCGCTGGTCGAGGGTGCGTGGCTGCACGGGGGGCAGCATCTCGATCTGGTCGGCGCCTACATGCCCGAAATGCGTGAAAGCGACGACAAAGCAGCCTGGCGGGCGCGGGTTTATGTCGATACCCGGGCCGGAGCCCTCAAGGAGGCAGGCGACATCATCCAGCCGCTGGCCAATGGCACCATCGACGAAGACGACGTCATCGCCGACCTGTTCGAGCTGACCAGGGGACAGCAGACCGGCCGGCTACCGGGCGATGCCACGACCATCACGCTCTTCAAGTCGGTAGGGGCTGCGCTGGAGGACCTGGCGGCAGCGGAGCTTGCGGTCGGCGCCTGATCGCGTTTGATCGTCAGCCGGGCTCGATCAGGGCACCCGCCGTCTTCAGGGCCTCGATATCCGCCGCGTCCACTCCGGCCTCGGCAAGGATGGCGCGCGAATCGGCGCCCTGGAGCGGCGCCATCGACCGGATGGCGGGCGGGGTCCGGCTCATCCGCATCGGCGGCTCGACCATCATGATCTCGCCCTCGCTGGGGTGCGGGTACTTGCGGAAGAGCTGACGCCAGATCAGGTGCGGGTCCTCGAACAGGTCGGCCGGGCGCGAGACCGGCGCATTGGGGATCTGGCCCTCGTCGAGCAATTTCACCCAGTCAGCCGTGGTGCGGCCGGGGGCGAGCGCCTCGACCATCGCGTACATGTCCGAGATATGCATGGAGCGGGCGTTGAGGGTCGAATAGCGCGGGTCCTTCAGAACCTCGGGCCGGCCGACGATCTCGAAGAAGTTCCGCCAGTGCTTGTCGTTGTAGGGCAGGATCGCCATCCAACCATCCAGGGTGCGGTAGGGCTTGCGGCTGCGCGACAGCAGTCGCGAGTAGCCGACCTCGCCGTCGTCGCTGAAGGTGCGCTCCCACAGATGCTCGACCATCAGCCAGGCGGCCATGGTCTCGAACATCGGCACTTCGACGAACTGGCCTTCGCCGGTGCGCTGGCGGTGCATCAGTGCCGACAAGGTCGAGAACGCGAAGGTGAGCCCTACGGTCTTGTCGGCGAGGATGGTGGGCGGATAGCGCGGCACGTCGTCGCCGGCGGCGCGGCCCATGAGGTCGGCGATGCCGAAGCGGGCCTGGATGGCGTCATCGTAGGCCGGCAGTTTTCCGTAAGGACCGTCGGCGGAAAAGCCGTAGGCGCCGACATAGACAATGTTGGAATTGACTTTCCGGACGTCCTCGTAGCCCAACCCGAGACCCTCGATGGCCTGTGGCCTGAGTGCGTGGACGAAGGCATCGGCTGTCGCCACCACCTTGAGCAGCGCCGCTCGTGCCGCTTTGTCCTTGAGGTCGAGGCAGAGCGACCGCTTGTTGCGGTTCACGTAGAGATAGGTCGGGCCCATCCCGGGGTTCTTGCCCGGCTTGCCGATATGGCGCACGGCATCACCTTCCGGTGCCTCGACCTTGATGACTTCGGCACCCTGGTCGGCCAGCAGCATCGTTCCATAGGGACCGAGGATGATGTTGGTGAGGTCGACGATCTTGATGCCTTCGAGCGCGCCGGGCATTGAGCTGTCCTGTGATGAGTGAGGCGGGCGAGACTGCCACTGCCTTGGCGTCGCGTCACCGTCCCTGCATGGCGACCTATCGAACTGCGGTTCAGGGCGATACGGTGCCGGGTCGTCGCGATACAGGTTGCAGTCGGTCGAGAGTCTCGCGCTGCCGCGCCAGCGCGAATGAGTCAAGAGGCCGCGAACATTCACCGCCGCTGACGAGTGTTATGTGACCGTTGTGCGACGCGCGCGACCGGTGTAGCCAAGGAGCAACAGAGGCGGGGGCGATGCGAAGCAACGTCGCAAGAAAACAGCAAGAGCCAAAGTCGGCATCAAGTCCGGCATCGCGGCCATACCGCATCGAAGAGCAAGTAGGTTACTTGTTGCGTCGCGCCCATCAACGCGCCAGCGCCATCTTCCAGGTCAGCATCGGCGATCCCAACATCACGCCGACGCAGTACTCGAGCATGGTGAAGCTGCACGAGTACAACGAACTCTCGCAGAATCTGCTCGGTCGTCTGGTCGGCATGGACAAGGCCACGATGCAGGGCGTGGTGCGGCGGCTGAAAGAACGCGGGCTGGTCGATTCGCGGCCCGATCCTGGCGATGCGCGACGCACACTGCTCAGCCTGACGACCGAAGGCCAGCGGCTGGTGAACAAGCTCCTGATCAATGGCCCGGCGGTGTCGCGTGAGACCATGAAGCCGCTCACTGCCCAGGAGCAGCGGCAGCTTCTCGATCTTCTGTCCAAGATCGGCTGAATCGGACTCAATCGTTTGACTCGCATGGCCTCTCTGGCCATCGTACGTACACGAACGATATGGGCATTTACCTTCGTCCTCACCGCCTTGAGGAGGCGCTTCTCGCGTTGGCGCGGCCGTACACCGTGCTGGCCGGCGGCACCGACTTCTATCCGGCGCGGGTCGGCCGGGTGATCGAGGAGGATGTCCTCGATATCAGTGCGATCCCCATTTTACGCGGTATTTCCAGCATCTCCACGGGCTGGCGGCTGGGCGCCACCACGACCTGGAGCGAGTTTTTGGAGGCCGACCTGCCGCCGTTGTTCGACGGCCTGAGGCAGGCTGCGCGCGAGGTCGGTGGCCGCCAGATCCAGAACGCCGGCACGCTGGCCGGCAACCTCTGCAACGCTTCGCCGGCGGCCGACGGCGTGCCCTGCCTGCTGGCGCTGGGCGCCGACATCGAGCTTGCGAGCCGGGCAGCGACGCGGCGCCTGCCGCTCGACCAGTTCATCACTGGCGTTCGCCGTACCGCGTTGACGCCCGGTGAGTTAGTCGTGGCGATCCATGTTCCAAAACCCGCGCATGAGACGAGGAGCGCTTTCCTGAAGCTCGGCGCCCGGCGCTATCTCGTGATCTCGGTCGCCATGGTCGCCGCCACCCTCGAGATCGCCGACGGCCGTGTCGCCAACGCTCGCGTCGCCGTCGGTGCCTGCTCGCCCGTCGCCCAGCGTTTGCCGGCACTCGAAGCCGCACTCGCGGGCGCGCCCTTGGATGAACATTTGGCCGACAGGGTCGACCTCGCACATCTCGCGCCGCTCACCCCCATCGACGATGTGCGTGGCAGTGCGGGCTATCGCAGTGACTCCGTCCTCGTGCTGCTCCGCCGCCTGCTGGCCGGGGTCATGCCATGAAAGTGACGTTCACCCTGAACGGCGCGGCGGTGGCCTGGAACGGCCCGCCGGTCACCCGGCTTGCCACGGCGCTGCGCGACGATCTCGGTCTCATCGGCACCAAGGTCGGCTGCGACGCCGGCGACTGCGGCGCCTGCACCGTGCTGCTCGACGGCCGGCAGGTCTGTGCCTGCCTGGTCGCGATCGGCCAGGTCGAGGGCCGCGCCGTCGAAACGGTCGAAGGCCTCGCTGGAGCCGACGGCACGCTTGCCCTGTTGCAGAAATCATTCCTCGCCCATGGCGCCGCTCAATGCGGCATCTGCACGCCGGGCATGCTGATGGCCGCCGAGGAATTGTTGCGACGGACCGCCCGGCCCGGCCGCGGCCAGGTCGAGGATGCCCTGGGGGGCGTGCTCTGCCGGTGCACCGGCTACACCAAGATCGTCGATGCCATTCTGTCCGTTTCCGTGCAAGCGCCGACGGTAACACCTGAAGCAGGTGCCGCGGTGGGGGCCCGCGTGGCCCGCGTCGACGGCCATGCCAAGGTCACGGGCCGCGACGTCTTCGGCGCCGACGGCATTCCGTCCGATGCGCTCTGGATCCGGGTGGTGCGCTCGCCCTATGACCGCAGCCGGTTCACGCTGGGCGATCTGGCGCCGCTCCGCCAGCGGTTGGCGGCCGTGCTGACGGCATCGGACGTGCCGTTCAACGGCTTCGGCATCTACCCGGAGATCAAGGACCAGCCGGTGCTGGCCGACGGGATCGTGCGCTACCGCGGCGAGGCGGTGCTGGCGCTGGTCGGTGCCCGAGCGGACGTGCTGGCCATCCGCGACGACGAGGTGCCGATCGTCTGGACTGCCGAACCGCCGGTGATGGGCATCGACGCCGCGACGGCCGCCGGCGCGCCGCTGGTCCAGGCCAATCGGCCGAAGAACCTGCTGCTGGACGGCGGTGTGCGGCATGGCGACGCCGCGGCGGCCTTCGCCGACTGTGCCGCCGTGGCCGAGGGTGCGTTCGAGACGGCTTTCGTCGAACATGCCTATATCGAACCCGAGGCCGGCTGGGCCGAGCGGGTAGGCGACCGCATCGAAATCCACGTCACGACCCAGACGCCCTATATGGACCGCGACGAGATCGCCAATGTGATGCGGCTCAAGCCCGAGAGCGTGCGCATCGTGCCGACCGCCTGCGGCGGCGGCTTCGGCGGCAAGCTCGATCTCTCCATCCAGCCGCTGGTGGCGATCGCGGCGTGGCTGTTGAAGCGTCCGGTGGCCTGCGTCTACACCCGGCCCGAGAGCATGGCTGCCACCACCAAGCGCCACCCCGCCCGCATTTCGGCGAAGTTCGGCTGCGACGCCCAAGGCAGGCTGGTGGCTTGCGATGTATCGGCGACCTTCGACACCGGCGCCTACGCCTCGTGGGGACCGACCGTCGCCAATCGCGTGCCCGTCCATGCCATGGGTCCCTATGCCGTGCCCCATGTGCGGACCTGGGGCGAGGCCTTCTTCACCAACGGCCCGCCGGCCGGCGCCTTCCGCGGTTTTGGCGTGCCCCAGGCCGCCATCGCTCATGAGGCGATGATGGACGAGCTGGCCGACAAGCTCGGCATCGACCGGCTGGAATTCCGGCACCGCAACGCGCTCCGGGTCGGCGACATGACGGCGACGGGACAGGTCCTGGCCCATTCCGCCGGTCTTTCGCAGTGTCTCGAGGCATTGCGGCCTCATTGGCGCAAGGCTCACGGTGAGGCCGCGGCCTTCAACGACAAGGCGGGTGTCCGGCGGCGTGGCGTCGGCGTCGGCTGCATGTGGTACGGCATCGGCAATACCTCGATGTCCAATCCCTCGCGCATGCGCGTAGGCCTCTCGCCGGCCGGCACGCTCACGCTCTACAACGGCGCGGTCGACATCGGGCAGGGCAGCAACACCATCCTGACCCAGATCGCGGCCGATGCGCTAGGCCTGCCGGCGGCGCAGTTCGCCCTGGTCGCCGGCGACACCGACCTCACTGCCGACGCCGGCAAGACCTCGGCGTCCCGCCAGACCTTCGTGTCGGGCAGGGCGGCCGAGGCGGCGGGCCGGGACCTCCGCCAGCAGATCCTGCGGCTGGCCAACGCCGGACCTGATGCGGTGCTCTCGCTCGATGGTGCCAGACTTATGGTTCGGGACGGGGCGAAGGTGCGCACGGTCGACCTCGCGACGACGGGAACGCTGATGGGCGAGGGCACATTCGATCCGCCAACCACGCCGCTCGATGTGAATGGCCAGGGCATTCCCTACGCCACTTATGCCTTTGCGGCGCAAATGGCCACGGTCGAGGTCGACACGGAACTGGGCACCGTAAAAGTGTTGCGCATCGTGGCGGCCCACGACGTCGGCAGGGCGATCAACCCGATGCTGGTCGAAGGCCAGATCGAGGGTGGTATCGCCCAGGGGCTGGGCCTCGCCCTGATGGAAGAATTCCTGCCCGGACGTACCGAGAACCTGCACGACTACCTGATCCCGACCATAGGCGACGTGCCGGAGATCGAGTGCATCCTGATTGAGGACCATGAGCCGCTCGGCCCTTCCGGCGCCAAGGGTGTGGGCGAGCCTGGGCTGGTGCCGACGGCGCCGGCCATCCTGGGCGCCGTCCATCATGCGACCGGCGTGCGCGCTCACCGAGTTCCCTTGTTGCCGCACCGCCTGCGCGAGGCCCTAATCAAGCTTCAGGAGGGCGCTCTGAAGGGGACAGGGGCATGAGCGACGACATCTCGCTCACGGCGGCCGAACGCACCGCCGGTATCGTGCGCTGCGACGCCTGTCCCGTGCTCTGCCGGATCAGGCCAGGCCGCGCCGGCGCTTGCGATCGCTACGCCAACGAGGAAGGCAAGCTGGTTCGGGTCGATCCGCTGGTGTTACTGGCCAAGCCCGACATTGCGCGCGTCGCCTTCGTCGAGGGCAGCGGCGCCTGGCGCGGCGAACTGGGCAAGGGAGAGGGCGCCTTCGTCACCGGCATCGGCGCCACCACGACCTATCCCGACTACAAGCCGGCACCCTTCATCGTCTCATCCAAGCACGACGGCATCGACATGGTCACCGTCGTGACCGAGGGCATCTTCAGCTACTGCGGCGTCAAGGTGAAGATCGACACCGACCGCTATCTCGGGCCGGAACAGGCGGCGGTGCGCGTCAAGGGTGAGGCAGTGGGGCACGTCACGACGGCGGAATACGGCTCCCAAATGCTGTCGTTGGGCGGCGTGCATCACCTGACCGGCGGTAGCAAGAAGGAAGGCGTCGTCACCTGCGATGTCCTGCTGGCCCTCTGCAATCGCGAGGCTGTCGAACTCTCGATCGACGGCGGTTCGACCGTCGTCGTCCAGGCGGAAAAGCCGCCGATTGTGAACGGTGTCGCCGAGGAACGCATGCGGGTGGGCTGCGGTTCGGCCGCCATCGGCATGTTCGCACCGCAATGGTACGGCCATGTCGATGAGGTGATCGTGGTCGACGATCACATCACTGGCGTCCTGAGCGAGCACCAGGGCGGTGTCTTTCTCGACATGAAGCCGGCCGGCATCCGGGTCCGCGGTCGCCGCTCGACGCCCGGCCGCTATTTCCAGGTTGCCGAACCTGGCCTGGGCTGGGGCGGCACCGACGTCAGCGACCCGCTGGAGATCATCGACCGCATCGATCCCAAGCAGGCTTGGCCAGGCCTCCGGTTGCTGATGGTCTCGACCACGGGCGAGCATTCGGCGTGGTTCGAGCTCGACCAAGATCTGAAACCGCAAGCGGCACCGATGCCGCCGCCGGTCCGCCTGGTGGTCGAGCGCATCGCCGAGAATTGCGAGCCGGCGCTCTGCACCGTGCTGTTCATGGCCGGGGCCGGAGGCTCGTTGCGCGCCGGCGTCACGGAGAATCCCGTTCGGCTCACGCGCTCGGTGCGCGAGACGCTGACCAAGGTGACCCTGGGCGGTGCGCCGGCCTTCGTCTGGCCGGGCGGCGGCATCACGCTGATGGTCGATGTGGCGCGCATGCCGGAGAAGTCCTTCGGCTACGTGCCCACTCCGGCACTGGTGGCGCCGATCGAATTCACCCTGCGTGCCGACGACTACGCTGCCCTGGGCGGCTACAGCTCACGCACGGTCACCCTGGAAGAGGCCATTGCTCACGCGGGTCACGTGCGCCTGGGGAAGGACGAGCGATGACCTGCGCAGTTTCGGCGCGCTTGCCCGACGGCCGGCTGCATCTGCAGCAGGGGCCGATCGACCTCATCATCGAGGCTTTCGGCGCCGCCGCTGAGGTCGAACGCGCCTATGCGCAGGCCATCGAGCGCTTCGGCGACGTCCTGCCCGGCCTGGTCGGCGAACTGCCGACGCTGAGGCAGCCGGTCGGCGAGAGCTATCCTGCGCTTCAGGGTCCGGTCGCGCGGCGCATGGCCGAGGCCGTGTGGCCGCATCGTGCAGTCTACATCACGCCGATGGCGGCGGTGGCGGGCGCGGTGGCGGACGAGGTACTGGCGGCGCTGGTGTGCGGGCGCACGCTCGACAAGGCCTATGTCAACGATGGCGGCGACATCGCCATCCATCTGGCGCCGGGCCATCAGCTTCGGGCAGGCATCGCCGCCGATCTGCAGGCGCCGCAGCTGTCGGGCTTCGCAACCTTGCATCATGACCGGCCGGTGCGCGGCATCGCCACATCAGGTCGTGGTGGCCGGTCCTTTTCGCTCGGCATCGCCGATTCGGCCACGGTCCTGGCGACGACGGCCGCCGCCGCCGATGCCGCGGCGACCCTGATCGCCAACGCCGTCAATGTCGACGCTCCGGCGGTTCGCCGCCAACCGGCCCGCGACATCGATCCCGACAGCGACCTCGGCGAGCTTGCGGTAACGGTGGCGGTCGGCGACCTGCCGCCGGCGCTGGTCCTCGAAGCGCTGGATCGCGGCGTGCTCGAAGCCCGGCGGTTGCG
Source organism: Reyranella sp. (assembly GCA_030684475.1). Classification (GTDB taxonomy): domain Bacteria; phylum Pseudomonadota; class Alphaproteobacteria; order Reyranellales; family Reyranellaceae; genus Reyranella. Next base: position 11,854 of record JAUXWB010000005.1, on the reverse strand, counting down.
GCTTGGCGGCATGATCGACAGTGCCGCCGTGTCGCTGCAGGGGCACTGGCGCATCGAAGCCAGCGGCACGGTGTTTGCTCGCACGGAGGCGGAATGAGCGATGCTCTCACGGCAGCGATGGCCTCGCTCGACGACTACATGGCGGCGCTCAATCGTGGCGACGAGGCCGGCGTCAACGCGGCCTGCAATTTCCCGCATGTGCGGCTGGCCGGCGGCAAGGTCGTCGTCTGGCCCAAGCACGGCGACTACAAGCTCGACGATTTCCGCGCGCGCGCCGGCGACGGCTGGCACCACAGTACGTGGGACGAGCGGACGCCGATCCATGTCGGCAGGAACAAAGTTCATCTCAAGGTGAAGTTCAGTCGCTGGCGTAAGGATGGGTCGCTGATCGGCCGCTTCGAGACGATCTACATCGTGACCGACCAGGACGGTCACTGGGGCATACAGGCGCGGTCGAGTTTCGCCGACTGAGCGCTTGTGGGATATGGGCCGGGCTCGCTACGCTCGGTTCAGGGAGCGTTTCACAGTTTCATGGAGGGGGATGTCATGCTGACCCGCAATAACCTACTTGCCGGTACCGCAGCGGTCGTCGTGCTGTCGCTGTTCGGCCCGGCCGGCGCGCAAGCGCCAATCAAGATCGGCGAACTCAACAGCTACAAGGTCTTCCCGGCTTTTCTCGAGCCCTACAAAAAGGGAATCGAGCTTGCCGTCGAGGAGGTGAACGCGGCGGGCGGCGCACTCGGCCGCAAGATCGAGATCGTGAGCCGCGACGACAACGGCAATCCCGGCGATGCGGTGCGCGTCGCCGAGGAGCTGCTGAGCCGCGAGCAGGTGTCGTTCCTGATCGGCACCTTCCCGTCCCATGTCGGCCTCGCCGTCGCCGACTTCGCCAAGCAGCGCAAGGTACTGTTCATTGCCGCCGAGCCGCTGACCGACAAGCTCGTGTGGGACGCCGGAAACGCCTACACGTTCCGCCTGCGCACCTCGACCTACATGCAGACGGCGATGCTCATTCCCGACGCTGCCAAGCTCAAGAAGAAGCGCTGGGCGATCGTCTATCCCAACTACGAGTACGGCCAGTCGGCCACCGCGGCGTTCAAGAAACTCCTCAAGGAGAAGCAGCCGGACGTCGAGTTCGTCGTCGAGCAGGCGCCGCCGCTCGGCAAGATCGACGCCGGCGCCGTGGCGCAGGCGCTGGCCGATGCCAAGCCCGACGCGATCTTCTCCTCGCTGTTCGGCGCCGACCTCGCCAAGTTCGTCCGTGAGGGCCAGACGCGGGGCCTGTTCAAGGGCGTCGAGGTGTTCAACCTCCTGGCCGGCGAGCCGGAATACCTCGATCCGCTGAAGGAGGAAGCGCCCGAAGGCTGGTACGTGACGGGCTATCCCTGGAGCGAGATCAAGACTCCGGAGCACACGAAGTTCCTCAGCGCCTACCAGGCCAAGTTCAAGGATTATCCGCGCCTGGGCTCGGTGGTCGGCTATGCGACCGTGATGTCGGCCGTCGAGGTGATCAAGAAGGCGGGCTCACTCGACCAGGACAAGCTGATCGCGGCGATGAGCGGCCTCAAGCTCATGACACCGTTCGGCATGGTCGAGTACCGCGCAATCGACCACCAGTCGACGATGGGCGCCTATGTCGGCCGCATCGCCGTCAAGGACGGCAAGGGCTACATGAAGGACTGGCGCTTCGTCGACGGCAAGGATGCGCTGCCGAGCGATGCCGAGGTCCTGAAGATGAGGCCGAAGACTTGAGTGACGGCGGACCGCGGATCCGTGGATTCGCGGTCCGAATGATTTGAAGTGACCTTCGCCTCCAACATCAACCAGCACCTGAACGGGCAGGCTGCCGCCGCGTCCCTGTTCCTGGTGTCGGCCGGCCTGTCGCTGATCTTCGGCGTCACGCGGATCGTGAATTTTGCCCACGGTTCGCTCTACATGCTGGGGCTCTACGGCGCCTACACGTTGATCCAGGTGCTGGGCCGCACGCCGTTGGGCTTCTGGAGCGCCGTCGTCCTGGCGGCGCTGCTGGTCGGGATCGCGGGCGTGCTGATCGAGGTGCTGGTGCTGCGCCGCATCTACCGCGCCCCCGAGCTGTTCCAGCTCCTGGCGACCTTCGCCGTCGTGCTGGTGATCAAGGACATCGCGCTGTTCGTCTGGGGCGCCGAGGACCTGGTGGGCCCGCGCGCGCCGGGACTTTCCATGGCGGTAGAAATCCTGGACAAGCGCATACCGGCCTACGACCTGCTGCTGATTGCCATCGGACCGATTGTGCTGGGCGTGCTGTGGCTGCTGCTGACGCGCACGCGCTGGGGGGCGTTGGTGCGGGCCGCCACCCAGGATCGCGAGATGGTGGGAGCCTTGGGCGTCGACCAGGCCAAGCTCTTCACCTCGGTTTTCTTCGTGGGCGCCGTTCTGGCCGGGCTTGGCGGCGCGCTGCAAATCCCGCGCGAGCCCGCCAACCTCGATCTCGACCTCGCCGTCATCGCCGATGCCTTCGTGATCACCGTGGTGGGTGGATTGGGCAGCATCGGCGGCGCGTTCCTGGCCGCCATCATCATCGGCGTCGCCAAGGCGTTCTGCATCGGCATCGGCACCGTGACCTGGTTCGGCTTCGAGGTCTCCTTTTCCAAGCTCACCCTGGTGGTCGAATTCCTGATCATGGCGCTGGTTCTGGTGGTGCGGCCCTATGGGCTGCTCGGCAAGCCGCAGGCGGTGCAGCGCCTCGCCGCCGACCCGGCGCCGCCGCTCACCGCGCCGTCCTGGAAGATCGCCCTGATCTGGGTCGTGCTGCTGCTGGCGGTGCCGCTGATCGCCGACCGCTACGTCACCATCCTGCTGACCGACATCGTCTGCTTCGCGCTGTTTGCCGTCAGCCTGCATTTCATCATGGGCCCGGCCGGCATGGTGTCGTTCGGCCATGCCGCCTATTTTGGCTTGGGCGCCTATGCTGCGGGCCTGCTGTTCAAGCGTGCCGGCCTGCCCATGGAGGCGGCGCTCCTGCTCGCGCCGCTCTGCGCCGGCGCCTTCGCCGTCGTCTACGGCTGGTTCTGCGTCCGGCTCTCGGGCGTCTATCTCGCCATGCTGACCTTGGCCTTCGCGCAGATCAGCTGGTCGGTCGTCTTCCAATGGGATTCCCTCACCGGCGGCAGCAACGGCGTGTTCGGCATCTGGCCGTCGGCCTGGCTCGCCGACAAGACCACGTACTATTATCTGGCGCTCGCCTGCTGCGGCACAGGCATCGCGCTCCTGTGGCGCGTCCTGTTCTCGCCCTTCGGGTTCGTGTTGCGAGCCGGGCGTGATTCGCCGTTGCGCGCCGAGGCGATCGGCATCGACCTGCGCGGCTTCCGGTGGGCGGCCTTTGTACTGGTGGGCACGCTCGCGGGCCTCGCCGGCGCCGTCTATGCCTTCTCCAAGGGCAGCATCTCGCCCTCGACCATCTCGATCGGCCAGTCGACCGACGGCCTGATCATGGTGCTGCTGGGCGGCGTCGAGACGTTGACCGGCCCGGTGGTGGGGTCGGCGGTCTACACCTGGGTGCGCGATACCGTGGCCCGTCATACCGAGTTCTGGCGCGCCGTCATGGGCTGCATCATCCTGCTGATCGTTCTGCTCTTCCCACAGGGACTGGTCGGCGGCCTGAAGGCGCTCTTTCTTCGCTGGAAGGAGCAGCGGGCATGAGCAGTGGACACGTGAACGGGGCCGTCCTCCAGGTCGAGGGACTGCACAAGGCCTTCGGCGGCGTCCAGGCGGTGGCCGACGTCTCCTTCGCCGTCTCGGCCGGCGAGATGCTGGCGCTGATCGGCCCCAACGGCGCCGGCAAGAGCACCTGCTTCAACATGCTGAACGGCCAGCTCGCACCTGACTCCGGCATCGTGCGGCTGGCCGGCCGCAACATCGTGGGCCTGCGCCCGCGCGCCGTCTGGCGGCTGGGCGTCGGCCGCACCTTCCAGATCACCGCCACCTTCGTCTCGCTCTCGGTGCGTGAAAACGTGCAGATGGCGCTCTATTCCCACGCCGGAAAACTACGGGCGCTGCTGCAGCGCTTCGGCGCCGCGTTCCGGGCCGAGGCCGACGCGCTGCTGGCCCAGGTCGGCATGCTCGACCAGGCCGAGCGGCCCTGCGGTGTGCTGGCCTATGGCGACCTGAAGCGCGTCGAACTCGCCATGGCGCTGGCCAACGAGCCCCGGCTGCTGCTGATGGACGAGCCGACCGCCGGCATGGCGCCCAAGGAGCGGGTGGCGCTGATGGAGCTCACGGCCGGGTTGGCGCGCAAGCGCAACATCGCCGTGCTGTTCACCGAGCACGACATGGATGTCGTGTTCTCCCAAGCCGACCGCATCATCGTGCTCGACCGCGGCGAACTGATCGCCGGCGGCACGCCCGCGGAAGTGCGCGCCAACCCGAACGTGCGAGCCGTCTATCTTGGGAGTGCGCACTGATGCTGCCCTCGATGCTTCAGGTGAAGGACCTGCATGCCTTCTACGGCCGCGCCCATATCCTGCGGGGCGTGTCGCTCGACGCCCATGCCGGCGAGGTCGTGGCGCTGCTCGGCCGCAACGGCGCCGGCAAGTCGACGGCCCTGAAGGCGATCATGGGGCTGGTGCCGCCCGCCCAGGGCGAGGTGAGCTTCGAGAGCCGGCGCATCGAGCGCCTGCCACCTTATCGCATTGCGCGTCTTGGCCTCGGTTACGTACCCGAGGAGCGGCGCATCTTCACCGACCTCACGGTGATGGAGAACCTCGAGGTCGGCCGCCAGGCCGGGCGCGGCGCCGCCTCGGTCTGGACGGAAGACCGGCTCTTCGCGCTCTTTCCCAACCTCGCCGGCATGCGCGACCGGCCGGGTGGTCGCATGTCGGGTGGCGAGCAGCAGATGCTCACCATCGCCCGCACCCTGATGGGCAACCCGCGCTGCGTGCTGCTCGACGAGCCGTCGGAGGGCCTGGCGCCGATCATCGTCGAGCAGATGGCCAACTCCATCCGGACGCTGAAGGGCGAGGGGCTCTCGGTGCTGCTGTGCGAGCAGAACCTGCATTTCTCCCAGGCCGTGGCCGACCGCGCCTATATCATCGAAAAAGGCCAGATTCGCTTCGGCGGAACGATGGCCGAGCTCTCCTCCGACGCTTCCCTTCGTGAACAGTATTTGTCGGTTTGATTATGACTTCAGAGCGCACCCTCACGGTCGGCATCGACGTCGGCGGCACTTTTACCGATCTGCTGGCGATCGACTCCGTCTCGGGCGCGGTCAAGCTCGCCAAGGTGCCGACCACGATCGACAACCAGGCCATCGGCTTCATGGCGGCGCTGGCGGCGGCCGGCGCCGATCCGGCCACCCTGCAGGCCGTGGTGCACGGCACCACCACCACGACCAACGCGCTGCTGGAGCGCAAGATCGCCAAGGTTGGGCTGATCACCACCAAGGGGTTCCGCGACGTGCTGGAACTCGGCCGCCGGACAAGACCCCAACCTTACGGCCTGCGCGGCACTTTCAGGCCGCTGATCGACCGCGAACTTCGGCTCGAAGTGCCGGAGCGCATGGATGCCGATGGCAAGGTGCTGGTGGCGCTGGATGAGACCGCCGTCGCCGAAGCCACGAAAAAGCTGCTGGCGCTGGGCTGCGAGGCCGTCGTGATCCATTTCCTGCACAGCTACATCAATCCGACGCACGAGCGCCGCGCCGCCGAGATCGTGCGTGGCCTCTGGCCCAACGCCTATGTCACGGCAGGCCACGCCATTCTCTCGGAGTATCGCGAATACGAACGCGGCGTGACGGCAGCGGTGAATGCCTCGGTCCAGCCGGTGCTCGACCGCTATCTCAGTCGGCTGCGCGCCGAACTCTCGGCCAAAGGCTTCGATCGCGACCTGCTGGTGATGCAGGGCAACGGCGGCACCATCTCCTCGCAACTCGTCGCCCATGCCGCGGTCAACACCGTGATGTCGGGCCCGGCCTCGGGCGTGATGGCGGCGGCCTATACCGGTCGCGCTTCGGGCCATCCCAATCTCATCACCTACGACATGGGTGGCACCTCGACCGACGTCGGGCTGATCGAGGACGCCGTGCCGCAGGTTTCGGGCGAGCTCGAACTCGAATATGCCATGCCCATCCACGTCCCCATGGTTGACGTGCACACCATCGGCGCCGGCGGCGGCTCGATCGCCTCGGTCGATTCGGCCGGCATGCTGCGCGTCGGCCCCGAAAGCGCCGGCGCGCGGCCCGGCCCGATCTGCTACGGCCGCGGCGGCCTAGAGCCCACCATCACCGACGCCAACCTGGTGCTGGGCCGGCTCAATCCCGACCGGCTGCTGGGCGTCGACCATCCGGTGACGCTCGACCATGTGCGCGGGCTCATCGAGGAGAAAGTCGGCAAGCGGCTCGGCCTCGATGCGGAGGCGGCCGCCGCCGCCATCCTGCGCATCGCCAACGACCGCATGGCGGGCGCTATCCGCCTGGTCTCGCTGTCGCGCGGCCACGATCCGCGCGACTTCGCCCTGTTCGCCTTCGGTGGTGCCGGACCGTTGCATGCGACGGCACTCGCCCGTGAACTTGCGATCCCGACCGTGCTGGTGCCGGCCCGGCCCGGCATCACCAACGCGCTGGGATGCGTCGTGGCCGACCTCCGCCACGACTATGTGCGGACCGTCAACAAGCCGCTGTCGGTGCTCGACGACGCCACGGTCGCCCGCATCTATGCCGAGCAGTCGGCCGAGGGCGAAGCCACCATCGGCCGCGAGGGCGTGCCGGTGCGCGAGCTGCGCCGCGTCCACACCGCCGACATGCAGTTCCAGGGCCAGAGCCACATCCTCTCGGTCGGTGTCGACCGACCCGACATCGGCGTCGCGGGGCTGCACAAGGCCTTTGCCGCAGCCTACGACCGCCGCTTCGGCATCGAGCTTGCCGAGATTCCGCCAGTCCTGGTCAATCTCCACACCGCGGTGATCGGCGTGCGGCCGGAGGTTTCGTTGACCGCACTTGCCGCCACCGAACGCGCGCCGACGCTCGAGGCAGCCCAGGTCGGCGAACGCCGCGTCTGGTTCATCGACGGCTGGCGCCAGACTCCGGTTTATGCGCGTGAAAAACTGCCGCGCGATTCGGTGTTCGAGGGTCCGGCGATTCTCGAGCAGCTCGACTGCACCACCGTCGTCGAACCCGGCGACAAGGTCCGCCAGGACAAGCTCGGCAATTTGCTGATAACAGTCGGCTAACAAATAATTCGGAGGAAACGACGATGAAGGTGACAGACATCGTCTGCCACATCCTGCAGTGCAAGGTCGACAAGCCGTTCGTGTCGGCGCGCGGCTGGGTCTATGGCACGCGCTCGACCTGCCTGGTCGAGATTTCCACGGACGAGGGCGTTACCGGCTGGGGCGAATGCTACGGCCCTGCCGCTGTCGCCAAGACCTTCGTCGAGACACAGTACAAGGCGCGCGTGGTCGGCCGCGATCCGTTCGACGTCGAGGCGATCTGGGAAGACCTCTACAACAGGATCAAGGACTACGGCACGACCGGCATGGCAATCTCGGCCATCTCCGGCATCGACATCGCGCTGTGGGACATCATGGGCCGCGCCGTCAACAAGCCGGTGCACAAGCTGATCGGCGGCGCCTATCGCAGCGAGGTCATTCCCTACGCCACCGGTCTTTATTTCATCGACATGGATCGTCTTGTCGAGGAAGCAGTGGAAGAAGCGCTGGAGTTCAAGAACGATGGCTTCCGCGCCATAAAAATGAAGATCGGCCTCGGCGATCTCAAGCTCGATGCCAAGCGCGTCGGCGCGGTGCGCAAGGCGATCGGCGCCGACGTCAAGCTGGCGGTCGATGCCAACCACTGCTTCTCCGTGCCCAACGCCATAAAACTCGGGCGCATGCTGGAGGAGCACGACATCCTGTGGTTCGAGGAACCGATCAGCCCCGAGGACCATGACGGCTACATCGAGGTGACGCGCGCCCTCGACATGGCGGTGGCCGGCGGCGAGAACGATTTCACCCGCTGGGGCTTTCGCGACGTGATCGCGAAGAAGGCCATGGACATCGTGCAGCCCGACCTCTGCGCCGCTGGCGGCTTCTCCGAGTGCCGCAAGATCGCGACGCTCGCCAGCGCCTTCGGCGTCGAGTGCGTGCCGCACGCCTGGGGCTCGGTTATCGGCCTTGCCGCCACGGTGCAGTTCCTGGCGGCGCTTCCTGATCAACCGCCCGCGTTCCGGCCGATGCCGCCGATGCTCGAGTTCGAGCAGACGCCCAATCCCTTGCGCGACACCTTGGCCAAGGAGCCGATCGAGCAGAAGAAGGGCATCGTGAAAGTTCCGACCGGTCCCGGCCTCGGCATCGAAATCGATCGCGAGATCCTGAAGAAGTACAAGGTGGCTTAGGCACCTCGTCGTCCCGACCAAGGCCCGAAGGGCCGCGTGGAGGGACCTCCCCTCCACGATAAGCTGCCAATCGTAGAGAGAAGGTCCCTCGGCTACGCTCGGGACGACGGCTTGGAGTTGCAATGAAAATCGTCGACGTAAAGGCCTATCCGACCAGCTATCGCGTGCCGAAGGAGCTGCAGGTCTCGCTGGGCATCGGCACCATGACCAAGCGCGACTGCGTCCTGGTGAAGGTGACGACCGAGGACGGCATCGTGGGTTGGGGCGAGAGCCACCACGCCCGCTCGCCGGGCAGCATCGGCCATCTGATCAACACGACCTTGAAGGGCTTCGTGATCGGCATGGACGCCACCGACACAGTCGGCATCTGGGCCAAGATCTACAAGTTCCAGCTCGGCTCCCACGGCATGGGCGCCGCCACCGCCATGGCGATGAGCGGCCTCGACCAGGCGCTGTGGGACATCAAGGGCAAGGCCGTCGGATGGCCGCTCTACAAGCTTTTGGGCGGCAGCAACAGGCCGGTGCCGGCCTATGCTGGCGGCATTTCGCTCGGCTACCAGGAGCCGACGTCGCTGGTCGCCGAGGCCGAACCCATGGTCGAGGCGGGCTACAAGGCGCTGAAGCTGCGCATCGGCGACACTGTCCCGAACGACATCGCGCGCATGACGGCGATCCGCGAGCGCTTCCCCGACATCGCGATCCTGACCGATGCCAATACCGGCTACAGCGTCGCCGACGCGCGCCGCGTCATGCCGGCGATGGATGCGCTCGATATCGGCTGGCTGGAGGAGCCGTTCCCGGCCCATGACCACCGCTCCTACGCCCTGGCGAGAAGCTTCGGGCGCACGCCGCTCGCCGCCGGCGAGAACCATTATACGCGCTTCGAGTTCCATCGGCTGATCGAGGACGGCAACATCACCATCCTGCAGCCCGACCTCTCCAAGAGCGGCGGCATCACCGAGGTGCAGCGCATTGCCGCTGCCGCCTCGATGTGGAAGCTGCCGATCCATCCCCACAGCTCGATGACCGGCCTCAACCATGCCGTATCGATCCATTTCCTGGCCTCGATCGACAACGGCGGCTACTTCGAGGCCGACCTCTCCGTGGCCAACAAGTTCCGCGACGAGCTGGGCAGCGCGCCATGGCAGATCGGCAAGGACGGCTCGGTCCGGCCGCTCGACAAGCCCGGCATCGGCGTCGAGATCGACGAGAAGTTCCTGATCGCCCACCCGGTGATCGAGGGACCGGGGTACGTCTGAGCGCTAGGTCTGAGCGATGAGGTCGGCGCCCTTCTCCGCGATCACGTTGGTCGCGGCGTAGGTGTTGCCCGAAACCATGGTCGGCATGCACGAGGCATCGGCGACGCGCAGGCCCTGCAGGCCGAGCACGCGCATCGAGGCGGGATCGACCACGGCCCTGGGGTCGGTGCCGAGCTTGCAGGTGCCCACGGGGTGATAGGTCGTCGAACCGGTGGCGCGGGCATGCGCCATCCACTGCTCGTCGGTCTGCACGTCGGGGCCGGGGAAGTTCTCGCGGATGACGTAGTCGGCCAGCGGCGGAGTCGCCAGCAGCTTGCGCAGGTATTTCATCGCCGCCAGCAACGCGTCGCGGTCGATCTGGTCGGCAAGATAATTGGGCTGGATCTCGGGCTTGGCCGTGGGATCGGCGGCGAGCGCCTTCACATGGCCGGTGCTCTCGGGGCGAAGCTGCGCCGCGCCCAGGGTCATGCCTGGCACGGTGTCGAGCGCGGTGGTGCCGTAGCGGCCGCCGCCGTAGCTCGCCGGGGCGAAGTAGAGCTGCATGTCGGGCGTGGCGAGGCCGGGGCGCGTCTTGAAGTAGCCGCCGGCGTGACTGGGGGCGGTGGTCAACAAGCCCTTGCGGCTGATCGCGTAGCGCAGGACTTCGCCGACGAGGCGCAGGCCGCGGCTCTTCTCGTTGAGCGAGCCGGCGCCCTTCACCAGGGCCGAGACGCGGATGGCATAGTGGTCGCGGAAGTTGTAGCCGACGCCGGGGAGCGCATGCTTCACCGCCACGCCGATGTCAGCGAGATCGTCGGGGTTGCCGATCCCCGAGATCTGCAGGAGTTGCGGCGTATTGATGGCGCCGCCCGCCAGGATGACGTCGCGCCGCGCCTTGATGGAGTGCGATTGGCCGTTGTGTCGGTAGGTGATGCCGGTAGCGCGCTTGCCGTCGAGGTCGACCCGCTCGACCAGCGCCTGGGTGATGACGCGCACATTGCCGCGCTTCATCGCCGGCTTCAGGTAGGCATCGACCGGGCTCCAGCGCCGGCCATTCCTCATCATGTTCTGGTAGAGGAGCGTTCCTTCCTGGTCGCCGCAATTGTAGTCGGGCGTGCGTTTGAGCCCGAGCGCCTCGTTGGCGGCCATGTAGGCGCTGCTCAGCACATGCGGATCGCGCTGGTCCTCGATGACCAGCGGGCCTGTGCGGCCGCGCACTGCGTCGTCGCCGCCGTCGCGGCTCTCGGCGCGCTTGAAGTAGGGCAGCAGGTCGTCCCACGACCAGCCGCGGCAGCCGAGCTGCGCCCAGGTGTCGTAGTCCGCCGCCTGGCCGCGCACGTAGAGATGGCCGTTGATCGACCCCGAGCCGCCCAGCACCTTTCCGCGCGGGAATTTGATCTTGCGGCCGTCGATGTGCGGGCCGGGTGCCGTCTCGTAACCCCAGTTGAGCTTGTCGTCGTAGACCGTCTTGTTGAAGCCGGCCGGCACCTTGATCCAAATGTGGTTGTCGCTGCCACCGGCCTCGATGACGGCGACACTGCTCCTGCCGTCGGCCGAAAGCCGATTGGCCAGCACGCAGCCCGCGGCACCGGCGCCGACGATGACATAATCGAATTCTTCCATTTTTGTTTCCCCTCTTGTCGTCCTGAGCGTAGCGAAGGACCTTGCCGAACGATCGAACACCGATTCCCAGGTTAGTGCGAGATCCTTCGCTGCGCTCAGGATGACATGAAGGCTTATGCCGCCACCACCAATGTCGACGCCAATTGGCGCACCGACTTCACTATCGCCATGGCGACCAACTTGCCGGTTTTTCTGTTCTCTTCGCTGACGGCCACGTCTTCCATGAAGGTGAAGCGGCCGAAGGCGCCCTTGGCTTCCAGCTCGACGATGTGTGTCGTGATGGTGGGATCGGCCACGATCACCACGCGCGTCTTGTCGAGACCGATACCGGCGATTGCGGCGGCGGCGGAGATGTTGACGTTCTGCGGATAAAGCTTCGCGCCTTCGCGCACCGGGCCGTCGAACACGGTGTGCGGCTGTTTTAGCCCGTCGAGATCGACCAGCTTTTCAGCGACCGTGCCTTTCCAGGCCGACGGATCCTTGCGGACCGTGACGGTGACGCTCTCCAGCCCACCCACCGCGGCACTGCTCAGGATGTCGAGGGCGCCGATGCCGGCCGAGGGCAGGATCAGGCGCACGCCATTGGCCTTGGCGGCGGCCAGCAGGCGATCGAACAGGGCGGTGTCGGTG
>JAUXWB010000120.1 GCA_030684475.1 Reyranella sp. | reverse complement strand
AGCGCCAGGGTCTGCAGCCGGCCGCCGATCTGGCGCGCGACATTGCCCAGGGTGAGGTACTCGGGCCGGAAATCGTGGCCCCATTGCGAAACGCAATGGGCCTCGTCGATCGCCATCAGGGTGACGTTGGCCTCGGCCAGCATCTCGACCGTGTCGGGCCGTGCCAGCCGCTCGGGCGCGACATAGAGCAGGCGTAGCTCGCGCTTGCGCAGCAGGTCCATCACCCGGGCGGTCTCGGCCGGCTCGTTGCTGGAATTGAGGCTGCCGGCCGCCACGCCGGCTGCCGCCAGGGCGCGCACCTGGTCGCGCATCAGGGCGATCAGCGGCGACACCACCAGGGTGAGCCCCGGCCGCACCAGGGCGGGGAGCTGGTAGCACAGCGACTTGCCGCTGCCGGTCGGCATGACGGTGAGCACGTTTTCACCCGCCAGCACGGCGCGGACGATCTCCTCCTGGCCGGGTCGGAATGCGTTGAAACCGAAGACGGAATGCAGCAGCGCGTGGGCGCTCAAGAGGGCGGGCGAGAGGGCGTCGGACATTGTTTTGCCGACACTATCGCCGCGACGACACGCGGCGTCATGTGCCCACTGTGGATGAAGCGGGCCGGCGCCGATGGCGTTGCAAGACAGATCGTACACGCCGGTCAAATGCGCCTAGTGTCCTGCCGCATAGGTGTTCAGGGAAGGAACCGACATGGCCCAGAAGCAGCAGCGCGGCAACCGCGAAGCCAAGAAGCCCAAGCAGAACAAGACCAAGGCGGTTGTCTCAAGTTCGCCGTTCGCGGCGTCCCACACCAATCCCGGCGCCAAGGCCGCCGCCAACAAGCGCAAGTAGCGTCGCCGTTGACCCGGTCAGCGGCCGGTTCAGGGCGAGGCTAGTGTTTTGCCGCCTGGCCGCCGTCGAGGGTCATGACCACGCCGCTGATGTAGCTGGCCCGATCCGACGCCAGGAACACCGCGAGGTCGGCGACCTCGTCGGGCTCGGCGGCACGGCCGAACGGCATGTGCTTGGTGAGTTCAGGCCAGCGCTCGGGATCGCCCCATTTCTGCTCGGCCTGGCCGCGCAGCAGGGTCAGCATGCGGTCGGTGCGGGTGGCGGGCGGGTTGATCGCCACCACACGCACGCCGTGATCGACGCTGCGCGAACCCACGGCACGGGTGAAGGCCATCAGGCCGGCGTTGCCCATGGTGCCGGCGACGTAGTCGTAATTGAAGCTCTCGCCAGCGAGGCCGATGATATTCACCACCACGCCCCTCTTGCGGGCGTAGAATTTCTCCAGCATGGCGCGGGTGGCGTTGACGTAGCCGAACACTTTCAAATCCCAGGCCTCGCGCCATTTCGGCTCGGTCATGCCGAAGATGTCGCCGCGCGGGATAGCGCCGGCGTTGTTCACCAGGATGTCGGCATGACCCACCGCCTCGACGACGCTGCGGGCCGTATCGCCCTTGGAGAAGTCCGCCGGATGGATCTCGACCGGCACGTTGTGACGGGCGCGGATCTTGTCCCGCGCCACCTCGAGCGCTTCCTTGGAGCGCGAGGCGATGTGAACGGCACAGCCTTCGGCCGCGAAGCCCATGGCGCAGGCGAAGCCGATGCCGCGGCTGCCGCCGGTGATCAGCACGGTGCGGCCGGCAAGTTTCATGTCCATGTCGCGATCTCCTAGAGCCGGTAGATGCTGTCGACGGTTGCGCGGCCGTCCTCGGTCTTGACGCGGCCGTCCTTCGCCATCTGGACGAGATGCGCCAGCATCGAGCGGCCGGCGGCCTTGTGCAGGTGCAGCGGTGTGTCGGCGTAGTTCCTGGCGACCATCTGCGGAATGGTCTGCGGGCCCTCCTTGAGGCGGGCCAGGATCTGCGCCTCGCGGCCGAGGCGATGCTCGATGTAGGCTTGCACGAAGGGATTGGGATTGCGGATCTCGGCGCCGTGCGTGGGGATGTAGAGCGTCTCGTCGCGCGGCAGCAGCTTGCGCAGGCTCGCGAAATAGTCCGCCATGTTGCCGTCGGGGGGCGAGATCACCGCCGTCGACCAACCCATCACGTGGTCGCCCGAGAGCAGCGCCTTGTCCTCCTTCACCGCGAAGCAGAGATGGTTGGAGATGTGGCCCGGCGTGTAGACCGCCTCGACGTTCCAGCCGTCACCCTGGACCACGTCGCCGTCGTTGAGCTTGATGTCGGGCGCGAACGAGAGATCGCCCGCCTCCTCGGCATGCTCGCCGGCCGGCGGCTTGGGATGCGGGCCGTAGCTGTAAACCTTGGCGCCGGTCGCCTTGGCGAGCGCAGGCGTCGCCGGCACATGATCGATGTGGGTGTGGGTGACCAGGATATGGGTCACCGTCTCGCCACGCACGGCGCGCAGCACGGCGTCGATGTGGTCTTGCTGGTCGGGACCGGGATCGACCACCGCCACCTTGCCGTGGCCGACGATGTAGGTGCCGGTGCCTTTGAAGGTGAAGTGACTGGGGTTGTTGGCAACGACGCGACGGATCAGCGGCGTCACCTCCATCGCCGTGCCGTAGTCGAACTTGAAGTCCTTGATGAAGGGAATGCCGGGCATCGCGTTACTCTTACGGTGAGGGCGGTGTCAGCTTGTAGAGGGCATTGCGGATGTCGGAGCTGACATAGACCGCACCCGACCTCGCCACCGCCACACCGGTCGGCACCAGCGCCGGCGGACCGCCGGGAAACGGGGCGAGGCCGATGTCGAGGTTCGAGGCGATCACGGTCTTGGCGCCAGACGACGGATCGATAGCGACCACGCGCTTCTGGCCCACTTCGGCGATGAACAGGCGACCGTCGGGCCCGACGTCGATGCCTTCGGGACCGGCCAGGCCGTCGGCCACAACCTTGCGTCCGCCCGTGGCGACATCGATCTGGAGCACCGCGCCGCCGGCGATCTCGGTGATGTAGACCAGATTGCCCGGACCCTGGGCCATGGCCACCGGCCCGCGCAGTTCCTTGGCGACGACGCTGCGCGTCTTGCCGTCGGGGCTCACTTTCACGAGATTGCCGCTGGCGAGCTCGGCGACATAGAGCGATCCATCGCCACCTTCCAGCGCGTCGACGGGAGCAGCGAAGTCGGTCAAGGTCGCCACCAGCTTGCCGGTCTTGCGATCGACCTTCTCGACGGTGTTGGAGAACCAGCTCGACAGCAGCACGTGCCTGGGCCCGACGGAAATACCGAGCGGGTAGGCGTGCGTGTCGCCGTGGACGCGCAGCACATCGGACACCGCGCCGCTCTGGCCGTCGACCGTGCGGTAGCTGAAGACGTCGGCCACGTGCACCGTCTCCTTGCCGCCCTCGGTGGTGACGGCGAGGTCGGTCGGCACGGCGAGCTTGCCCTCGACGATGGTCCTGGCGGCGCCGGTGTGCTTGTCGACGAGATAGATGCCGTTGTCGGTCATCGACGTCACGAACAGGCGGCCGCGCGAATCGAAGGCGAGGTTGTCGAGGCCGGGCTTGAGCGAAGCCACCAACTTCTTGGCCTTGCTGCTCAGGCTGACGCTCCACACACCACCGGTGCCGGTGTCGATGACAAAAAGATTGTCGCGATTCTGCGGATCGATGTTGGCAGCAGCCGGGATCTTGAAGCCCGAGGCGATCACGTCGATCGCGCCCGTCTCGAGGTTGACCTTCGCGACCTCGCCCTTGAACCACAGCGGCCCGTAGAGGAAGCCGTCGTCGCGGTGGATCTCGAAACCGTTCAGGCCGCCCAGCTTCTCGGCGATCCGGCGCAGCTCGGTGCGCGGAAACGACTTGAAGTCGGGCTTGTCGACGTTCTTGAGGTCGATCTCGTAGAGCGCGTCGCCAAGAAAGACTTCCGACACGAACAGCCTTCCGTCCTTGCCGAAGGCCAGCGAGTTGGGACCACCCATGCCGTGGGCGACCTCGATGGTCTTGCCGTTCGGCCTGCGGATGTAGACCTTGCCCAGCAGGAAGGCCGTCCACGCCATGGTGCCGTCATCGGCGAAGGCGATGTCGTCGGCCATGCCGGTCGGCGCGTCGATCACGCGGTCGACTTCGCCGGTATCGACCTGCACGCGGTAGAGTGCCTGGCCGATCACCGAACCGGCAAAAAGCTGGTCGTCCTTGTTGAAGGCGAGGCCATGGACGCCGTGGAACCACGAGCCGGGCACCAGGAACTGCTGGTCGTACTCCTTGGAGGTGGTGGAAGACGTCGCTGGCGCTGCCTGCTGCGCAAGCGCGCTGCCCGCGACGACAACCGCAAGCGCTGCCGCCGCGCAAAACCGGCCCAAACTCATCCGTTTCCTCCGACCGTCTCTCGCGGCGCGGACTTTAGACCGCGCGACACATTTTGTAACGCCGCACCCTTCAGCTACCATGGCAAGGCTTGGAAAACATGCTCTTTGCGGGAGAAAACACATGGCGGGTCCGCTTTCGGGACTGACGATCGTCGAACTGGCCGGTATCGGGCCGGGGCCGATGTGTTCGATGATGCTGGGCGACATGGGCGCCAACGTGATCCGCGTCGACCGCACCAAGACGCATGTCATGGATCGCCTCGCCGATCCCAAGTTCGCCGTGCACAACAGGAGCCGGCGCTCGATCTCGGTCGACCTGCAGAAGAAGGAAGGCATCGACGTCGTGCTGCGCCTGATCGACAAGGCCGACGGCATGACCGAGCCGTTCCGCCCCGGCGTCGCCGAGCGGCTGGGAGTCGGACCCGACGTCTGCCTCAAGCGCAACCCGAGGCTGGTCTACGGCCGCATGACCGGCTGGGGCCAGGAAGGCCCGCTGGCCAAGGCGGCCGGCCACGACATCAACTACATCGCTCTCACTGGTGCGCTGCATGCGATCGGCAGCAAGGGAAAGCCGATGCCGCCGCTCAACCTGGTGGGCGATTTCGGCGGCGGCGGCATGCTGCTGGCCTTCGGCATGGTGTGCGGCCTCCTGGAGGCGCAACGCTCGGGCAAGGGCCAGGTGGTGGATGCCGCCATGGTCGACGGCGCGGCGCTGCTGCTGGGCGGCATCTATGGCATGGCCGGCGCCGGCCTGTGGAAGGACGAGCGCGAGACCAACATGCTGGATGGCGGTGCCCACTTCTACGGCACCTACGAGACCAAGGACGGCAAGTTCGTTTCCGTCGGCTCGATCGAGCCGCAGTTCTACGACCTGCTGCTCGAAAAGACAGGACTGAAAGGCCAGAACCTGCCGGCACAGATGGACCGCAAGATGTGGGGCGACCTCAAGGTCAAGCTCGAGGACATCTTCAAGACCAAGACGCGTGACGAATGGTGCGCGATCATGGAAGGCACCGACATTTGCTTCGCGCCCGTGCTCACCATGCAGGAGGCCTCGCAGCATCCGCATGCCAAGGCGCGTGGCGCCTATGTCGACGTCTCGGGTTTCGCCCAGCCGGCCGCCGCGCCGCGCTTCTCGCGCACCAAGGAAAGCGTAAAGGGCCCCGCCGCCAGGCGCGGCCAGCATACCGAAGAGGTATTGGGCGAGAGCGGCTTCTCGGCCAAGGAGATCGGCGAACTGATGTCGGCAGGAATCGTCGGGCCGCAGTAAAGATGATCCGCGCCTTCGAACTGGCCGTCCGGCAGCTCGGCGATCCGCGGCTGCGCGGCGTCATCTGGCAGTCTCTGGCATTGTCGCTGGTGCTACAGATCGCGATCGGCGTCGTGGCGTGGTGGGCACTGCAGTCCTTCGCCACCTTCAAGTGGGACTGGCTGAACGAGACCATCCGGTGGCTGGGTGGCGGCGCGGTCGCGGTACTGGCGCTGATGCTGTTCCCGGCAAGCTTCGGCATCGTGATCTCGATCTTCCTCGAAAAGATCGCCGACATCGTCGAAGCCGAACACTACCCGCAGCTCGGAAGGGCGCGCGGCATTCCGGTGTGGGTCGGCATCCGCTCGGGTGTCGTGTTCCTGCTCACCCTGGTGGCGCTCAACCTCGTGCTACTGCCGTTCTACCTGGTGGCGCTGTTCATCGCCGGACTGGGTGCGGCGCTGTTCTATGGCGCGAACGGCTGGCTGGCAGGGCGGGAGTACTACGAGCAGGTGGCGCTACGCCGCCTCGATCCGGTCGACGTGAAGGCCTGGCGCAAAGCCAACGGCGGCGTGCTGTGGCTGACCGGCATCGTCCTGGTGTTCCTGGGCACCGTCCCGATCCTGAACCTGATCGTGCCGGTGCTGGGCGTGGCAGCCATGGTGCATGTGGCGCAAACGCTGAAGCCGCCCCTTAATTTGCCGGCCGGGCCGCGTTAGACTAAGGGCATGAAAAAGGCATTTGGGGCTCTCGCATTCATCCTTCTCCTCGGCGGCTGCGTCACGAACTCAAGTCCGCAGTATTCCCTCGCCGGTGGCGAGAAGGGCGTCTTCACCTCGCGCAACCCCGGCACGCCTATCCCGCTCGACCGCATCAAGGGGATGGACGAGCAGCAGCTCGCCGCCACGTTCGGCGCCGCGTCACTCGACCGCAAGGACGAGCCGGCGCGCGTATTGCGCTACCAGTCCGACGCCTGCACGCTGTTCGTCTCGCTCTATCGCCGCAGCGGCGCGCCCTGGCGGGCCGAATTCGCCGACGCCTACGACACCCACCTGCGACCCCTGCCGCCCGACCAGTGTGCCGGCTCAGTGGCAGCCCAGAAGCGGCGCGTCGCCTGACATGTGGGCTGCACTCGCCGCGCTGCTCGTCCTGATCGCCTCGGCCCTTCCCGCGATCGCGCAGACCAAGCCGGACCTGCCGGCGACCGATGTGGCAGGCGAATGGCAGGGCCAGTGGACCTCGCCCTCGGACTACCTCTTCACGACGGCGCTGACGCTTCAGGTCGCGCCCGACGGCATGGCGAGCGGGACCTTCGTCTGGGTGCTCAAGCGCTCACCGCTCGCCGAGGAGCAGCGCAAGCTCGGCCTGGCAGCGACCGAATACATGTCCGGGCGCTTCGATCCGGTTGCCAGTACACTCGTCGTCGCCGGCACTCGCAAGGACGATCCGCACGACGTCATCTTCATGGATCGCTACAGGCTCATCGTGTCCGGCAACGGCCGCACGATGGGTGGCCTGTCGCGCAATCTCGGCGACTGGGACGGCCAGCTCTTCCTCGCGCGCTAAGCGAAGCAGGTCGATATCGACGCCCCAGACTGCGAAGACGGCAAGAACGTCGGGATCACTTCCCGCCACGATCCTCGCGCCACAGGTCGAGCTTCTCCTGCACCGGACGGTCGGAGAAGGAGAACAGCATCGCGTCGGCATCGGCGCGGTGCTCGACCTTGGCCCAGCTCGGCACAACGAAATGGTCGCGCTTCTTCCAGCGGAAGGTCTGGTCACCGATCGTGCTTTCGCCCTCGCCCTCGACCACCGAGAACACGGTGCCGTCGGTACTGCGGTAGGGCGCCGTCGAGAAACCCTTGGGCAGGAGCTGCATGAAAGTGCCCATGGTGGCGATGGGCGCGCCACCGCTCGCCGGATTTACGTAGCGCAGCTTGTAGCCGTGGCAGGCGTCGGGCGGACCGGCCTTGGCGAGGCCCCGCAGCGCCTCACGCGTGCGGGCATAGGGATAGTTGAAGATCGGCGAGGTCTGCCGGGCCGGCTTCCAGTCGACCGGAAGGAGACCACTGGCGAATTTGGCGTCGGACGTACCTTCGGGAGTGGTCACGGCCTGTTCGTCGGTCTCGCCGTTCTCGGCGAAGCCCGCGTTGAACATCGCCACCAACGGGATGTCGAGACCGTCCAGCCAGACCATGGGCTGGGACGAATCGTTGCCGTGGTCATGCCAGGTCCAGGTCGGTGTGATGACGAAGTCGCCCTCGTGCATGATCGTGCGCTCGCCGTCGACGGCGGTGTAGGCACCCTCACCCTCGACGATGAAACGCAGCGCCGACTGGGTGTGGCGATGGGCGGGCGCCACCTCCCCCGGCAGGATGAGCTGCAGGCCGGCATAGAGCGTGGGCGTGATGCAGGCGCTGCCCGGCATCGCCGGATTCTCCAGGATCAGCACGCGCCGCACCGCCTCCTTGGCGGTGATCAGCGCGCCCGATTCCATCAGGAACGGCCGTACCTTGTCGTAGTCCCAGCTCGCAGCCTGGTACTTGGGCGCGGGCTGCGGCGGCACGAGCTGGTGAAGCTGCTCCCAGAGCGGCGCCATCGATAGGCCGCCGATGCGTTCATAGAAATCGCGGCGGGCGTTGTTGCGACTGGCGGGCGCAGCCATCCGGCTACTCGGCGGCGGCGCGCAACGGGCCACCCATCCGGGCGGCGGCACGAGCGCGGCAGGCTGCAGCGAAGGCACCGAACACCTTCATCGAGACCGGGTTCTCCAGCGCCTTGTATTCGGGGTGCCATTGCAGCGCGAGCGCGAAGCCCGGCGCATCGGGCACGCTCAGCGCCTCGACCTGGCCGTCCTCGCAGCAGGTCGCCTCGAGCCTGGCGCGCGGCGCCAGAACGTCGACGCCTTGCGCATGGAGCGAGTTCACCCTGACGCGGCGCTCGCCCAGCAGGCGATGCAGCATGCCGCCTTCGACGACGTCGATGTCGTGTGTCGGCGCGTAGTTCACGTCCATGTCGGGCGACTTGGGCGAACGATGGTCGCGCCGGCCGTCGACCTCGTGCACGTGCTGGTGCAGCGAGCCGCCCAGCGCCACGTTCACTTCCTGCAGGCCGCGGCAGATCGCGAACAGCGGCACGCCCCGGTCGATCGTGTGCCGGATCAGCGGCAGGGTCGTGGCGTCACGCGCCGGATCGTGCAGC
>JAUXWB010000530.1 GCA_030684475.1 Reyranella sp. | reverse complement strand
TGGCGATGCTGCTCGAGAAATCGGGCGTCGCCAACGACCTTTACCGGATGATGCATCTCTGGTTCGGCGGCTTTCGCGGCGGCCTTGCGATCGGCACCGTCGCGATCTGCGCGATCTTCGCCGCAATGAGCGGTATCAGTGGCGCCGCGGTCGTGACAATGGGTACGATCGCACTGCCGCGGATGCTGGAGCGGGGCTACGACAAGCGGCTCGCGGTCGGCGCGATCAACTGCGGCGGCGGCTGGGGCATCCTGATCCCGCCGTCGATCCTGATGGTGCTGTACGCCTTGCTGACCGAGGTATCGGTCGGCCGGCTGTTCGCATCCGGCATCGGTCCGGGTATCCTTCTGTTCGTGCTGGTTTCGATCTATATCGGTGTGCGCGCCTGGCTGCAGCCGTCGCTTGCACCCGCATTGCCGATCGAGGAGCGCGGCGACTGGAGCACGAAGCTCGCTTCGCTGAAGGCCGTATTCCTGCCGCTGTTCATCGTGTTTCTGGTGCTCGGCGCCATCTTCGGCGGCTTCGCGACGCCGACCGAGGCGGCGGCGCTCGGCGTGTTCGGCGCGCTGGTCGCCTCGGCCGTTCATCGCAAGCTGTCGATGGTGGTGCTGACCGACGCGGCGGTCCAAACCCTGCGGCTGACCGCGTTGATCATGTGGATCCTGTTTGCCGCGCATGCGTTCTCGACCGCGTATACGACGCTGGGCGCCAGCGAACTGATGAATCACATGATGTCGCTCATTCCCGGTGGCAAATGGGGCGCGCTCGCGTTCATGCTGTTCGTGCTGCTGATCCTGGGAATGGTGCTCGATCCGGTCGGGATCATGCTGATCACGCTGCCGGTCTTTCTGCCGGTGGTCCAGGCCTACAATTTCGATCCGATTTGGTTCGGGGTGATCTTCATCATCATGATGGAGATCGGCTACATGACGCCGCCATTCGGATTCAACCTGTTTTATCTGAAAAGCGTGGCGCCGCCCGAAGTCACGATGGGCGACATCTACTGGTCGGTGATTCCATATGTGCTCGTGACTATAGTCGGCGTGCTGATCCTGATTGCCTTCCCTGACATCGCGCTGTACTTCCCGAACCTGTTCTTCGGCGTCGCGAAGTAGCACCACGGAGCAGGTGGGTGTTCCAGGAACACCCCTCATGCCGCCAGTCGTACCGGCAGCCGAGCCAGGGCGCGTATGCCGAGGCGCTTGTGCCATTCCATCTTCGCTTGCGGGGCGAGGCGCATATCCGGAAAGCGCGCGAGGATGCGTTCGAAAGCGATTGCGGTCTCCGCCCGGGCGAGCTGGAAGCCGAGGCAGAAATGCACGCCTGTGCCGAAGGACAAATGCGGGTTCGGATGCCGCGTGATGTCGAAGCTGTGGGGCTGCTCGAACTTCGCCGGATCGCAGTTTGCCGCCGCGAGCAGCCCGGCAAACATCTCGCCGCGCCGGAATGGCCGTCCCTCGAACACCACATCCCGGGTCGCGAAGCGCGGCTTCGTCATCTGAATCGGCGATACGTAGCGCAGGCACTCTTCGACGCAGAGCGGCATCAGGGCCGGATCGCTTCGCAGCCGACGCAACTGATCCCCGTGTGACAGCAACGCGTACAGCCCGCCGGAAATCAGGTGGGTCGTGGTTTCCTGTCCGGCTCCGAACAGCAAGAAGATCATCGATACCAGTTCGTCCTCGCTCAGGGTCTGTCCCCCGGTTTCGGCGTCACGCAGCGCGGCGATCAGTCCGTCAGGCAGCGCTCCGCCACCCGGTCCGGAGACCCGGCGAAGATAGCGGACTACCTTGATCACACCGGGGATGGCGCGGATCACCGCGCCGATATTGGCGGTGTCCTTCAGCCCGCCCAGCCAGTTCTTGAATCGATCGTGATCCCGCTCCGGAAGGCCGAGCATCGCACAGATCACCGAAAGCGGGAGGTCCCGGCAGAATTCGGACATCAGTTCGGCGTCCGTCCTGCCATCCAGTCTGTCGAGGAGGCGATCGGCGATCTCCGTGATCATTGGCATCATGGCCTCGATCGTGCGGCGCTGGAACGCCTGGTCGACCAGGCCGCGCAGCCGGCGGTGTTCGGGATCGTCGTGGCCGAGCATGTTCAGCGCCAGAATGCCGATCGTCCTGGGCAGGAACCGGAGGATTCGCTCCTGTATCTTGCTCCCGGCATTGGCGGGGTCGCGCGCGAAGTTGTCATGGTCCTTCAACAATGCCGCGCAGGCGTCGTGGGTGACCGCGAGCCATGTATGTCCCACGATCGGCAGCTTGACGCGAACAACCGGGCCTTCAGCCCGCATTCGGTCGAGCGTCGGAAGCGGATTTGCGTGAAACTCGCCCGACAGGATGTCGAAGCCTTGCGCCTTCATCATTAACCCCATGGGATTGGGACGGCCTGCGCCGCTATTCCGCCGCCACCATCTGCTGCGTCCGCCACTGTCCGAGCAGTGCCCGCAGGCTGGCCGGCTTGACCGGCTTGTTGAGCACCGCGATGTTTTCGTCGCGCGCCGCGTCCCGCACATGCGGACTGCGGTCGGCGGTGATCAGGATCGCCGGAATGTTCTCGCCGAAGCGGCGGCGGATGTCCCGGATCGCAGCGACGCCATTGCCGCGGTCGAGGTGATAGTCGACCAGCAGGCCGGTGACCGGGACGCCGGCGGCCTCGATCGCCTCGACGGCGGCTTCCGGATCGGCCACCGCGATGACCTCGGCGTCCCAGGCCGTCAGCAGGGTCTTCATGCCGTCCAGGATCGCCGGATCGTTCTCGATGCACACGATCAGCGAGCCGCTCATCGGCGTCCTGGACAGCGGCGTCGCGCTGGTGACGGCCCCGGTGTGGGTGACGGCGCTGGCGACCGGCACCGTCACCGAAAAGAACGAGCCGCCGCTGACATTGGAGTCGATCGCGATGCCGTGGTTGAGGACGCGCGCGAGCCGCTCGACGATCGACAGTCCCAGCCCGAGGCCGCGCGCAATCCGCGCGCCCTGTTCCAGCCGATGAAACTCCTTGAAGATCTCGCCGCGCTTCACCACGGGAATGCCGACGCCGGTGTCGAATACCCCGATCTGCAGCGACCGGCCGTGACGCCGGCAGCCGACCAGCACGCGGCCGCGCGGGGTGTATTTGATGGCGTTGGAAATCAGGTTCTGCAGCAGCCGGCGCAGCATCAGGCGATCGGATTCCACCGCCAGCGAGCTCGGCACGAAAGTCAGCTTCAGCGCCTTGGCCCGGGCGATCGGCGCGAATTCGATCTCCAGCGAACGCATCAGGTCGCCGATCTTGAAGCTCGAGATCGACGGCGTCATCGCGCCGGCATCGAGCCGCGAGATATCCAGCAGCGCCCCGAGGATCTCCTCGATCGCCTCCAGCGAATCGTCGATGTTTTCCACCAGC
>JAUXWB010000527.1 GCA_030684475.1 Reyranella sp. | reverse complement strand
TGGCCTGCTGTCTCTTTGCAAGCTCTACCAGGACCATGGCATCGATCTCGGCGACGTGGCGCCGGTCTCCGACGCCATCCTCGAAACCTTCAAGGGCGCCATCGTGCTCTGCCCGCCCTCAGCCATGGCCGACCGCTGGTCCAGGCGCTTCGCCGATCCGGTCGCGGCGCTCTGCTCGGGCTGGATGGGAGTGCGTGCCCGCGCCCGCCAGCGTGGCGCCGAACTGCCGCTGGTGATTTCAGACCATGCCGACTGGCCCGAGCTGACGCAGACGCTGAAGGACGTGGGTGCGCCCAAGGTCTGGGTGACGCACGGCCGCGAGGAGGCCCTCGTTCACTATGCGCGCTCGATCGGCATCGATGCCGAGGCGCTGCATCTCGCCGGCCGCGAGGAAGAAGGCGCCTGAGCCGTGCAGGCCTTTGCCCAGCTTCTCGATTCGCTGTCCTTCGAGTCCGCGCGCAACGCCAAGCTCCGGCTGATCGAGACCTATCTGCGCGCCGCGCCTGATCCGGATCGTGGCTGGGCGTTGGCGGCGCTGACCGGCGGACTGGACTTTCCTGCCGCCAAGCCCGCCCTTTTGCGCGGCTTCGGCCAGGACAAGATCGGGCCCGAGCTGTTTGCCCTCTCCTACGACTATGTCGGCGATCTCGCCGAGACTCTGGCGCTGATCTGGGAGACCGATCCCGCCGCCGGGCCGCCGCCCAACCTGGGCGAGGTGGTCGAAACCCTGCAGCGCGCCACCAAGACGCAGACGCCGGCGATCCTGAAGCGCTGGCTGGATGCGCTCGATTCGACCGGCCGCTGGGCACTGCTGAAGCTCCTGACCGGGGCGCTACGCGTCGGCGTCTCGGCCCGGCTCGCCAAGCAGGCCGCGGCCAACATCGGCAACCAGCCGGTCGATGCCGTGGAGGAAATCTGGCACGGCCTCACGCCACCCTACCGGCCGCTGTTCGACTGGCTGCTGCAAGGAGCACCCCGGCCACAGACCAATGCCGGCGGCGCCTTCCTGCCGCCGATGCTGGCCAACCCCATCGACCGTGCCGAACTCGATACGCTCGACCCGGCGCATTTCCGAGCCGAATGGAAATGGGACGGCATCCGGGTCCAGGTCGCGGCCTCGGGTGGCGTAAAGCGGCTCTATAGCCGCGCCGGTGAGGACGTCTCCGGGTCCTTCCCCGACATCGTCGAGGCGATCGATTTCGAGGGGGTGTTCGACGGCGAGCTGCTGGTGCGCCGCGAGGAAGCCGTCGCTCCGTTCAACGACCTGCAGCAGCGGCTCAACCGCAAGAGCGTGACGCCCAAGATGCTGAAGGAGCACCCGGCTCATATCCGGCTCTACGACGTGCTGTTCCTGGAGAGCCAGGACCTGCGCGCGCTCTCCTTCGACGATCGCCGGGGGCGGCTCGAAGCCTGGATGGCGCTGAAACCGCGCCAGCGTTTCGACCTCTCGCCGCTGGTGCCCTTCAGGGACTGGCCCCATCTCGCCGAGATGCGCGAGGAGGCACGCAGCGACAGCGTCGAAGGTCTGATGCTGAAGCGTGGCGACAGCGCCTATCTTGCCGGCCGGCCCAAGGGTCCGTGGTTCAAGTGGAAGCGCGACCCGATGCTGGCCGACTGCGTGCTGATGTATGCCCAGCGCGGCCACGGTAAGAGAAGCTCGTTCTATTCCGACTTCACCTTCGGCTGCTGGCGTGAGGTCGAGGGCAAGCGCGAGCTGGCACCGATCGGCAAGGCCTATTTCGGCTTCACCGACGAGGAACTGCGCTGGCTCGACAAGTGGGTGCGCGACCACACCACGAACCGCTTCGGCCCGGTGCGCGAGGTGACGCAGGAGCTGGTGCTGGAGGTGGCCTTCGACGGCATCGCCCGCTCGAGCCGCCACAAATCGGGCCTGGCATTGCGGTTCCCCCGTATCCATCGCATCCGTAGGGATAAGCCAGCGGCCGAGGCCGACAGCGTCGACACCCTCCTGCGGCTCTTGCCGTAACAGGGCCGCAACACCATTATCAGGACGTCATGATCGACCCATTTGGCCGCCATATTTCGTACCTCCGCGTCTCCGTGACGGACCGTTGCGATTTCCGCTGCGTCTACTGCATGGCCGAGGACATGACCTTCCTGCCCAAGGCGGAAGTCCTGTCGCTCGAGGAACTGGAGCGGCTGTGCGGCGCTTTCGTGCGCCGCGGCGTGAAGAAGCTGCGCCTGACCGGCGGCGAGCCGCTGGTGCGCAAGAACGTGATGTCGCTGTTCCGTGGCCTCGGCCGCCATCTCGCCAGTGGCGCGCTGGAAGAGCTGACGCTCACCACCAACGGCAGCCAGCTCGCCAAGTACGCCAAGGAACTGGCCGCCATCGGCGTCCGCCGCGTGAACGTCTCGATGGACACGCTCGACCCGGACAAGTTCCGCGAACTGACGCGCTGGGGCGATCTCGACCAGGTGATGCGCGGCCTCGACGCCGCCCAGCAGGCCGGCCTGCACATCAAGATCAACGCCGTGGCGCTGCGCGGCGTGAACGACATCGAGTTCGACGAGCTGATCCGCTTCAGCCATGGCCGTGGCATGGATCTGGACCTGATCGAGGTCAAGCCGATGGGCGAGATCGGTGCCGACGCCCGGCTCGACCAGTATCTGCCGCTGTCACTGGCCCGGACCGAGATTGCCAAGCACTTCACGCTCACCGAGACCGACTACCGCACCGGCGGGCCGGCCCGCTACTTCAAGGTCGAGGAGACCGGCGGGCGGCTGGGCTTCATCACGCCGCTCACCCACAATTTCTGCGAAAGCTGCAACCGCGTCCGGCTCACCTGTACCGGCACGCTCTATATGTGCCTGGGCCAGGAGGACGCCGCCGACCTGCGCGGGCCGCTGCGCGCCTCGGAGAGCGACGAGTTGCTCGACAGGGCGATCACCGAGGCGATCGCGCGCAAGCCCAAGGGCCACGATTTCATCATCGACCGCCGCCACGCCGGACCCGCCGTTCCCCGCCACATGAGCGTGACGGGCGGCTAATTCTCCGCGCCGTCAGGGCGTAGGCTGCGACGGGGTGCTCTTGATCCTGGCCCGCCGCACCGCTTCCCGGTGCGAGATATAGAGCGCGCTGGCGAAGATCACCGCCGCGCCGACGAAGGTCCAGATGTCGGGCTGCTGGAAGAACAGGAAATAGCCCAGCAGCGTGTTCCAGATCAGCGACAGGAAGCCGATGGGTTGCAGCAGCGTGATGTCGGCGAGCTGGTAGCCACGCTGTTGGCAGACGTGGCCGAGCGTCCCGGCGAGACCGGCCGCCACGAACCACAGCACGTCGGTGCCGCTCGGCGTTTGCCAGAACCAGATGGCGACCGGCGCGGCGCAGATCACGATCACGATGTTCTGCCAGATCACGATGGTGCTGGCCGAGTCGGTGCGGGCCAGTGCCTTGGAGATCAGGTTCGAGGCCGAGAAGATCGGCGTAGCGACCAGGATGCAGATGACGCCGAGATGAATCTCGCCGAAGCCCGGCCGGATGATGATCATGGCGCCGGCGAAACCCACGATGACGGCGATCCAGCGCCTGAGGCGCACATCCTCGGCGAGGAACAGCGCGGCGCCGATGGTGACGAAGATCGGCCCGGTGAAACCGAGCGCCGTGATCTCGGCCAGGGTGGTGAGCGGCAGGGCCACGAACCACAGCATCATGCCGACGGTATGAATGGCACCGCGCGAGATGTGCAGGCCCAGGCGGTTGGTGTGGAGCGACCGGTAGAGGCCAAGACGGACCACGACGGGCACCATGAACAGCGCGCCGAAGAAATAGCGCAGGAACGCCATCACGTAGGGATTGAGGTGCTGGGCCGGGATCAGCGTGAAAACGTTCAGCAGCGCGAACAGAAGACCAGACAGGGCGACCCAGAGAATCCCGCGCAGATTGGGCGGCAGCGCGAGCCAACGGGCGACGAGAGTGGACACACCGCGACTATGTCACAGCCCCTGCAGCGAAGCACCTTGCCGACGCCGCGGCGACTGCCGGTACGCGGTCTAGGCCTCGCCGACCGCCTCGGTGTCGGGCGGCACCGAGTGAACGACAGGCTCGCCACGCAGGTCTGCGACCCGCTCGACGAGTTCCTCGATATAGGGATCGTGGATACCGAGCGAGCGCGCGTGCTCGGCGGTATTGGTGAGATAATCACGGCAGGCACCGCGGCGACCCTCGGCAAAGGCAATGTGATGGGCCGCACGTTCCATCGGCAAGTCACCGCAATACTGGCAATGGCCGGTATCGACCACGAAGGTGACCGCCGTCACGGTGCGGCCGTCGCGCAACTTGGTCGGTACCCAGCGCGCCTGATAGACACCCGACAGCATCTCGCGGTTCCACAGGATCGCCAGTTCGCTGCGGACCTGGTGCGGCGCCAGCCGATAGGCGATCCCCTCGCAGGAGCCACCGCCTTCGAGCGCCAGCATGAGACCAGGCAGCTCGGGCGTGCCGCGGCCGAGCGGAACCCAGAAGCAGAAGGACCGGCGCCAGCCTTCGACCCTGCAAGGCAGGGCCTCGGCGAATTCGAGGGCCGGATTCCACATCAGCGAGCCGTAGGCGAATACCCACGCCTCCTCGCCCGGTTTGTAGCGGAGCAACGCCTGCTTGAGGCTCGCCTCGCGCTCTTCTGAGCTCAGGAAGAAATCGTAGCCGGC
The DNA here is from genome assembly GCA_030684475.1 of Reyranella sp. Classification (GTDB taxonomy): domain Bacteria; phylum Pseudomonadota; class Alphaproteobacteria; order Reyranellales; family Reyranellaceae; genus Reyranella. Next base: position 11,873 of record JAUXWB010000527.1, on the reverse strand, counting down.
CTTGCGGGCGTCGGCAACGATCTGATCGATGCGTTCGGAAGTCAGTTCCTCGCGTGTCAGCAAGTCCGCTCCCCCTACGCCCGGTTACGCGCAGCGCACATGCTCAGGCGCCGTACACGATGGACATGGTCTCGGCGATGCAGGCCGGGCGCTCCTGGCCCTCGACCTCGATCGTGATCTGATTGGTGAGCCGCACGCCGCCCTTGTCCATCGGATCGGCCGCGATCAGCTTGGCCCGCGCGCGTACGCGCGAGCCGGCCGGCACGGGGCTGGTGAAGCGCACCTTGTTGCAGCCGTAGTTGATGCCGTTGCGGACATTGTTGATGTGCGAGATCTGGTGATTGAGCATCGGGATCAGCGACAGTGTCAGAAAGCCGTGGGCGATGGTCTTCCCGCCCGGCATGTCCTTTTTGGCCCGCTCGACGTCGACATGGATCCACTGATGGTCGCCGGTCGCGTCGGCAAAACGGTTGATGCGATCCTGCGAGACCTCCACCCAGTCGCTCACCCCGATTTCCTGCCCCACATATTTGTGCATCTCGTTGGGGTGGGCGAATTCTCTCCTGGCCATTTCCTACCTCGGTGACGCTTTCTTCTTGGCGACTGCAAAGATATCACGAAATCGCGCGTTTGCGGTCAAGCGTCCCGCTTGGGGAGGATCCCCGACCGCACGGCGATCCTAGTCCAACAGCCCGGACGACGGCCGCGCAATCAGGTGCCATTTGTAGCGACCGGGTGCCGATTGTAGCTGTTTGTCACATTTGTATCGTCGCTGAGTTTTACTCATCATGCGAGCAACAAAAACGCACAGGAGGAGACCCGGCGATGACCTACGAAACCGTTCTCTATGACGTTGCCGATCATGTCTGCACCGTCACCTTGAACCGGCCGGACAGGCTCAATGCATGGACCCGCCAGATGCATCTCGACCTCAAGGACGCCATGCACACAGCCGGCGCCGACCCCGAGATCCGGGCCATCATCCTGACCGGCGCGGGCCGCGGCTTCTGCGCCGGCGCCGACATGGGCGGGCTGCAGGCGATTGGCGCCGGTGCTGCCACCGACCAGTCGAGCAAGAGCCAACCCGGTCTTCCCGGCGGCAGCACGCTGGCCGAATTCAAGATGAACTACTCGTACTTCCCATCGATCCCGAAGTTCATCATTGCTGCCATCAACGGCCCCTGTGCCGGCCTCGGCCTCGTCATTCCGCTCTATGCCGACCTGCGCTTCGCCTCCGTATCGGCGGTGTTCACGACCGCCTTCGCCCAGCGCGGCCTGATCGCCGAGCATGGCGTGAGCTGGCTGCTCCCGCGCCTGATCGGATTGCCGGCGGCCATGGATCTGTTGTGTTCCGCCCGGAAGTTCCGCGCCCCGGAGGCGCTGGCGCTGGGACTGGTCAGCCGGGTCATGGCCGACGATAAGCTGCTGGCCGAGACGCGGGCCTATGCCACGCTCCTCGCCAACACCGTCTCGCCGCGCTCGGTGGCGGTGATGAAGCGCCAGCTCTGGGAAGCCGAGTTCCAGACCTTGGCCGAAGCCACGGTGCAGGCCAACCACGAGATGGAGCTTTCCTTCCAGACCGCCGACTTCAAGGAAGGCGTTGCCCACTTCCTCGAGAAGCGGGCAGCGCGATTCACCGGGAAGTAATCCGGGACAGCTAGACTTTCTCGGTATTCCCGGCCCGAGGCTGCCAGGTCATCAGGCGACGCTCGACGGCGCAACATCAGGTCGCAGAAGGCCGTGACGCCCGCTTGTTGCGCCCGAGCCGATGGTCCGCCGGATTCTGGTCCACCTACTTGAACTGCCGCTCCTCCCACCACGGAAAGTAAGACGGCATGCCGTCGCTCACCTTCATGGGGAAGCGCGCCGGGCGCTTTTCCAGGAAGGCCACGACGCCCTCCTTCACGTCGGTCGACTGGCCGCGGGCATAGATGCCTTTCGAATCGACCTTGTGCGCCTCCATGGGATGGTCGGCGCCCAGCATCTTCCAGATCATGTGGCGGTTGAGCGCGACCGAGACCGGCGCGGTGTTGTCGGCGATCTCGCGCGCCAACGCATAGGCTGCCGGCAACAAGGCCTCGGGCTTGTGGACCGAGCGCACGAGGCGGCCGGCCAGCGCCTCCTCGGCCGAGAACACGCGACCGGTCATCACCCATTCCAGCGCCTGCTGTGGTCCGACCAGGCGCGGCAGGAACCAGCTCGAGCAGGCCTCCATGACGATGGCGCGACGGGTGAACACGAAGCCGTAGCGCGCCGCCTCGGAGGCGAGGCGGACATCCATCGCGAGCTGCATGGTGATGCCAACGCCGACCGCCGGGCCGTTGCAGGCGGCGATCGTCGGCTTCAGCGATTCATAGGCGCGGAGCGTGAAGAGTCCGCCACCGTCGCGATGGCCGTCGAGGCCCGGATCAACCGGTCCGCGATTTTCGGCGTTGAAAGTATTGGCGCCGCCCGACAGATCGGCGCCGGCGCAGAAGCCGCGGCCGGCGCCGGTGAACACCACCGCCCGCACGTCGTCGTCGCGATCGGCGCGGTCCATCGCGTCCAGGAGTTCCGACAGCATCCTGCCGGTGAAGGCGTTGAGCTTGTCCGGCCGGCTGAGCGTGATGGTGAGGATACTGTCTTTGGTCTCGTACTTGATCTGCTCGTAGTTCAAGGTCTTGCCCTCACGTCTGATTGATCAGCATGACGCCGCCCATGATGAGGGCGATACCGCCGATCTGCTTGAGACCGAAAGGCTCGCCGAACAGGAAGTGCCCGAGGACGGCCACGATCGCATAGGACAGCGACACACTGGGGAAAGCGACGGACACCGGAATCTTGCGCAGCGCTATGATGTAGAGGAACGCCGCCGAGCCATAGAGCGCCAGACCGGCGATCGTCGAGGGTCGCATGAGCTGGCTCACGACGTTGGGCGCATCGGCACCCACCTTGAGCAGCATCTGGCCGCCTATGCCCGTCAGGATGCCGATGCCGAGCGCCACGTAGTAGATCGTCATTGTTCAGGACTCCGGTTCGGAGGACTTGCGGTGAGGTTGCCCGCCGGCCTGTGTGTCGGCCCTCGGGCGCTCGATGTCGAGACCTCCGCCCAATTCCCCGGGGCCGCGACGAAAGACTTCCCGCACCAGATACTGCGGTTTGCGATTCACCGCCAAAAACATGCGCCCGAGATACTCGCCAATCACACCGATCACGACGAGCTGCACGCCAGCCAGCACCAGCACGGCGACCATCAACGACGCCCAACCCTGCGGCGGCCGGTCGGAGATGATCGCCTCGACGATGGTGATGGCCGCCGCGATGGCGCCCAACGCGCCGAACCCCAGCCCGAACAGGGTGGCGAGCCTGAGCGGCATCACTGAGAAGTTCAGGAACATCGCCAGCCACAGCCGGATCAGGCGGCGCAATGTGTAGTTGGATTTTCCTTCGTTGCGCGGCAGGTGGTCGACCTCGAGGCGGCCGACATTCTGCGTCACCTGGAACACCAGGCCGTCGACATAGGGATAGGGCCCCTCATAGCTCGTCACGATACGTTCGCGCACGAAGGCCGAGAGACAGCGGAAGCTCGAGAGATAGAGCCCGGGAGGCTTGTCGATTAGCCGGTCGGCGCACCAGTTGGTGAAGCGGCTTCCCCAGTTGCGCCAGGCGGCGTGCTGCTTCTCGGCATAGTAGGTGTAGACCGCGTCGTAACCGCCGTCGCGGGCATACTCGAACAGGCGCCGGACCTCGGCAGGCGGATTCTGGAGATCGTCGTCCATGGTGATGGCGTAGGCGCCGCGGGCCCGCGAAAGGCCCGCCATCACCGCGTTGTGCTCGCCGAAATTGCGGCTGAGGCTCATGACCGTGATCGGCGCCCCCGGCAGGCCGGAGAGTTTCTTGCAGACATCGAGGCTGTTGTCCGGGCTGCCATCGACCACCAGCACGATCTCGAGGCCGCCATCGATCTCCAGCGCGCGCAGGGCGGCGACCAGCTCGCCGATCGTCTCGGCGCCCATGTAGACCGGAACGACCACGGACAGAGCCGGCGCGGCAGCGTCAGCCATGGTGTGGGCTTTCGGCGTCGGCGCGTCCGACCGGGCGATGAAGCGGCATCAGGCAAGACAAGAGCGTATTCCAATGGCTGGAGCGGCGGCGGTCATTGTGCACGCGTCCATCGTCCGCCGACAACCACAAGACTTGGCTCGGCGGGCCCCGATCGCCCGCAAAATTCGCATCCCGCTCGTCCCATGCCCTGTCCGCCCCAAGCCTCGTCTTCCTGCCTGCTTATGATATCTTCACCCTGCCTTGCCAACAGTTCCGATCAAACCTCCCACTATTTCGCCGCGCGTCGAGCGGTTGCTGCTGGTACCGCTGTTTGCGCTGCCGGTCCTGTGGCTCGCCGGCTATTTCTTTCCGCCGATCAACCATGACGTGGCGGCGATCCTCGACGTCTCGACGCGCTGGGTCGCCGGCGAAAAACTCTATATCGAGGTCGTCGACGAGAACCTGCCGCTTACCTTCGTCGTTCATTCGCTGCCGGTCCTGACCGCGCGATTGCTGCCGGGCAGCGTGGCGTTCTGGTTCACCGCCTGGGTGGTGGCTGGTATATTCGCCTCTTTCATGGCCTGCCGGTGGTTGGTCCGCTTGGTTCCGTCGGCCGATCATGCACTCACCGCCGCGCTCCTGCCGCCGGTCCTGCTGTTCCTATTCTCGGTGCTGCCCAACGAGCACTTCGGGCAGCGCGAGCACATCATGTTCGTTGCCTCTGCACCCTACCTGATCGCCTCGATGGCCCGTGCCGAGGGAGTGATCCTGACCCGCGGTGCCGCCATCGCGGTCGGACTCGTGGCCGGCGTGGCACTGGCGATGAAACCCCACTACCTCGCCATTCCGGCCGCGGTCGAACTTTATCTGCTGATCCGCAGGGGGTGGCGCACGACGCTCACGGACCTCATCCCCTGGTCGATCGGCGTGATGGCGGTCGCGCATCTGGTCTCGATGTACACGATCTTCGCCGACTTCGGCCTGTTCATCATGCCGCTGGCCATCGAAGCTTATGCCCCGATCGGAGATGCGGGCTGGCGCGACGTGCTCACCAGCAACATCCTCGGACCGACCCTGCTCGCGCTGCTGATCTTCGGCATCATCGCCATCATTTTCACGAAGACCATTTCAGCCCGTGTCCTTGTCGTGTTCGGCATCGGTGCGGCGCTCTCGGCCATCGCCCAGGCAAAAGGCTGGCCCTATCACGTGCTGCCTGCGCTCTCCGCCGCGATCATGCTGGCCGCACTGACCGTCTCCCAGACCGTCGACCGCTACCTGCCGATCAGCCGCAGCGGACATCACCTGCCGGTGGCGGTGATCTCGGCGACCTTGATGGTTTTGCTATACTTCCAGGCCGCGCTTTACACGCCGCCCTTCTACAAGCAGCGCCAGTTCGACGATTCGATCGGCGGGCGGTTGCAGCACGTGCTCGAGCAGAACGCGCCCAACCGCACCTTCCTGGTGCTGTCGCCCGGCATCTATCCGATCTGGCCGATGGTCAACTACCTCGGGGGCCGCATGACCATGCGGTTCCTGAGCCTGTGGATTCTGCAGGGCGTCTACGCGATCTGCGACGACTTCCCGGCACTCTACAATCCACCCGACACGATGGGCGACGCCGAGAAATACGTCTTCGACGCCGTCAGCGACGACTTCGCCCGCGAGCACCCCGATCTGCTGCTGGTCGACCGCATCGCCGGCGTCCCGCGCTGCCAGGGCAAGGAATTCGACTACCTGGAATATTTCCTGCAGAACCGCGTCTTCGCCGACGCCTTCGAGGGTTACGAGCACCTCATGGACTTCGATCGCTATCAGATCTACCGGCGGAAGAAGACGTAGCGAAGGCTCACGCGCCCCACTTGCCCATCACCTTTGCGCGCAGCGCCTCGGGGATTTTCTCGACGTCCGGTACCTTGAACACCCCGGTGGCCATCAGGACGATCTCGCCGCCGCAGACGAGGTCGCAGCTCGCGAAGCAGAAATTGACAGTGCGGCGGGCGATGCGCGCCGTCCCCTCCAGCCACTGCCCGAGTCTGGCGCCGCGCACGAACTCGGTGCTGAGCGCGACAGTGGGATGAGGCCAGCGGATGCCGGTGGCGTGGCCGGAACCCGCGCCCATCACCATGTCGGCGACGGTCACCAGCAGGCCGCCATGGGCCCAGCCCATCGGATTGCCGTGGCGCTTCTCGAGCGGCAGGCCGACCCGGAGCTTTTCCGCCTCGACTTTGAACCAGAGCGGCCCGATCAGGCCGACGAAATCGTCACTGACCTCCAGGACGCGAAAACCTTCGGGAATGAGCGCATCGGTCATGTCGGCAATCCATCGTGGGAGGCGGCGAGGCGATCGAGCAGGGAGCGCACGGCCGGGTCGAACGGCGCACTGCGATGGGTCTCCTCGTTCAGCGACACCATGATGACCCGCTGGACAGCAGTGCAGTTGCCGTCGCCATCGAACAGGCCCTGGCCGATGACGCACTTGCGCTCGTGCACCTCGATCAGCCGCGCGCAGGCCGTGGCGGTGCCGGGATAGAACATCTGGCGCTTGAAATCGGCCTCGATGCGGCCAATGACCAGGCGAAAGCGCGGCAGTCCGGACCGCACGATCTGGCGCAGGTAGGAAACGCGCGCATTCTCCAGGAGCTCGATGAACGCGCCATTGTTGACGTGGCCATTGGCATCGACGTCGGCGAACCGGAGATTTTCGGAGGTTGAAAAGCCGTAGATGCCGCGATCGGCAAGATCGAACGCCATGAAGACTAACGCTCCGCGAATTCCAGGGTGAGGTGGGCTGCTTCCGACGGCGGCACGACCAGGCGGCCCGAGTCGGGCTTCATCGCCTGCACGCCGTTCTTCTTCAGGAGGGCCTCGCAGGCCGCTAGGTTCTCGACACGCACCGTGAGCAGCGCGGGATGATCCCCCGGCCGCACCGGCGTGATGCCGGGATAGCGCACCGTGTAGTCCTTGCGCGTCATGTAGCGGATCGGCTGCGTGCCGGTGTCCACCACCACTCCGTCGCCCTCGCGCTTGGCCGACTCTGCTCCGAAATACTTCTCGAGCTCGGGAATCCATTTCACCGGCTGGTCCGCGATCACGGTGACACCCAGAATGCCGCGGGCGCCGTTGGGATGCGCGGCCCATTCCGGCCGGTAGACGAATTGCGGCGTCAGGTGCTCGCAGACGAAGAAGCCGACCACCGGCATGTTGGTCTTGGGGATGCGCACGGTGCGGAACTGCGCCTGCTCCGTCTCGCCCGCCACCTCGACGGCACGATCGAAGAAGAGCGGCGCGTCGGGATTGAGGCCCGCCGCCTTGAAGGCGTCGAATGCAACATCGGCGCCGTCGGTTGCCAACGCTACGTTGGCGAGCCCGCCGCCGCCCTTCAGCCACTCGCGCCGCTCGGCGTTGAACTCGGTATCCTCGACGATGCCCAGGATCTCGAAATAGTCGGTGTCGAAGATCATCAGGTGGTTGGCCGTGCCCAGTTTCTTGTGGAAGCCGCGCGGCTGCACCTGGAAGCCAAGCTTTGTATAGGCCCTCTCGGCCGCATCGATACCGTCGACCATGACTACGACGTGATCGAGACCCTTCACCGCCCGCTTCATGCCGGCCTCCTGCGCACCATGTTGATCCCCTTGGCCGTCATCACCAGTTCGCCGTTCTGGTTGATGGCGCACCAGTGCTCGTGGATGACACCCATGTTTGGCCGGCTCTTGGATGGCACCTTCGAGGCGCACTCGACCCAGGCGGTGAGCGTGTCGCCCGGCCGCACCGGTTTCAGCCAGCGCAGCTCGTCGAGACCAGGCGAGCCCAGCGCCGTGCGCTTGTCGACATAATTGTCGACGAAGAGCCGCATCAGCTTGGCAGCGACGTGCCAGCCCGAGGCGATGAGGCAGCCGAACAGCGAGGCCTTGGCCGCCTCGGCATCGACATGGAAGCTCTGCGGATCGAACTGCCTGGCGAACTCGACAATCTCGTCGGCCGTGAAGTGCGTCGAGCCCAACGGGTATTTCGTCCTGACCTCATAATCTTCCCAATAGCGTGGGTTTTGTGACTCCATAGCGTGGTCTTCGCAGAGCATGGGCTGCCACGCAAGCATGTCCTCGGCCGCCTGCCGTGCTAGCCTCCAGGCGGAACTTGAGAGCGATGAACGACACAACCCTCGTCCGGCGACTCACCACCATCCTCGCCATCGACGTCGTGGCCTTCAGCACCATGTCGGCGCGTGACGAGGAGCACGCGCTCGCCCTACTGGGCACGCGCATGGATGCCGCCGGCACCCTGATCCGCCAGCATCGCGGCCGCGTCTTCAAGCTGACCGGCGACGGCCTGCTGGCGGAGTTCGCCAGTCCCGTCGAGGCCGTCCGCGCCGCGCTCGAGATCCAGGAGGCGATGCGCGCCGCCAACGCGCCGGCCGGCGCGGACGACCAGCTCCACCTGCGCATTGGCGTCAATCTGGGCGATGTCGTCGAAAGCGGCGACGATCTCATGGGCGATGCCGTCAATGTCGCGGTGCGCCTGGAATCGATCGCCACGACCGGCGGCATCTGCGTGTCGTCGTCGGTCTACGACCAGATCATCGGCAAGCTCATGCTGGTTGCGGAGGACATCGGCGAGCAGCACGTTAAGAACATCCCGCGGCCGATCCACGCCTATCGCTTGACCGTGGGCGACAAGCCAGCAGCGCCGTCCAGTGCCCCCAAGGCCGACGCGAAGCCGGCCACTCGGGCGCACCTCTTCCTGGCCGGCGGCGCGATCGCGGCGCTGGCTACCGCAGCCGTCGGCGGAGCCTTGTTCCTGCGCCAAGGCTCCGTTCCGGCACCCCCACAGACCGCGGCGCCCACGGCGGCGGCTGTTGTGGCGCCCACTCCGCCCGCACCCGCCGCAGCCGTCTCGCCGCGCGTGTTCGATCCCAAAGACGTGCCGTTCGTCCCCGATTTTCGTTGGCGCGCGCTCGAGAATTACGCGGGTGCGAACGGCTCGAAGGCACTGGCGATCAGCGTCCGCGGCATCTTCGCCATGGCGACCCAGCGGGTCGACGCCGACACGGCGCGCCGTGCCGCGCTGGAGGATTGCGACAAGCTCGTCCGGCGCGAGGTGCCGGTCTATCGCGACGACGACCGCTGCATGCTTTACGCGGCCGACAATGTCGTCGTGTGGTCGTTCCGCTCGCCGCCGATGCCGCCGCCGCCTTACGTCCCGGCCGCGCGACCAGCACCGCCCATCCCCTTCGATCCGACGACAGCGCCACTCCTCAACATGCCGGCGCGGGAGAGGCTGGCCGAACACTATCTCAAGGCCGTGCATAGCCGCGCCCTGGTTTTCGGGCACAACCATTTCGACTGGTGGACGCCCAGCGAGAACGACAACGATGCGATCCAACGCAACCTGCAGATTTGCGGTCACCTGACGGGCCGGCCGTGCGTTGTCTATGCACTCAACAACGAGGTGCTCGTGCGCACGCCGCAGACCATGCGCATCGTCGACATTTTCATCCCGCAGGATCTCACCCGCCTCGATGCCGGCCAGCAGCAGGCGCTGGATCGCTACCTGATCGCCAACGACTGGCGCGCCGTGGCTCTCGCCAGCAACGGCCGCACCGGGATCGTGAGCAGCCAGGCGAGCGAGAAGGAGGCAACGGCGGGCGCCCTGCAGGCCTGTACCCAGGCCGGTGGCACGGACTGCACCGTCACCGCGATTGGGCCCTTCCTGGTGGCGCCGAACTGAGGTGTCTCAGTCAGCGACGGCCTGGCCAAAGCGCTTGGCGATTTCCTCGAGCATGACTTCCGACGCTCCGCCACCGATCGCCTGCACCCGGGCGTCGCGCGACATGCGCTCGACGGCCGTCTCGCGCACAAAGCCGGCGCCGCCGTGGAACTGCACACAGTCGTAGAGCACCTGGTTCACGAGATCGCCGGCCATCGCCTTGACCATCGAGACCTGGGCCACGCAGTCCGTGCCCTGAGCGTCGAGCCAGGCCGTATGATGGACGAGCTGGCGGGCCGCCTCGACCTCGGCCAGACGCTTCGACAGGCGCTGGCGGATCGCCTGCTTGTCCCACAGCGGCGCGCCGAAGGCGGTGCGCTGGTTCACGTATTCATAAGTGAGGCGAAGCGCCTCGCGCGCCTCGGCCATGGCCATGGCGCCGATCACCAGCCGCTCGGTCTGGAAGTTGGCCATAATCGAATAGAAGCCACGGTTCTCCTCGCCCAGCACGTTCTCGGCCGGCACGCGGCAATCCTCGAAGACGAGCTCGGCGGTATCCGACGACCGCCAGCCGGTCTTGTCGAGCGCGCGGCCGACGCGGAAGCCCGGCGTGCCCTTCTCGACGATGAACATGGTGATGGCGCGGCTGCCCTTGGCCTCGGGGTCGGTGCGCGCCGCAATGAAGTAAAGATCGCCATGCACGCCGTTGGTGATGAACATCTTGGCGCCGTTCAGAACGTAGGCGTTGCCGTCGCGCACGGCGCGGGTCCGGATGCCGGCGACGTCGGAGCCGGCGCCCGGCTCGGTGACGCCGACCGCCGTGATGGTCCTGCCGGCCATGACAGCGGGAAGGTATTTCTCGAGCTGGCGTTTGCTGCCGAAGCGCACGAGGTGCGGGCTCGCCATGTCGGTGTGCACCAGCACGGTGATGGCAAAGCCACCGTGGGTGGAGCGGCCCACCTCCTCAGCCAGGACGACCGAGGCGCGGGCATCGAGACCGGCACCGCCCAGGGCTTCGGGCACGCGCAACGAGAAGAAGCCGAGCTCGCCCATCTCGCGCAGGGTCTCGCGCGGCACGAAGCCCGCCTCCTCCCATTTCGGCCCGTGCGGACGCACCCGCTCGTTGACGAAGCGGCGAAGCTGGGCGCGGATGAGGTCGTGGTCTTCGGAGAAGATGGGATGTGCCATGGCGGCGGGATGCTACACTCGCGCCCCATGTCGCGCGACAAACGCCTGCAAGACCGTTCGATCTATCCGCACTGGTGCACCGATACCGTGCGCTTCTCCGACCAGGACGCGGCCGGCCACGTCAATAACGTGGCGCTCTGCGCCTATCTCGAAACCGCCCGCCTCACCTTCATTCGCGATATGGGCATGATGGCCCGCGGCGAAGATGGTGTGCGCGGCATCTCGGCCGGCATGAACGTGAGCTTCCTGGCCGAGTCCCATTGGCCGGGCCAGGTCGACCTCGGCACCGGAGTCATCGCGATCGGCACCAGCTCGGTCACCGTCGGCTCGGCCGCCTTCAAAGACGGGGCCTGCATCGTGGCGGCCGAAATGACCGTGGTCCGGCTAAAAGGCAAGACGCCCCATCCGATCGGCCCGGAGCTGCGGGCGGCCCTGGAAAAATACCGTTTGAAGGGCTTTTAGCTCCGCTTGACCGGATCGGCGCCCGCCCGTATCTTTGTGTCTGCGAGTAAGTCGCAACTGCACGGAAACGGGCCCCACGTCCATGTACCTCTGCATCTGCCAGGCCATTCGGGAACGCGATGTCGATGCCGCCGTCCGGGCGGGCGCGCGCAAGCCGTCCGATGTCTTCCGCGCCTGCGGCAAGAGCCCCCAATGCGGCACCTGCGCCTGCGACAAACGCGAGCGCATCGCCCAGACCATCGCGGTTGAAGAGGCCCGTCAGCCCGCCCTCATGGCTGCCGACTAGGCTGCCGACTAGGCTGCCGACCGACTAGCTCGAGCTTTCGCCTTCGCCGATCTGGGTCTGCAGGTAGTTCTGCTCGCCGACCTTCTCCAGCAGACCAATCTCCGTTTCGAGGAAATCGATGTGCTCCTCGGCATCCTCGAGGATGTCGACCACGATCTCGCGACTGACGAAATCCTTCGCCGTCTCGCAATGCGCCACCGCCGCCACCAGG
>JAUXWB010000521.1 GCA_030684475.1 Reyranella sp. | reverse complement strand
CAGCTCCGCCAGTCGCAGAAGATGGAGGCGGTCGGCCAGCTCACCGGCGGCATCGCGCACGACTTCAACAACCTGCTCACCGTCATCATCGCCAACCTCGAGGCGCTGGAGGAGGACGACCGCCTCGGGCCGGCGGGCAGGGCCCACCTCGAGGCCATCGGCGGCGCCGCCGACCGCGCCGCCGAGCTCACCCGCCAGCTCCTCGCCTTTTCCCGCAAGCAGCCGCTGCGCGCGCAGGCGACCGCCCTCAACGAGCTCGTCGCCGGCACGGCCAGGCTGCTGCGCCGCTCGTTGAGCGCGCAGATCGAGATCGACGCCGTTCTCGCCGCCGGACTGTGGGCCGTGGAGGTCGACCGCGCCCAGCTCGAGACCGCGCTGGTCAATCTCTGCCTCAACGCCCGCGATGCGATGCCCGGCGGCGGCAAGCTCACGATCGAGACACGGAACGCGACGCTCGACGAGGATTACGCCGCCCAAAATTCCGACGTCGTGGCGGGCGACTATGCGATGCTCACCGTGACCGATACCGGCATCGGCATGCCGCCGGAGGTGCTGGCCCGGGTCTACGATCCGTTCTTCACAACCAAGGAGGTCGGCAAGGGCACGGGCCTCGGCCTCAGCATGGTCTACGGCTTCATCAAGCAGTCGAACGGGCACATCGAGGTCTACAGCGAGCCCGGACGCGGCACCACCTTCAAGCTCTTTCTGCCGCGGATCGCCCGGCAATCGGATCAGGCGGCTCCCGCGGAGAAGCCGGCGATGCCGTGCGGGGACGAACGCGTTCTCGTGGTCGAGGACGAGCCCGCGGTGCGCGCCACCCTCGTCGGCCAGCTTGCAAGCCTCGGCTACGACGTCGCCCAGGCGGCCGATGGCGCGGCCGGCCTGGCGGCCTTCGAAGCCGCCCCGCGGCCCTACGATCTTCTGCTGACCGATGTGCTGATGCCGGGCCTCGACGGCAAGGCGCTGGCCGACAGGGTGGCCGAGCGGTGGCCCGCGACCAGGATCGTCTTCATGTCCGGCTATGCCGAGAGCGCGATCGTGCATCACGGCAACATCGATGCCGGCGTCCTGCTGCTGAGCAAGCCCTTCCGCAAGAGCGAGCTGGCGCAGATGGTCCGTCGGGCGCTCGACGACGCCTAGGCAATCCGCGTCACGGTTTCCGCTTTGCCGCCGCCAGCACGAGGCGGCGCCGCCGGATCGCCTTCAGCAGCAGCCAGCCGGCGCCGACCGGCAGCACGAGCGCGATCGCCGCGAAATGGCCGCCGCGCGGCGGTGTCGTCGTCATCCCGTCCAAAAGCGCCCAGGCCACGGCGACCGCGATCGCCGAGGCGATCACGAACAGCACGACGATGAAGGCGATGCCCGGCAGCGTGTTCCAGAAGCTGAGGCCCTCCGACTGGGCAAGCGCGCGGCCGGCCTGCCGCGCCGCTGCGTGCAGCGCCGCCGCGAAGCCGTCGAGGTCGGCTTCGAGGTCGGGCTGCGGCAGGGACCGCGCGTCGGCCGCGACCAGGCGCTGCGGCAAGCGAAAGCTTCTGCCGTCCGCGGTGACGATCTCGAGCCGGCGGTCGAAGCCGCTCTCGACGTGGCGGACGCCGAGGATGTCGGCGAACGGCACGAAGGCGCGCCGGCCGAACCCCATCAGCGGCACCTTGGGCCGCTCCGAGATGCGAACGCCCCCGGCTTCGCCCGCCATTTCGATCGTCCAGCGATGGACGCGAAAGACGGTGAGCAGGATCGCCAGCGCCGCCACGACGACCGCGCCGGTGAGCCCCAGGATGGCGTCGAGGACCCGGGCATCGCCGGGATGTTGCAGCACCAGCCAGATTCCGGCGACGTAGAGCGCCACGACGCCCACGAGGCTGGGCAGCGCGACCTCGGCGCGGCGGTAGGTGGCTTCGTAGGTCGGGCCGTCCGCGGGCATGCGCCACGTTATCATGCGACGGGCATGACGCGGGCCGGGGCCGTTTCGCGCTATCATCCATGATCGATAGCGCGGAACCGGTCGATTGGCGGAAGATCATCCATCGCAGACAGACCTCTCCACGTCGGCCCAGCTCTCGCGGATGCTGAACCGGGCGAGCGGGACGCACGTCTCCGTCGAGTGGCTGATGGCCGGGCTCGGCCGGCGCTCCTTCGGTCTCACGCTCCTGGTGATGGCGGCGTTGGGCCTGGTTCCCGGCGCCTCGACGTTCATCGGCCTGCTGGTCGCCTGGCCGGCGATCCAGATGGCGCTGGGCCACGACCGGACCGTGCTGCCGCGCTTCGTCGCGCGCCGCAGGATCAGCGTCGACAGGCTGGAGCGGGTCGTTCGCGTGGTGGCGCCGCGCCTGGCGTGGCTCGAGCGGGCGATCCGGCCGCGCTGGCCCTTGCCCTTCCAGGCGGCGCGGCGCCTGACGGCGATCCTGGTGCTGCTTCTGGGACTCACGATGGCGGCACCCCTGCCGTTCACCCACGTGCTGCCGGCCCTCGCCATCATGCTCCTGGCGGCGGCCTATCTCGAGGAGGACGGGGTCGCGCTGCTGGTCGCCTGGACCGTCGCGCTCGCCTCGCTCGCGATCACCGCGGCGGCGATCTGGGGAACCGTGGAGACGATCGACTGGCTCGACCCGGTCACGGCCGGATAGCCGGCCCGGAAGCCGGCCCAGTGGCGCCCTGTTTCCAGGCGTCCTATTTCTTCGCGTAGAGGCCGGCGCTGATCCTGGCCTGCTCCTTGGTCTCCTGGGTCGTGACGATCGGCAGGACGAAACCGGCCACGCCCAGGATGACCAGGGCGGCGCCAACGGCGGCCAGCACGGAACGGCTCACTTGTTTCTCCGGCTCACATCCGGCCCATGGAGACCCCGCCCAGGGCCCCCAGGAGCCAGAGCACGATCAGGATCACCAGGATGAGGCCCAGCACGCCGCCCAGCCCGCGGCCGCCGTAGCTCCGGTAGCCGTAGTAGCCGCCACCGCCGCCCAGCAGCACGATCAGCAGGATGATGATGAGAAGGGTGCTCATGGGGACTCCCGTTGGCTTGTCGCCCGATCGACGACGGAAAGGCTGCGCGCCGGATTCTTAGAGGTCGGCCGCCTTCTTCAGCGCGGCCTTGGCCTTGCCCACGGCCTCCTGCGCCTTGCCCTTGGCGTCCTGCAGCCGGCCTTCGCCCTTGAGCTTGGGATTGTCGGTGGCCTCGCCCACGCCCTTCTTGACCTTGCCGATGGCCTGGTTGGCGGTGCCCTTGATCTTGTCGGTCGTGCTGCTCATGCCGCGCTCCTGTGTGCCTAACGATTGAGAACGCGCCAGGCACGCCAAGGTTGCCGGAGGAGGAGCCCGCGCCGTCGCGCCGCCGCGCCACTCAGGGCAGGCCATCCCTACGGCAAAACGGCGTCCGCCTCGATCTCGACCTTGGCGTTGGGATCGATCAGGGCCGAGACCTGCACCAGTGTCATCGCCGGGAAGTGCTTGCCCAGCGTCGCCCCCCACGCCGCGCCGATGGCGGCCCCCGCGGCGGTGAACTCGGCGATGTCGGTCACATAGGCACGGAGCGCCACCAGATGCGCGGGCTCGCCGCCCGCCGCCTTCAGCACCGCCACGACATTGGAAAGCGCCACGCCCCACTGCGCGCCGGCGTCGGTGCCGGCGGCGATGGCGGCCTCGCCCGGCGCACGGCCGATCTGGCCCGCGATGCGCACGCTCCGGGTGCCGGTGGCGACCACGGCATGGGAAAAGCCGCGCGGGCGCGGCCAGCCCTCGGGCAGGATCGGCGTATAGGCGATGTCGGATGCGGCCATGGCGTGGATCCTCCTTTGGAATTCTGTCGCGTTCAGTCTAGCCCACTCGCCCCGGATCGAAAGGCGCGAGATCGACGTGGCGCGCCGCGCCGTCGAGGATCAGTTCGGCCATCGCCTCGCCGGTCGCGGGCGCATTGAGCATCCCCCAGACGCTGTGGCCGGTCGCCACGTAGGCGCCGTCCACGCCCGGCACCTTGCCGATCAGCGGAAGTCCATCCTCGGTGACCAGCCGGAAGCAGGCCTGCCGCGCGACGATCGGCGCGTCGGCCAGCGCCGGCGCGAGACTCCGGCAGAGCGCCTCCAGCCGCGCATGCGCGCCGTCGTCGGCCGCGACATCGGC
The DNA here is from genome assembly GCA_030684475.1 of Reyranella sp. Classification (GTDB taxonomy): domain Bacteria; phylum Pseudomonadota; class Alphaproteobacteria; order Reyranellales; family Reyranellaceae; genus Reyranella. The sequence continues at coordinate 43,621 of JAUXWB010000521.1, read as the reverse complement.
GGGATCCCGCGGCAGCGCTGCGGTGCTCGAGATGGCGCAGGCCCAGACCGTGCCGTCGGCGCGCGGGAAGATCTCGGGCGTCAGCACCTCGCCGTTGGCCTCCTCGCATTCGAGGAACAGCGCCTCGGCGGGAATCGCTGCGCCGGTCCTGAACACGAGGCTGTGGCCTTTCAGGCCGTACACCTGCGGCAACCCCTTGAAGTTCGACCACGGCCCCATCGCGATCACCACCGCGTCGCCCTCGACGATCTCGCCGCCCTCGAGCGTCACGCCCTCTGGCGCGAATCCCATGACCGTGCCGTGCTTCACCTCCGCGCCCCCACCTTCCACACCAGCCGCCTCGGCCGCGCGCATCAGGCCCGTGGTGAAGGCGCGCGGCTCGACCAGCGCCGTCGTCTCAGGCCCGCCGAGCTGGCCGGTGATCGTGACGCTGTCGGAGAGCCACGGCAGGCGCTTCGCACGGTGCGCGGGCCTGCCCTTGATGTTGTTCAGGGCGGCATGCCCGCCATAGGTATCGAGCCGCCGATAACCCCAGGGATTGCCGAGTGTGTCCGCGAGCTCGGCATGCAGCGCAAAACTCCGCCGCGCGAGGCGATCGAGCGGTGTGCCGCGGCACCAGTCGAGCGCCAGGAAGCCGCCCGACTTGCCCGAGGCGGCGCCCGCGACCTCGTGGCGTTCGATCACGATCGCCCGCCCCCCGCGCTTGCTGAGGAAATAGGCGATGGCGGCGCCGATCACGCCGCCGCCGCAGATCACGATGCGTCTCTCCAGGCTCACGGCCAACTACTTGCTGCGCGTTACTTGCTGCGTGTCCACGGGTAGCAGGCCACCACGGCAGGGACGGGTGTGCCCAGTCGCCGAATGTTCATGGACCTGCTCCTGTTGTTGTGGGACGGGATCCGATCTTATCCCCTGTCTCGTTGGCCCGGACGCCACGTCATCACATTGCTGCCAAGTTTCTGACCAAATCTTGGCCGCGGCAAGAATGGCGGAACACGCCGGCCCCCTCTCGAGGCCCTTTCCCTCTTAAGGACCACGGATGCCCGATCGATCATCGTCCCGCGAACGCCTTCCCGTACCTGTCGCGCAGCCGACCTTTGTGCAAATTCGCGAGCCCGTCTCTGTCGGTCAGGGATGGCGAAAGCTCTGCGTCGGAGTCTGCGTCCTTGGCGTTGTCTCCGCCCTCGGCTGGGCGGCAACGCGCTTCCTTGCCGAGCCCGATGCCCCCACGGAGATTGCGGCCGCCCCCCGGCCGGTCGTCGATCTGGCGGCGTATCCCGAATCGGGAACGTCGATGCCCGAGACCGCGTTCCTGCCGCCTGTTCTGGCGCCTGCTCTGGCGCCTGCTCTGGCGCCGGATCCCCCGCCGGACCCCCCGACATCTGAAGACATCCTGGCGGCATCGCGCGACGAACCAGCCCCGCCTTCCGCCGAGCCTCCTCCCGTCGAGACTTTGGTGCGCCTCGGCAAGGGCGATACCGTCGCCAGGGTCCTGCATCGGCTGGGCGTCGCGGCCGGGGACGCCGGCAACACCATTGCAGCCCTGGCCGCGTACGTGCGCATGAAGAGCCTGCCCATCGGCCAGGCCATGACCGTGACGCTCCGGCCCGCCGACGAAGCCGGCGCCAAGCCGGTCCTGCTGGCGCTCACGATCCGCCCCGAGCCGCGGCGGGAGATCACGCTCGAGCGCGACGGCGAGGGCGACTTCAGCGTCGAGGAGGAGATCTTCGAGGTCACCTCGAAGCTGCAGCGCGCCGCGGGCGAGGTCGACGGCTCGGTGATCGCCAGCGCCGAGGCCGCCGGCGTGCCGCACGCGCCGCTGGCGGAAATGCTGCGCGCCTTTTCCTGGGACGTGAACTTCCAGCACGATATCAAGCCGGGCGACCGCTTCGACGTGCTGGTCGAGCGCTCCTGGACCAGCGACGGCCAGGCGGTCGACGGCGGCCGCGTGCTGTGGGCCGAGCTCACCACCGGGGGCGGCGCCGAGAGTTTCAGCGTCTACCGCTTCAAGCCGCGTGACGGCGAGGAGTTCTTCTACAACCGCGAGGGCGAGAGCGTGGTCAAGGCGCTGCTGCGCACGCCGCTCAACATGAGCCGCGTCTCCTCGCGCTTCGGCATGCGCCGCCACCCGGTCCTGAAGTTCACGCGACTGCATGCCGGCGTCGATTTCGCGGCCCCGCCGGGAACGCCGATCCTGGCCGCCGGCGCCGGCCGGGTGGTCGAGGCCGGTCGCAAGGGCGGCTACGGAAGATGGGTCAAGATCCGCCACGACGGCGGTCTTGCCACCGGCTACGCCCACATGTCGCGCATCGCGTCGGGCGTGCGGCGCAGCGCGCGCGTCCGCCAGGGCCAGGTGATCGGCTTCGTCGGCAGCACCGGCCTGTCGACCGGCCCGCACCTGCATTTCGAGCTGCATCGCAACGGCCGGCCGGTGAATCCCCTCAGCGTGGCGCGCACGGCGCTGCGCGCCCGTCTCGCCGGCCAGGACCTCGAGCGTTTCAAGGCGCGTGTCGCCGAACTGGACCTGGCGCGCGAGACGGCGACTGTCGTGGAGAATTATTAGGGAGAATCGTCATGCGGCGCAGGGTCGGCAGGCTGACGGGGGGCGTTCTCGGCGTCGCCCTGATCGCGATGTCGGCGCAGGCGCAAGCCGGCGGCTGCGAGGACGGCATTCTCGACGCCGGCACGGACGGCATGAACGTGCTCATCTACGAGCTTTGCCCGCAGCGGCTGACGGTGGGGTTCGAAAGCAGCGACGTGATCGAGGAAATGTCCTGCGCGCCGGACGGCGACATCCGTCTCTGGCTGAGGGCCAACAACGCCAGGTGCGATGCGCGGCCGGCCTCCGACCACGACCGGGCCTATGAACTCCTGGAGCCTCTGCGCGGCGTCGGCCGGTCCACGGCGGCGCCGGTGCGGCAACTGCTGACCTGCCGCGGCGGCACGATGAACCGGGCGACGATCGTCGTGCCGGCGGCGCGCGACGCCATCCTCGAGACCAGGACCGGCGACACGACCTACGAGCAGCTCTCCCGGCGGTTCATTTCACGCTGCAGCCCGCGGCCCGACGTCTGACGCTTCACGATCTCTTCAGGCGAGGTAGACTGCCGATCACCCCGGAGGACAGGATGACCGCTTCACATCTGAATCGCCGACGCGCCCTGCATCTCGCAATCGGCGGCACCCTCGCCGTCGCCGCTCTGCCGGCCGCCGCGCACCACGGCTGGAACTGGGCCGAGGCGGCGCAGAGCGAGCTCAAGGGCACGGTCCGCTCGGTCTCCATGGTGCCGCCGCATCCCTCGCTGCAGGTGGCGGCGGCCGACGGCGTCGTCTGGCTGGTCGATCTCGGCAACCCCGGCCTGACCGAGCGCGCGGGCTTCACCGCCGCCTCGGCCAAGCAAGGCAACGCCATCGTCATTCTCGGCAACCGCGCCCTCGACAAGACCAAGATGTACATGAAGGCGGTGCGCCTCACGGTCGGCGGCAAGACCTACGACATCTACCCCGAGCGCATCCGCACCAACTGAGCTCCGCGCAGCATGACTGTCGTCGACTGGATCGCCCAGTGGATCGCGGCCTGGCCCGGCGCCGTCCTGCTGCAGCGCTCGGGCACGGCCTATCTCCTGGTCAATGCCGCCCACATCCTGGGCCTCGGCCTGCTGGTGGGCGCCATCCTGCCGCTCGACCTGCGCCTGCTCGGCTTCTTCCGCGGCGTGCCGCTCGGCGTGGTCGGTCCCTTCCTGTCCCGCGCCGCCGCCACCGGCCTCGGGCTCGCGATCGCGACGGGCCTGTGGCTCTTCTCCGTGAAGCCGGCCGAGTATCTCGCCAACGACGCCTTCCTCATCAAGCTCGCGCTGCTCGCCGCGGCGCTCCTCAACATCGCGGTCCAGCACCACAGCGGCGCCTTCGTGCGCGCGCTCATGGATAACGGCGCCGATGGTGGCATCGGCATCGGCGTTCGCCTCGCGGCGTTTTGCTCGGCACTGCTGTGGCTGTCGGTTCTCGTCGCCGGCCGCTGGATCGGGTTCATATAGGCCGACCGAAGCTCGGCCAGGTGAGGTGCCGGCCCGACCGGCATGAAGGAGGAATCAATGACAGGACTTCTTGAAGGACACATCGCGGCCGTGACCGGCGGCGGCTCGGGCATCGGCCAGGGCATCTGCCAGGCCTATGCCCGCGAAGGCGCCGAGGTCGTCATCCTCGACGCGAACCCCGGCGGCGCGCAGGAGACCGTCGACCTGGTCACGCGCGCCGGCGGCAAGGCCTCGGCCGTGAAGCTCGACGTCACCGATCGCCAGGCCTGCCGGGCCGCCGCCGCCGAAATCGCCCGCACGCGCAAGGTCTCGATCCTGGTCAACAACGCCGGCATCAACCGCCGCACGCCGATCACCGGCGATCCGGCCGCCGTGGCCGGCGACTGGGACGACATCCTCTCGGTCAATCTCGACGGCATGTTCAACGTCACCCACGCCTTCCTCGACCAGCTCCGCGCGACCCGGGGCCGGATCGTCAACATCGGCTCGATCCAGTCCTTCGTACATGTGAGCTGGCCGAACTCGGCCGCCTACACGACCTCCAAGCACGGCGTGCTGGGCTTCACCCGGGCGCTGGCCGCGGAACTCGGCAAGGACGGCGTGCGCGTGAACGCCATCGGCCCCGGCCTGATCGAGACCCGGATCAACGCCGAGGCGCGGGCCAAGAACCCCGACATGGTCGCGGCCGTCATGCGCCACACGCCGCTCAACCGCCCCGGCAAGCCCGACGACATCGCGGGGCCGGCGGTCTTCCTCGCCTCCGACCTGTCGGCCTACGTCACCGGCTGCATCGTCATGGCCGACGGCGGCTTCAGGACCGTGTGAGGGGAGGCCAAGCAAAGCTTGGCCCAGGAGCGACAAGACATTGCGCAGCAATGTCTGAGAGCGTCGAAAGCTCTTGCCCCACCTGCTCTCAGCCCTGCCGGTCCAGTCGCTGCGCCTTGGCGAGACCCTCGAGGCAACCCTGTTCGTTGCCGCGTTCGGCTGCGGCGCGCGCCGCCATCAGCAGCGCTTGCAGTGTCATGCGGTCGGCCGCCCGCGCCGTCGCCGTTTCCTCGCCACCGGCGCGCGATGGCGGCGAGGGGGTGACGTCGGGAAGCGTCGGCATGGCGGCGCCCACGCCGGGCGGCGGTGCGATCACGGCCTTGTCCTGAACGCGGGGCGGTTCGACCACGCCGCCCGAGAGTCCGAGTTCGCGGGGGCTTGCGCCGGATCTGCGCCCGGGCGCGCTGCCGTCGGGTGACAGGGTCGGCGGGTCGGTAACGATGCCGTGTCGCTCGCCGAGGTCGCGCACCCTGTCGATACAGGTTTGCGCGGAGGCCGTGCCCGCCCTCACCGCGACCAGGACCAGGCTGACGGCAAGGAGGAAAGGCATTCCGCGCATGCTCCGGCAACGCCTGTCGGGTCCACGGGTTGCGGCGGATGCTGCCTGTGTGCCGGATGGATCGCAAGGCAACCTGCGGCGCCTCTGCGCGTTGACATCCCGGGGGTGACCGGCCTGCATCCGCCCGCCCGCAACATCCACCCGCCCGTAACCAAGGGGAATTCATGACCAGCCTGTCGCGACCGGCCGGACTGCGAACGCGCGGCGCTCCGACGGCGTCTGGGATCGGCGTGGGCGTGGTCGTCTGCTCGATCGTCCTGGGGGCGATGGTCGTGGTTGCGATGGTCGGGGGGGCGATCGTCCGGGCCGCGGGCGCGGAGACTCCCGTTGGCGGACAGCAGGCAATGATGCCGCCCCATGTCGTGCTCGAACCCGAGCGGACCGACTCCAACATCAGTGGCATCGTGCTCGCCTGCGAGCCGGTGGGGCAGGACCCCGACGTCCAGCAGCATGTCCTCCAGCTGCTGGTCTATACAAGCCGCGGCGGACGCCTGCTGCCCGATCGCCGCGCCGGCGCCGCCCCGAAGGCCGAGCCTGGCGCGTCCATCCTGCTGGATGACCGGCCTTTCCGCTCGGATCTGCTTTTCGCCGGCAGTTATGCCGTCGTGGCCAATCGCACGGGCCCGGTGGCGGGGCTCTCGGACGAATTCGTCGCGGCCCTGCTGCAGGCCAGGACCATGGTCCTGCGATTCGATCTCCTTGAGGAGGCGGCGGGGGCGCCGCCGCACTTCGACAGCGAGACGACGATCAGCCTCGACGGCGCCGAACGGGCCGCGATCCGCGCGGTCGCGCACTGCGTCGATCCCCGGGTTGCGGCTTGAGGGCGGATGCGGCGTGACGGATCGGCACCGGTGCGAGGACGCCACACCGGGCACCGCCGCTAGGTCGGCAACTTCCCGCAGGCCTTCTCCCATGTCGCGCTGATCGACACCGCCGCCTCCTCGACCTAGTCGCCGTCGGGCGGCAGCGGCAGCAGCATGCGCAGGCGCTGGATGAGCTCCGGATACTTGTAGGGTTTGACGAGCAGCTCCTCGCCGCCGGGACCGGGCGAGGGCACCTGGCCCGAGGTCAGCAGCACCTTTGTCCCGGGCCGTCTGTCGGCGATCCACCGTGCCAGTCCGAAGCCATCGAGGCTGCTGCCCTGCAGCTGGACGTCGGAAAACACCAGGTCGATCTGCAACGGCGCGCCGAGCAGCCGCATCGCCTCGTCGGCCGTGCTCGCCTCGATGACGTCGAACCCCGCGTGGCGCAGCTGCTCGGCCGCGACGAGTCGCACGAGCACCACGTCCTCGACCACGAGGATGGTGTACCTTGCCTTGCCTGCCGGCTCGTCGGAGACGCTCTTCGCCGCGTTCATCACCCACACTGATTTCGAAGCCGCCGGTGCACCGCGCCGCCGCAGAATCGCCCCGAAGCGGCCGCGCGGGCAAGCGGAATAAGTTTGCCGGCGGCACGGAACCGATCCGGCGGCCAATCGTTTTTTCAGCCGTGAATACGCCCAAGCCCCCTCCCGCGGTGCCCTCTCCCGCGATCCTCGTCGTCGTCGATGACGTGTTGGCCCGCATGGCGGTATCCGGCTATCTGCGCGAGTGCGGCTACAGCGTCGTCGAGGCGAGCGATGCCGCCCAGGCGAGGGAGGTGCTGGAGGCCGACGTCACCATCGACATCGCCTTCGCCGATCTCGCCGCGCCGAACAGTCCGGAAAGCTTCGCCCTCGCGCAATGGATCCGGCGCGAACGCCCCGCCATCAAGGTCATCCTGACGTCGGGCATCACGCCCACGGCGCGGGCGGCGGGCGAACTCTGCGAGCACGGCCCGATGCTCGAAAAGCCCTACCATCCCGTCGAGCTCGAACGCCGGATCAGGGAGTTGCGAGGCCGAACCGAAGGCTCGGCCAGTTAGCGACAAGCCGCGGCTTGTTTACAAGCCGCCAAGCGCCGCTTCACCGGGAGCGACTGCACGGCGCTTCCCCCCTTCTTCATCTCCTTTCCCGGCGCGCCTTCACGGGCGCGGCGGGGAGGTGCCCCCGCAGGGGGCGGAAGGGGGAGACCCCAGGGCCGATCCCTCGATTTTTCCGATCCGGGGCCGGCCGGTCGAAGCTAGAGTGCGCGCGACGTATCGGGGAGTTCGAGCATGACGTTCCGGCGGATCGCGGTGGAAGAAGCCTTCGTGACTCCCGAGATCATGGCGCAATGGCAGGTCGTGCTCGCGGGGCGCGACGTCGAGCCCGGCTTCGCCAGGATGGGCGAGACCATCCTGGCGCCGACGCCGGCGAACAGGATGCTGGACGACCGCTTGCTCGACATCGGCGCGGCCCGTATCGCGCACATGGACTCGCTCGGCATCGACATGCAGGTCCTTTCGCTCACCTCGCCCGGCGTGCAGGTGTTCGAGGCGACGCTGGCCACCCGCCTGGCGGCCGCGTCGAACGACGCGCTCGCGGCCGCGGTGCGCGCCCACCCGACCCGTTTTGCGGGGCTGGCGGCCATCGCGCCGCAGGATCCCGCGCCGGCGGCAAGGGAGATCGAACGGGCCGCGAAGCTCGGGCTCAGCGGCCTGATCGTGAACTCCCATACGAGGGGCGAGTATCTCGATGCCGCGAAGTTCCGGCCGCTCTTCGAGGCGGCCGAGGCGCTGGACATGCCGGTCTATCTCCATCCGCGCGAGCCCGCCGCCTCGTGGGTGGCGCCCTACCTCGACTATGGCCTCTGGTTCGCGGGCTGGGGCTTCGCCGCCGAAACCGGGCTGCATGCCATGCGCCTGATCATGTCGGGTACCTTCGACCGGTTCCCCAAGCTCAGGATCGTGCTCGGCCACATGGGCGAGGGCATACCCTTCTGGCTCCAGCGCATCGACAACCGCTACCTGCTCGAGGTGAAGGTCGGCGCCGTCGCGAAGCTCCCCCGGCTGCCGAGCGAATACTTCCTCGACAATTTCGTGATCACGACGTCGGGCGTCACCTCCATGCCGGCGCTCCGTCTCGCCCTCGACGTGCTGGGCGTGGACCGCATCCTTTTCGCCGCCGATTTTCCCTACGAGGACGACGCGGAAGCCGTGCGCTTCATGGACGGGGCGAGCATCACCGGGGAGGAGCGGCGGCAGATCTACGAGACCAACGCCCGCCGGATCTTCCGGCTGGTCTGATGGCGTGGCCGAGCTTCGCTCGGCCGGTGAGCGTCAGGTGAAGCGAAGCTTCACCGGGAGCGTCGAAGGCTCTTCCAACCCGCCCCGCCTCACACGCCCATGCCGACCGACGCCGGCAGGCCGCGCAGGTGGTTCTTCACGCGCCGGACGCCGGGCACGTTCTCGGCGGCGACGCGGTAGGCCTTGCGGACCTCCTCGCCCTCGACGAAGCCCCAGAGATGGACGACGCCGTCGTTGGCGATGACGTTGACCGGCCACTTCGACGTCCACGGATGCCCCTCGAGCGCCGCCACCACCAGCTCGCGCAGCGCCCGGTCGGTCGGCTGCAGCACCGGCTGGTCGGGCTCGCGCGACAGCACGGCGCGCAGCAGGTCGGACCGGCTCACGACCCCGGCCAGGACGCCGTCGCGCACGCCACCCCGCACGATCGGGATGCGCTTGATCTTGTGGCGCTCCATGAGGTCGACCAGCCCGCCGAGCGGCTCGTCTTCGCCCGCCGTCACGACCTCCCTGGTCATGACGTCGGCGATGCGGCGGCCGTGCGCCGCCACGAAGTCGTGGGCGGCCGCGCCCTCGCTGTCGACCAGGCGGACGAGCCAGCTCTTCTTCGCCTGCGTGCCGATCTCGACGCGGCGGAGCAGGTCGGCTTCGCTCACGATGCCGACGACGCTGCCCTTGTCGTTGACCACCGGCACGGCGCTGACGCCGGCGCCCAGCATCAGCTGGGCCGCGTCGAACACCGACTCCTTCGTATTGATGCACACGACGTCGGTGCTCATGATGTCCCTGGCGCGCATGATCTTCTCCTGCGGGGTTGGTGGATGTGCCTCAGCCGAGCAGCTGGGCCGATTGCTGGACCGCCGGTGTCGTGCCGGTGAGCGACAGCGTCGTCGCCAGCTGCCGCATCCGCCGGGCCGCCTCGGCGTAGTCGGCGGCCGCCTTCAGGCTCCAGTCCTGCTGCACCCTGACCAGGTCCGCGACGTCGCGCGCCGCGGTCGCGGCCTGCCAGCTCCGCATGTTCTCCGCGAGGCGATGGTCGACGAACCGCGCGATCTCCTGCTGCCAGCAGGTGCCCGCCTCGACGCAGGCCTGCAGCGCCTCCGGCACGAACATCGGCGGGGCCGCCGCCGCCGCCGTCGTGGCGGCGGCCGGGGCAAGGGCAGGGGTGGGAAAGGCATCGGTGGGAACGCTCATCGGAGTCTCCTTCGCCTGGAGAGAAGCCGCGGCGTCGCGGCCGGAAAATCCCGTTTAGACCCCGCGCCGCAGCCCGGCCACATGGGGAAACTACGTAGGTGGCCGAGCGAAGTTCCGCCCGGGAGCGTCACTGCGCCGATCGGAGCAGCGGACGCGACCTGAACCGTCTCGCCTCGATCACGATGTAGCGGCCGAGGACCCTGTCGCCGAATTCGGCGATTGCCGCCTCCAGGCGTAGCCATTTGGCAGGCCCATTCTCGATATCGAGCCGCAAAAGGACGACGCCGGGAGCGGCCATTCTCGATCGAAACACAAGCTCGCCGAAATCCTTGTCTTCCGTCAGCAGTACCCGACCTTCGTCATGCGCAAGCCTGAGAACGGCGGCGTCGGTCGTGCCAGGTGCTGCTTCCGCCATATAGGAGACGTCGTGGCCGGCGTCGCGCAGCCGCTGGACCAGCGGCGCGGACACGCATTCGTCGGCCAGCCATCGCATGGCGTGGGCCTCAGCGGTAGACCAGTTCCTCGTCGGCCAGATAGTCGGCCGTGAAGGCCTGCGCGGCCCGGATGTCGTCGAGCGTGAGCCTGGGATGGTCGGCCAGGATCGCCTCCGCCGTCATGCCGGCGCCGAGCTTGCGCAGCACGAACTCGACCGGAATGCGCGTTCCGCGCACCACCGGCTTGCCGCCCATGATCTCAGGGTTCATCTCGATCCGTGCATGGGTCATGATGCTCTATCCCAATGGCCAGGACCGCATTCTAGCACGACAGGCGGAGCTTCGCTCCGCCCGGTGAAGGCCCTCTCGACCGCCCTGACCCTCTCCCCTAGAGAGAAACACATCAATCGGGAGACCCCCCATGAGCAGACAGGAAACGGTCCTGGTCACCGGCGGTTCCGGCTACATCGGCAGCTGGTGCGTGATCGCCCTGCTGCAGCAGGGCTATACCGTGCGCACGACCGTGCGCAGCCTCGCGCGCGAGGCCGCCGTCCGCGCCGCGATCGGCACGGTGGTGGACCCGCAGGATCGCCTCTCTTTCCATGCCGCCGACCTCACGTCGGACGCCGGCTGGGACGCGGCCGCGCGCGGCTGCGCCTACGTCCTCCATGTCGCCTCGCCGATTTCCATAGCCCCGCCCAGGAACCCCGACGAGCTCATCGTTCCCGCCCGCGACGGCACACGGCGCGCCGTGGCCGCCGCGCTCCGGGCCGGCGTGAAGCGCGTGGTGCTCACCTCGTCCGTGGCGGCGGCCAGCCCCGGTAGCAGGCCACCCGGTGGCACGCGCGAGAGCGCGACCGACGAGACGACATGGACCGATCTCGACGATCCCAGGGTCGGCGCCTACGCCCGCTCCAAGACCCTGGCCGAACGCGCCGCCTGGGAGCTGATCGAGGCCGCCTCACGCGCCTCGACGGGCGCCTCGACCGCCACCACGACGATGGCCACCGTCAATCCCTCCGTGGTGCTCGGACCGGTCCTCAGCCGCGACTTTTCCGATTCGGTCCAGGTCGTGCAGCGCCTGCTGTCCGGCAGGATGCCCGGCCTGCCGCGCCTGGGCTTCAGCTTCGTCGATGTGCGCGACGTGGCCGACCTGCATATCCGCGCGATGACCGCGCCGGAGGCGGCAGGCCAGCGCTTCATCGCCGCCGGCGACTTCGCCTGGTTTGCCGAGGTGGCGGCCCTGCTGCGGGCCCATCTCGGCAACGCCGCCCGCAAGGTGCCGACGCGCCGGGTCCCGGACGCGGTCCTGAGGCTGGTGGCGCTGTTCGACAGGAGCGTGGCGGGCGTGGTGCCGCGCCTCGGGGAAAAGCACATGTTCCTTTCGGCGAAGGCGCAGAAGGTGCTCGGCTGGCGGCCGCGTCCGTTGGAAGAAACCGTGCTGGATTGCGCCAGGAGCCTGATCGAGGCCGAGCGAAGCTCGGCCGGGTAGCGTCAGGACGTGGCCGAGCGAAGCTCGGCCGGTTAGCGGCAGGCCGCGGCTTGTTTACAAGCCGCCATGCATAGCAATGTCCGGGAGCGTCGATCGGTGCCGCACCATCGCGCGCCCGGCCGTCAAGCGTGGGCGCATCGCCAATCGGCTCCAAGGCAATCTGAAGAACCAGCAGCATGAACGCCATGACACCAGCGACTTTAACTGGAGGAAGCAGGAGATTGCACCTGACCCCGCATGGCAAGAAGCACTGTGATGCCGATTGGAGTCTCGTTTCTTGTCGCAATTTGAAATCGCTCCACCTGCATTGAAGTGAGCATGCTGGTGAAGCAGGGACGTAGTTTTACTTCTTTGCGGCGCGCGCCAACTGCTTCCTGAAGAAGCCGATCGACGGTGAGAAAAAATATTCGCCGCCTGTCGCCTCGACGAAGGTCTTGGTGATGGCGATCTCCTTCATCTTGCCGTCGATCGGCAGATGGAACACGCGTCCCCGGCCCTGCGCCAGGATCGGATCCTGGCCGGCCATGTTGCGCGGCGTGTCCGGTTTGTTGACCCACTGGCGCATCAGGAACTCGAACTGGTCCGTGATCGAGCTCTGATAGGCAACGAAGAGCAGGCCCTTGTCGCCCTCCCTGGTCGCGTAGGTGATGCCCCGGCGCAGGATCGACCGGGGTGGGGTTCGTTCGCTGATTCCCAGATCCGTGGCCTGATCGCGGGGATTGACCTTCCGGATATGCGCCCCGAGCGGACACAGCAGCCCATCCGGATCGGCTGCCTGCGGCGCCGCATCGCCGGGAAGAGGGGGCACCTGCTTGTCGGCATAGGAGAAGTAGTTGAGAGCGTCGCCGGTGATCCCGATATCCTTGTCGGCGCTGCGCGCCACGGGCGTGCCGGACGGCCACCTGCCAATGAGAAGGGCGGCCAGCCTGTTCTTGTCCGGCGCCGACTTGGGATTTGTCTTGGCCAGCACCGAGGCGGTGTCCTCGACGAACCGCCAGAACACATCGGGATGCTGCCGCAGCCGGCGATACACCATCAGCGAGCCATTCCTGGCCCATGTCGGCCCCTTTGGCTCGTTCGCGGGTTCGTAGATGCGCGGGTCGTCCGGATTCTGCCGGCCATAGCCGAAGATGAAGTGCCCGGGCCACACCAGCCGGTTGCCGGGCGCCGCGAAGTCGGCCCGCAGCGGATCGAAGGCCTTGTCGGCCGGCAGGGTGCGCGGGGCAAGGAAGTCGTAGGGCGCCTTCGGCCAGCGCCCCCGCATCGCGGGGTGGGAGATGTCGTCCTTGAAACCGAAATGCTCGTGCCCGGCCCTGGGCGCCGTGCCGACGTCGCCGCGGTCCTTGTGCTCGATCTTCATCCCCCCGGCGGCGAACTCGGTTTCGAGCTTCTTGCTCTCATCCTCCAGCCAAGGGAGATCGTCGCTGGCTAGGATCAGGACCCCGTCGACCGGATGCTTCGGGCCGCCCACCAGCCAGCCGGCCGCATGGCCGGGGTCGGTCTTGGCAGCGGGATCGCCGATGAAGGTCGAGCGCTCGGCCTGCCCGATCTTGAAGGCGGTATCGGCGAAGGTGTCGACGTCGGCCTTGCCGATCAGCGTACCGAGCCCACTGGCGCTCAGTGCAATGTTGACGAACAGGAATTGCGCTGCATCGGGATCCCTCCCCAGCCTGGCTTTCAGGCGCTTCCAGGCGAGATGGGCCTCGAAGACCTCCGCTGCCGACGACAGGCGTTCATGGAGTTTGCTGAGGCAGGTCCGCGCGGCGGCGGCATCGCTGATGGAAAAGAAGACGAAGTGCTGGTGGTTCTTCTTGAAGCCGGGAACGACGTTGCCCTGGATCTCGTCCAGTTCGAGCAGCGGTTCATCCTTGGGCGGCGTCGACATCTCAGCACGGCGCCGGCGGGGGCGGGGTCGTCGCGCGGCCTTCCGGATCCTTGTCCTTGGGGCCGGCCAGCGCGCCCAGCCGCATCTCCAGCTGTTCGGCGATCTGTGAACCGAACTCGATGGGCGCGCCGCCGATCTTGATGTCCGATACCGTGTAGCCCTTGCCCGCAGGCACGGCGTACTCGGCGCGAACGATCATGGACTTGCCGGGGCTCTTGTCGACCTTGCCCTTGATGACCTTCCAGAATTTCTGTGCATCGGTGCCGTCCGGCGTGGTCCAGCCCGAAGTGTCCAGCGAGACCATGTAGAGACCCACCGGATTCTGCAGGGTCACGAAGTGGTTGTCGCGCGCCAGTTTGTTGACGTTGTCGCCGATAAACGGATCGCTCTGCCGGCTCGCCTCGCCGAATCGAGTGCAGGGGATCAGCTTCGAGACGCTGGTGATGAGGGCGCCCGAGGCGTCCTTCATGACGATCGAAGCAAGTGCCGCGATGTTTATCTGCGCGCCAAGCGTGTTGTTCGGCTGCTGCAGATGCACGCAATGGTCCCTGTTCCACCTGTTGCCGGGATCGTACACCTTGTCTCCGCTGGGGGCGGTGATCTCCAGATCGGCCAGGGTGACAGCTTTGCTGCCGCAGCGTTCCTGATACAGCTTCACCAGCAGTCCGCGGGCGAACTTGGTCAGGCTCGCAACGCCGGGATTGTGGAGGAACCTGTAGTACTCGGGCGGTTCGGAGGTGAAGACGACACGCACGATCTTTCCGGCGCCGTCTCGGAAGACCTTCCATTCACAATACTCGTCCTGGTCGCGGAGCATCGCGCCGGTCGTGGGGTCCGCGTGCAGCTCATCGAAGTGCTTGTAGGTCGCGGGCGAGGCCGCCCCCCGGCTGGTCGGGAATGCGCGCCATGGCACGTTTTTCGCCGAGAGCATGACGGCAGGGGACCGTGACGCGGGACTGAAAAAGCGAACGTGCTTGGCCGCGGCGGCGGTGCTGATGCGGAGGCGCGTCGCGATCTCGTTCGTGGCCTCATCGATGTTCTTCTTGAACGCGGCTTTCAGCAATTCATGCCAGGCCTTGCGCAACTTCGGCCCAAAGTCCGTCTGGGCCCCTGTCGGATCGAACGTGAAGGCTTCGTCCTCCGGCGCGAACTCGGTCCCTTCCGGGAGGCGGCGGCTGCGGCGCTCGATTTTCAGCCAGGGTGGCGCCACGAACCCGTCATCCGAAACCCAGCCCTGCGTCTCGCCGGTGTCGTACTCCACTGCTTCGCCTTCGGTGGCCCGCGCCTTGACGCGTCGGCTCCGCCGCTCGACCTTGAGCCAGGCAGGCGGTGTGAACGTGCCCATATCCTCGGCCGTATCCTGGTCGCGACTGCCATCCAGCGAGCCGTCCTCCGGCAAACCCCCATCCGGCAAACCCCCATCCAGCAAACCCCCATCCAGCAAACCGATGCCCGGCGGGTCGGCGTCGGGCGGCTCGGGAGCGGGCGGGTCGAGGGGAAGCGGGTCGAGGGGAAGCGGGTCAAGGGTGTGCGGGTGGGAGGCGGGCGGATCGAGGGTGGGCGCTGTTTGCCGGCGCCGCGGGCGAAGGACCAGGCTGTGCGGCGGGACGCGACCGCGGCCATCCAGCCAGCGGCGGGCGAACGGCCTCGAACGGTTGTGGGGAAACGCACCGGCCTCGACCACCACACCGTACTGGCCATCCTGGGCGCTCTCGGCGTCGATGCCGTCGGCAACGAACGCTGATGGCGCCTGCAGGTCGTCCGAGACCAGCACGGTCACATGTCCGGTGTCTCCGGTGCCGGGAACGACGCGCAGCATCCAGTCGCCCGCACGAAGCGCACCGTCGGGGCGCTCGGACGGCCGCGCCACGATCTCCAGGGCGTTCCGCATGTCCTCGCTCGCGGGACCGCCGCCGAGGATGGTCCGATAGAGCCGGGCAGGTGACATGGCGGCGGCGGCCGACGCCCCGGCGCCGATGTCGCTGAGCAGGCCCTGGAGGAACGAGACTTCCGACTCGCGCCGGCCGCCCGTCGCCGACTGCAGGACGCGCTCCGCGATGTCGAGATTGCGATCCATGGCCTCACCTTTCCCTGAATGATCGTCGAGCCGGGCCACCGGCCAGGCCTAGTGAAACTGTTTCTTCGCCCATCCTTTGTGAGGGAGTGTCACGTTCGCCATGCCGTCAAAGGAGACGATCAGCCGGCCCGACACTTCGATTGCCTTCAGGTTCGCGTTCAGCTTCCGGCGGCGCACCATGTCATAGGGGCCATTGTGCGGATCCTTCGGCGAGAGATATTTGCCGACCAGTTCGACCTTCACGCCGTTCCTGCCGTCGGCGCGGGCGATCGCGTTCGCCGCTGTCGAGGTCGGCGCCTGGGCGGAAAGCTGTATCTCGGTTTCGAGAGTCCGGTTGTCCGCTGCATCGCGCCACTTTTCCTCGTAGCGCACCTTCAGCGTCGCATACGGCGGCAGCCAGCCCATCTTGTACTTCAGCACGCGATAGCTGTCGCCCGGGCTGATGTCGATGCTGCAGATGATGCTGAGCAGGGCCTCGAGCTGGCGGTCGAACTCCTTGTCGCCCTGCCAATCCTTGAAATCCGTCGGTGCCCAGTCGGGCTTGCCAGCCACCAGATGCTCCTTGCCCCAGCTGCAGCGCGCGAAGAATCTCTCGATCGGGGCCTTGCCGGCGAGCGCCTTGTAGATCCATCCGATGGCCACGATCAGGAGCCCGATCACCGCCACGATCTGCCCGCCGGGAATGGCGGTCAGCGCCATGAAGGTGCCGGCCACGCCGATGGTCGAGCCCGCCGTGGTGACAAAGGCGGCGTTGGCTGCGTCGGTGTCGCCACCCTTGAATGCATTCTGCATTTCCAGGTGTCCCAGATAGACGTCGATGATCCCGGAGACGAAGCTGATCGTCGCCACCACCTTTTCCGACTTCTTCATCAGCGTGCCGATCGCGCTTGCGGCGTCGAGGCTGGAGCCGACGAGCCCGATGATCGCGAGGTCCCTGGTCTTCGGATCGCCGGACGTCGCGTCCATGGTGGACTTGATGGCCAGCACGAGGTTGACCGATTCCACGATCGCGCCGAATGCCCTGGGGGCGGTGGCAAAGGGCCGGGCCGGCTTGATCGCCTCGGGCGCCACGATACCCACGGCCTTGATGGTCCGGGTGGTTCTGAGCAGGTTGCCGTACTCGACCACCTGGTCGATCGGCTTCAGCACCTGCTTTCCGGTCGGCACGAGCAGGATCCGCAGCGAGGCAACGAGCTCGTCGACGGCGCCGGCCTTGACCAGGATCTTCCGCTCCGCAAGCGTCTTCCACGCCTCGAAGATGGTCATGCCGCCCTTGCGAACGGCTTGGACTCCGTCCTCCGGCAGTCCCTTCTGCGGCCAGACATAGGTGTGGATGAAGTGTGTCCGGTCATCGAGCAGGCTGTCGAGGTACCGCCGTCCCGGCGGCGATTCGCCCAGCCTCGTGATCGACTGGCACCACGGCGCCAGGAACTGCGGCCATGACTCCTTCGATGCGCTCCGGTACGCGGCAGCCGCGATCCTGATGGCGTCGGACTGCAGCCACCGGGTCAGGAAGCCTCCGAGGCGGTCGCGCCGCTCGACGCGCCATTGGACCTGGGCAGCGTAGTGGGAGAGAAAATCCTCCAGGGGCCATTGCTCGCCCCTGAGCGCATGGACCAGGTTGTTGGCGCCCGTGTTGTCGGCCTCGCCGATGATGCTCTTGAGCAGGGTGGCCAGCAGGTGCTTCTTGCGCCGGCGTTCGACGAGCTTGCGGTTCGTGTTCTCGGAATGAGCCGCCGTGTAGTTGATGATGTCGTCGGCGGCGGCGGTAAACGCGGCGTGCAGGTGCAGCGCCACGGTCACCGGATCGACCACCGGCACCAGCAGTGCGCCGTCGTGCTCGATGACCGAGAGATTGTCGCCGGGATCGAGGATGACCGGTGGTGCGAAGGCGGTGACCCTGGATTTCAGCTCCTTGATCTGCTCCGTCGCCAGGCGCACGCGGCTGGCGAAGAAGCGGTACACGACCGGGCTGCCGAATCTCCGCCGCGGCAGGCACATCGTCTTCCCCAGCGGCGCCGGATCGCCTCGCCCGATCCTGTCGGTCGGCACTGCCGCCAGGTCGCCGTTACTGTCGACCCTGATCTCCTCCTGGACGTCGGCATAGGTCTCGCGCTCGTGGTTGTTGCGGAAGACGTAGATCCATTTCCGCCGATCGATCTCGCGGGTCGCCTGGTACGGCGTCGCGCTGCGATCGCCGAAGGGGGTCGAGGTTCCTTGCGCGGCAATGACGAACTTCCACTCCACGAACCGGAACGACCGGGAGAAGACGACCGCGGCACGGTCGTGAGCCGACTGGGGGACCGGATCGACCATGGCCTAGAGTTCCGGGTCCTCGATCCGCAGGTCGGCCAGTACCGGTGTACCCTGGACCAGGTCGGGGTCGACCGCCGCGGTCACCCTGTAGGCGGCGGGCAAGGTCGACGGCAGCTTGCTGTCGAGGCGGGCGTAGCTGTAACGCGCCGTCTGTGGCCGGGTGCCGGCCTTGGTCAGGTCCTGCACGCGCCTGTTCCTGAAGATCGTCTGCCGCGATCCCTTGGCGCGCTGATGGATCAGCGTGTAGAGCGCTTTGGTCGAAGGCACCTTGAAACGCAGGATCCTGGCGCCTGCCGTCAGCGCTTCGGCGTCGCCCGCGCCCAGCGTCTTGCTGTACCGGCCATCGTTGCTCACCAGCTGGAAGCGGTCATCCGTCTCGCCCGGCTGGTCGACGATGATCGAGACGGTGAGGTCATCGGTCGGCTTGTCTTCGCCCGGATCGAAGTCGCTCTCCGTCGCCTCGGCGCCGCGCTTGATATCCTGGAAATCCAAGTGCGCGCCGGCCTGCTGCCAGGGCGAGAGCGTCGGCTCGCCGTTTCGCATGTAGGCCGCGCCGGATGTGTATCGATAGATATGCTCGTGGGCGCCGGACAGGAAACGCACCTGCACGCCGACTTCGGCGCTCATCGAGACCTCGACGATGGCGACGGCATTCTGAAAAAGGGCGAGGTCGGGCTTGCCTGTCCTGTTCTTGATCATGAAGCCGGGGACCAGGCGGCGCTTGCCGACGTTGAATGAACGGCTGCCCAGCTTTTCCGCCAGCCACTTTTCCGCCGACGAGCGGATTTCCGTCTGCAGGCCGGAGCAGGTGATCTGGAGAATTTCGGGCTTCGGCCTGCCGCCGGCGGAGAGATTGCCCGTCATGCAATAGTTGTGGTGAACGTCGCCCGACACCACGACCAGCGTCTTCACCGCGCTGCCGGCCTGCCGCATCGAATCGACGAGGTCCCACAGATCCCGCCAGCTCCTGTCCCGGATCATGTGCTCGAGATCCTTGGCTCTCCTGAAGATCCGCAGCAGGGCGTTCGTGGCGACTCCGAGGCGCGTCGAGCCCGACGTGGCCGCAATCAGGGAGGGCAGCTCCGGCAGGCCGAGCGCGGCTCGACGGGCAGTGTCCCAGGCCTCGGCCGTCGTCTCGGGCTTGGTCATGATCTCCATGACCTTCTTCTGCAGAAGCAGCGGGGTCGATGGCGCGATGAACGCCACGCTTGGCCCGCCTCTCTTCACGAGGATCTTCCGCATCCAGTCCAGTTGGGCGGCGTCTATGGTCTGCGACGACGGACGCCTTGGACTGTCGTGGTCGATGACCCGCAGATCCTCATCGCTCTCGACCATGAATCGTCGGGTGCGGCAGTCCGGCACGAGGAAGGGTGGATCGAACGGCAGCTTGTAGTGCCAGTCGAGGCCAAGGCCGGTTTGGAACGTCGCCTTTGTCGGCTCCTGCTTGAAGCAGGCGTCATGAATGCATCGCCGCAGTTCCGGCAGCGCATCGCGGCCCGCGCGGTGGGCTTCGTCCAGCGCTCTGATCCTCCGATCCTCCTTCGGCCACTGCGACGGCGCCTTGTTGCACCAGCCTTGGTACATCCAGTAGGCAGCCAGGCTGTCGGTCAGGGTCTTGGGCCACATCCGCAGCGCGTCGTTCTTGTTGTGCAGCATCCGCGCCCAGGGAAGGCTGCAGTTCCAGTCGTCGGTCGCCTCATGGTCGTCCAGCATGAGGAACGTCGGAATGTGCGCGAGCAGCGGGCGAACCTCGGGGCAGCCGGCCCAGGCACGCTCGTAGAGATAGGCGTACTCGGTGAAGTCGCCGGCATGCCGGCCTCCCGCGGGGGAGATGTGCCCGCGCTCGCTCGGCTGCACGATGGGCAGGTTCGAGCTGTCGATGACGCGCGGCAGCAGCGCGTCGAAGGTGGGCACGTCCCACAGCAGGAAGTTATGAACAAGGAAGCGGCGCAGCATCGGGTTGCGCCGCATCCCGGGATCGAGGCCCGCGTCCCAGTGCGGCAGGAAGGCGCGGTAGGAGCCGCTCTGCCTGTTCAGAGTCTCCGCCGTGCGCACGAGTTCCCGAGCCCTGTCGTAGGTCTTCTGGTCGGTGATCTTGCCGCCCAGTGCGCGGACGAGCGCCATCATCAGTCGATGGCTGAGCTCGCGTTGTTCCTTTTCCGTCAACGCGGACTTCGCGTAGCGAAGGTAGAAGTCCCTGATCTCCGGATACCTGCGGTCGAGCTCGTCGAGTTTCCGGAAGTCGGTCCTGACGCGGTCGACAAGCGTCTTTTCCGGGTCCTTGTACGTCTTGTAACGGTGCGCAAACCGGCCGGCCCATGCACCGTCGACCAGCTTGCCCTGTGCCGTCGGAGCGGGATCGACCGGCCCCGGCACGCGCGCCGCAAAGCGGCCCCGCACGAGCATGGCGCCATGATCGTCGCCGATCTCGTCGGCATAGATCTGGTCGCCCCCGAAGAACAGGAAGTCCGGCCATTTCTCCCGGTCGTTGCGATGGGCGGCAAGCCATTTCCCGAGACCCACGAGCATGTCGGGACCCCAGTCCTTGCCGTTCTTGAGGTCGCCGGGATACCAGCGACATGAGCCGGTGGCGAAACGCAGGCGATCTTCGTATTTGGGGCGCAGCGTGCGGAAGACCAGCCACCCGGTCCCGTCGAGCGATATCGGCTTGAGCTGGCTTGTCATGGCATCGCCGACCGGTGAGCTGAGCGTCGGGAACGCCTTGGCGATTGCCTCCGGTGTGACCGGAACCGCGCCGTATCCCGGCAGCGGCGCCAGGTCGACGGTGTATCTGTAGATGGTTTGCTGCTCCAGGCCGGTGACTTCGACGGCGGCGAAGTATCGGCCGCCAACGCGCACGGTCGATGCCCAGTGCATCGACGGCAAGCCGTCGCTCACGCGCACGCATCGCACCCGCACCATCGCCGGCGTCACGGTTTCGAGCCAGACCACGGCTTGCCGGTGATCGGTGTAGCGCAGCAGGGGACCGGCCCGCAGCCGCGTCGGACTGGCGACGATCTGCAGCTTGCCCTGCCCGCCACGAACCGCCCTGGTGAGGTGAAGCGGACGGCGGTTGACGTGCTCGTGCTGCAGGAACCGGTCGACGCGACGGCCCGTCGCTGTCCTGGCCTCGTCGATCCCGGCGGCAAGGTCCATTTCCCGCCGGTAGTGCGGCCAGAACTTCGTATCCGGCTGATCGTCGTCGCGTACCAGGGTCCAGTCGAACCAGGTGCCGCCGTACTCGATGGCCTTGTCGTCCGGGTCGATGAAGGCGCCGCCGCGAATCGCGCAGACCCGGTCGCCGACCTCGAAGACGAAGGGTTTGGCCGGGTCTATGGACTTGAGCGACGCCATGCCCTTGCCGGCGGCGGTGAAGGAGCCGGCCTCGCGGATCGTCCCCTGCCAGGCGGTGTAACTTCCGTCGATCACGGCCCGGCCCTGCTCGTCGACGACGAGGACGTCGACGGCGGCCTTCGTGCCGTCGGCTTCGTCTTCGGCCCGATCGCGCTCGTCGCTGCCGAACGCCTGGGCCGTGCCGGTCGGCCGATCGAGAAGCTCGACGTCGGCCCCGGCTTCATTGGCCGCGTCTTCATCGGCCATTACTTCATCGGCCATTACTTCATCGGCCACTACTTCATCGGCCACTACTTCATCGATTGCAGTCGTCCCGGAGTCGATGGTGATGGGCTCGTTCGCTACCCCATCCGTCACCTCGCCCGTCACCTCGTCGGCGCTGGCGATTTCCGCGGCATCGATCCACTGCACTGCCGGTTGGCCGCTCGCCAGGGCGGGCTCGGGCTCCCGCCAAGCCTGTATTTCCCGAATTGCGGCTTGGGTGTCGAGCCGTCCCCAGGCGCAGCAACCGGCCTGGTCGGCGGCGGTATGCGGCCTCGCGCTCTTCTTCAGGCACGCGCGAATGACGTCGATGGTTACCGGGCGGCCGGCGGCCTCGAACATGGCCGCAACGGTGCCGGCGACATGGGGGGCTGCCATCGACGTGCCGGATCGCTCGACGAGCAATCCCTCCTGCCGCGCCGCGCCGCGCGGGATGGATCGCGCGGCCAGCACGTCGACGCCGGGCGCCAGCAGCTCGGGCTTGTCGTATCGGTCGTCGCGCGTCGGGCCGCAGCTGCTGAACGGCGCCAGCGGCGCGCCGTCGGCGTGGCCGTCGTAGGCTCCCACGGTGATCACCAGCGGCGACGTCGCGATGGTGCCCAGGGTATAGGCCGGGGACGACACGCCGGCGTCGAACCTGGATTGGGCGCCGCGGCGGGCCAGGTCCCTTTCGATCCAGGCGTGGTATCGGCCGTTGATCACGTAGTCGCCGACCAGCCGCAGGGTCCAGACGCCGGATGGCGCGTTCGGGTAAAGGAAGGCCTCGACGTGGTTGTCGCCATTGTTGGGATCGTTCTTGCGATGATAGATGCGGCCGACAACGCTGCCCTCGTGAACGATGGCGGCCACCTCGCCCAGCCCGACATGGAGGAAGGCGACGTCGTGGGGCGGCCGGATCGCGACGACGAAGCGGTCCTTGCCTGAATACCAGGCGTCGATCTCGTTGGCGGTCGTGTCCGCCGGATCGATCACCCATGAGAGGTCGCGATGCTCGCCATCCTTGAGGCGGCCGTGCACGGCGAGGTCGGCGGACCGGTAGTTGCCGGCCGATTGGACGATCGCCCGGCCGGGGCCGCGCCGCAGCAATTCATGCATGCCCTGCTCGACGGGGCTCGTGCCGTCGTGGCTGCCGGCGGTGCGGCCGACCGACAGGTTCACCACCCAGGGCCGGCCGCGGGCCGCGGTGTCGATGTAGTCCAGCGCCTCGAGCAACCGCACCGAACCGCCGAGGTCGCCCGCGGTATCGAGGCGCGGCGTCGACAGGTGGACGAACATCAGGTCGGCGTCGGGCGCCGCGCCGGCCCGCGCCCCCATCGCCCGCCCGTTGCCGGCCGCGATGTCGAAGGTATGGGTGCCATGGCTGCCTTTCCCGCTGTCGCTGTGCCCGGGATGGTAGTCCAGCGCCTGGTACGGATCGGCGGCAGCCAGCGCGGCGTTGATGTCCTGCCGGCTGTAGTCGCGGCCATAGCCGAACCGGTTGGGGCGCGCCGGATCGTAGGCCGCACCCTGGTGCCAGAAGGCCATCAGGCGTGTCGTCCCATCAGGCCGGAGAAAATTGGGATGGGCGAAGTCGAGCCCGAAATCCAGTGCCGCCACGATGCAGCCCCGGCCTGTGAAGGGCAGCGGCGCGCCGACCGGCCCTGGCCCGGATCGAATGTCGGATTGAATGTCGGGTCGAACGCCGGCATGGCGCCCATCCTCATGGTAGTCGTCCTCATGACGGCCGAGCGGTTGCGTCGCCTTCAGGCTGATGACGTTGGGATGAACACGGATCTTCCAGGCCTGGTCGGCGGCGAAGCGGCCGGTGCAGATCCGGTGGAAGCGGGAGACGACGCGGAACCCCGGCGGAACCTGACGCGGGTCTTCCAGTCGAACGATGCCTTCGATGATCTGGCCGGGCGGCGCAGCATCGACCGCCTCGGCCAGCGCGGGATCGAGGTTTGTCGCGGTGAACTGACGATCGGTCGTGGCCGTGCTCATGGCAATGGCGAACCTTCTGCAGCACCATCCTCCTGCGGCGCCATCGTGAAACCACGATGGCGCGCGGAGAGTGGGATGGTCCGGCGGAACCTCAGTCGATTACGCCGGGGCCGGAGCCGGTTCCTCGACCGCGATCAACCCCCCGGAAGCGCTCTTTTCCATCACGTACATCTTGTCGGTGTCGAGTTGCAGGATACGGACGCCTTCCCTGGCGCGGCGCATCAACTTCTGTCGTTGAGCTTCGTCGTCGGCCGCCCATGGCGGCGCCGGCGGCGCGGCCTTGCTCAGGGAGGCAAGCGCGAAGCCCGCGACCTGCGCCGCCGCGAAGGTATCGGCAGCGATGCCGAGGTTGCTGCGATGGTAGCGGCCGGTGACGAGCAGCCTGGCGCCCGTCGTGGTGATCTGCGACACCGACGACAAGGTCGCCATCTTCGCCGTCTCCTGCCCGGCCCAGTTGTTGATCACCGACTGGCTGCCCTTTGCGGCCTGACTGGCCTTGAACAGGCTTAAGGCGGTGAGTCCACCGCCCAGCAGCAGGGTGACGATTCCCGAGATCGCGGCGCTCTGCTTTTGCTGCCCGACGTTCCTTGTCTCGAGACGCTCAAGCCGTGTCTCGAGGGCCCGGCGCGCCGCCTCTTGGCTGGCCAGGCCGCGATTGGTCTCCGCCGCGGTCGCCAGCTTGGCCGGGAACGCGACATTGCGCGGCCGCCCGTCGGCATCGCGCACGGTCATCCCGCGCACGCCGCGGCCCGGCCGGAAGGCCTTGGGACGGCGGCGACGTCGCCGTACCCTCTCGCCGATGTCCTCCGCGCTGTCCTCGGCCTCGTAGAAGGCCTCGTCGGACTCCCAGTATTCGTCGGCTTCATCGCTTTCGGGACTGAAACCCTCGAACATTACTTCCTCGACCATGATCTGCTCCTTTTCCTCGCTGCGGTGGACGACTTTCCAGGCCCCGACCGCCGGGGCTCCTTCAACGCCAGCGGCACGCCACGTGCGGCCAGCGGATTGATGACCTGCGCTTCCAGCAGGCTGACATCCGGTGGGTAGTAGGCGACCCGGCTCTGGCCCCAGCATTTCGGGCAGCCCTCGACGCCGACCAGGCACTCCGGGCAGCAGCCGAGGCCGAGGGCCAGGGGCCGCATGCGGCTGCGCAGGATCGCCAGCACTGTTTCCTGGGCTTCCATGGCCAGCACGCGATCCTGGAGATTCGCCAGGCTGCTGCCGTTGGTCGGCGGCTCGCTGGCGCGCGTATCGCTGTCGGGTGGTTCTGCATGTCCGTTGGCGTGGCCGTTGGTGTGGCCATGGTCGTAGCCGTTGCCATGGTCGTAGCCGTTGCTCTGGCCGTTGCCTTGGCCATTGCTCTGGCTATGGCCTTGGCCGCTGGCGTGGCTGCCCGCCGGCGGCCGGTGGTCCGGCTGCGCCATACGGCTCATGATCTCGTCGCCATACTTTTCGAGCAGCCCGCGGAACTGATCGTCGACCAGAAGGCGCGACAGCAACGTCATCCCGGAGCGTTCCGCCCATTGCTGGACATAGGGGAACAGGATGCGCGGCAGCATCTTTCCCAGGGAGTCCGTCGACATGTCCTGGCATCCCCGTCAGTAGAAGCGCACCGTCTCGGTGCTTTCGTCGGAGTCCGGCCACGGCTCCGCTTCCGCGTCCAAGTCTTCCTCCAAGCCCTCGTCCAGGTCCTCGTCGATGTCCGCGTCCATGTCCGCGTCCTCCTCCGCCATCCATTCCGCCGTCTCGGCGAATTCGGCGGCAGGGAGTGTGAATCCCGCCCCGCCCTCCGGCTGGAGATGCGACAGGACCAGCGCTGCCTGCCGTTCGGAGGAGGCAGGGTCGATCAGGTACTCGCCGCTGTCGTCCTGCAGGTAGCTCTGCTCCGACGGCGAGTCGGACTCGGCCAGTCCTTCGGAAGCGTTGGCGAGCAGCTGCATCAGCAGTCCATTGATGGCGCCGCGCGGCAGGCTCGTGCCGGTGGCGGTGGCGACCTGCGGATTGCCCGAGGCGCCCAGCACCTGGCTCATCAGCGCCTGCAGGACCGACGGATTCTGCAGCAGGCTGACCAGCGTCGCGGCCGCCGGCTGGCCCGTTGGCAGGGCAGGGACCGGCGCCGTCACCGTGGCTCCCCCCGCGCCGCCCAACGTGCCCGACAGCGGCGCGACGGCAGGCGCGGGCTTGGCCCCCTTCAGGGCCGACGAAGCAAGGCCCGCCCCCGCGCCGATCAACGCCCCCCAGGGCCCGCCCACCGACGCACCTGTCGCGGCACCCTGTGCGATCCCGGGAGCGGCGCGCTGCAGTACCGGTGCCGCGGCCTTTCCCAGCGAGCCCAGCGCCTTGATGAAATTCTCGGCGACGGGCTGCGGCAGGTCGCTCATCGACGCCGCGACGACTTCCTCGAGATGCTCGCCCGGCACGTCGGCGAACTCGGGCCGAAGGCATGTGCGCAATCCCTGCAGGCTGGACGGGGACAGACCGGACATCGATTCCTCCAGGCGCGGGCGCCAAGTGCGAATGCGCGTTCGAGGTGGAACGGTAGCGCTGTCTGCCGTCGGCGAAAATTGACCGAACGGTCTACAACCGCAGCGATCGGGATGTAGAACTTCAGTTTCAGTGCCTGGCGATGTCGGGCGACGCAGCGGCCGCACCCCCCGAGCTCGCAAGACGCGAGCTGGCGACACGTGAGCTGGCTGGCCGCGAGCTGGCCACACGCGATCCGGCGGCGCGATCCGCTATTCGTGCCGGAAGCCGAGACGCTGTGCGGCCGCGATGGCTTCGGTGCGTGACGATACCCTGAGCGTGCCGAACATGGTGTGCAGGTGCTGCTTGACGGTGCTTTCGGAAATCTCGAGCTGGCGCGCGATCTTGCGGTTGTTGTAGCCCTTCTGGATCAGCTGCAGGACTTCGCGCTGTCGGTCGGTCAGTCCCAGCCGCGGCCGTGATGCCGGGCCGCCTGCCGCCGTTCCGCGCGCGACCAGCCGCTCGTGCCCGAGCGCTTCGTAGGGCACGTAGAAGCCGCCCGCCCTGACCAGGTTGATGGCCGCCCCCATGACCTTCGGGGTCAACGTCTTCGGCAGGTATCCGATCGCGCCGGCCTTCATCGCGGCAAGGATCGTTCCCCGACTGTCGTCGGCCGATACCACCAGCACCGGGACGGTCGGACAGATTCCGCGAAACTGCGTCAGCGCCTCGATGCCCACGCACTCCGGCAGCGCCAGATCGAGCAGCGCCAGGTCCAGCTTCACGTTGTTGCGCATCGTCGCTGCCGCGTCTTCCAGGTTCAGTGCCGTTCGAAGCTTTACGTCGCCGAACACCGAGCGCACGAGGTTGCCCATAACCTCATGAACCAGCGGATGGCCGTCAATGATGAGAACGTCCATCGACGGTGAGCGCCCCCCCGATCGCCAGAAGATTCAGCAATTGACGAATTGAACGATTGAATTCGTGGGCAATGGTCATGGGGAGAAAGCATTCTCTCACGCCAAGCCGACACTACTTTATCCCCACAAGATTACAGGAGGCAATTGCACATGACGGCTGCCGGCCCGTCGCGGGCTTCGAAAGCGGCAAGAGGTGGGACTCGTTCTTCGCACGCAAGCAGGTGTCGGAAGGCGCGCGCGGCGGCGCTTGGTATGCGCCGACGCATACCTTGCAAACCGTCTCGCAGGCGTCCTCCTTTTCCGGCGAGCCCTTGCGATGCATGTCGATGCGAAGTCGACCGTCGATTGCCCGCGCAAGTTCGCAACACGTTTCCGGCGCGCTGAAAGTTCAGCGGGAGAGAATGTTCCAACAGGCCGGCGGCGGGCGCTACCACGCGTGTCCCCTGGCCGACCGATGGCTGTGATATTTCTGTGACCGAAGAGCCGGCTGCATGAACGCCATCATGATCGCAATGACGCCGGTGCTTCGTGCGGAGGAGCTGGGACAAGCTCGCCGCCGCCTCGTAGGATTACCGGTCGGGGGAGGAGACGATGGAATTCGATGTCATGACGCGCGCCACCACCTGGGACCAGGCGGCCGCACTGGCCCGGCGCGCCGAGGCGGCGGGCTTTTCCGGCATGCTGTTCACTGAGGGCCACCAGGTGCCGTGGATGAACATCGCCGCCGCCGCGACGGCGGCCCCGTCGCTCCATTTCTCGACCGGCATCGCCATCGCCTTCGCGCGCAGCCCGATGGTGAGCGCGCAGATCGCTTGGGAGCTGGCGCAGAACACCCGGGGCAGGTTTCGCCTCGGCCTCGGCAGCCAGGTGAAGGCACATATCACCCGGCGCTACGCCGGCACCTTCGACAAGCCCGCGCCGCAGATGAAGGACTATGTGCAGGCGGTGAAGGCCTGCCTCGCGGCCTTTCGGCGGGAGGGCCCGCTGCAGCATGACGGCCCGTACTACAAGATGAGTCTGCTCACCGAGCAATGGACCCCGCCCCGGCACGACTTCGAGGACGTCAAGGTCGACATCTCGGCGGTCGGCCCGATCATGGTGCGCGTCGCGGGCGAAGTCGCCGACGGCGTGCATGTGCACCCCATGCATTCCATGCATTACATCAGGAACCGCCTGCTGCCGGGCTTGGCCGAGGGCGCGGCGAGGGCCGGCCGCGATCCCGCGACGGTCGACAAGATCATCCCGGTGATCGTGGCGGCGGGCGACACGCCCGAGGAGCGGGCGACGCCGATCCGGGAGGCGAAAACCACGCTCGCCTTCTATGGCGCCACGCCGAACTATGCCTTCCAGTTCGACGACCTCGGCCACGTCGGCCTGCGTGACAGACTGCGCGACTGCCTGCGATCGGGCGACGAGGCGGCGAGCCAGGCCCTGATCACCGACGAGATCCTCGATCAGTTCGCCGTGGTGGCGCGCTGGGACGACGTCGCCGACCGCATGATCGAGCGCTACAAGGGCATCGCCTCGCGCCTCGTCATCTACCTCGCCTCGCACTGGCGCGAGGTCGATCCGAAGGTTTTGGAGCGCTGGGGGGAAGTGGCTAGGGCCGTGCGAAGCACGGCCCGATTAGCGTCAGGCCGCGGCTTGGTTACAAGCCGCCAAGCGTAGCAATGTCCGGGAGCGTCGAAGGACGTCGCCCCAGTCATCTTAAAGTAGGCCTCAATGGCAGAACTACTGAAAGGACACATCGCGGCGGTGACCGGCGGCGGATCGGGCATCGGGCAGGGCATATGCCAGGCCTATGCGCGCGAAGGCGCCGAGGTCGTCATCCTCGACGCCAATCCTGACGGCGCCAGAGAGACCGTCGATCTGGTCACGAGCGCCGGCGGCAAGGCCTCGGCCCTGAAGCTCGACGTCACCGATCGCCAGGCCTGCCGGGCCGCCGCCGCCGAAATCGCCAGGACGCGCAAGGTCTCGATCCTGGTCAACAACGCCGGCATCAACCGTCGCAATCCGATGGTAGGCGACCCGGCCGCCGTGGCGAAGGACTGGGACGACATCCTCTCGGTCAACCTCGACGGCATGTTCAACGTCACCCATGCCTTCCTCGACCAGCTCCGCGCGACCCGGGGCCGGATCGTCAACATCGGCTCGATCCAGTCCTTCGTGCATGTGAGCTGGCCGAACTCGGCCGCCTACACGACTTCCAAGCACGGCGTGCTGGGCTTCACCCGCGCGCTCGCGGCGGAACTCGGCAAGGACGGCGTGCGCGTCAATGCCATCGGGCCCGGCCTGATCGAGACCCGCATCAACGCCGAGGCGCGCGCCACGAACCCCGACATGGTCGCCGCCGTCATGCGCCACACGCCGCTCAACCGCCCCGGCAAGCCCGAGGACATCGCGGGGCCGGCGGTCTTCCTCGCCTCCGACATGTCGGCCTACGTCACCGGATGCATCGTTATGGCCGACGGCGGTTTCAGGACAGTCTGAAAATCACGGGAGAACCACAGGCAGGTCAGGCGCATCGCGAGCGCTAGTTTGCCAGCGCTCGGGCCGCGCTCAGAATCTCATCGTGCGTGGGGAATTTTCCAAGACCGGTCAAGCCCTCGGCGCATTCGATGTTGGCCCAGCGGATCGTGCCGTCGCGGTCGATCAGGAACTGGCCCTTCAGCTGCGGCCACTGACGTTCCATATCGGCCTGATCGGTCTGGTTGCCGGCATAGCCGTCCATCTTTCCGACGGAGGCTGCCGCCTCTTCGAGCGGCAACGGCGCGGGGAAAATGCCATCCGGATTGAGGCGCACTTGCTCGAGCTCCTTCATCAGCTCAGGTGTCGCAGCGGGCTTGGGTACGCCGTAGGCGCGATGTGTGTTGAGATCGGGATCGGCCGCGAGTCTCAGCCGCGTCGGGCGATACTTGAAATAGAGCCGGGCGTTCTCGGGCGGCGTGGCCACGACACACAGCGTTTCGACGCCCGACGCCTTGAGCGCCGGTTCGATCGCCGCCATCTGGGCAATCGACCGGCGGCAGAAGGGACACCACAAGCCGACGAACAGGGCAAGGAACAGCGAGCTCCTGCCGCGATAAT
The DNA here is from genome assembly GCA_030684475.1 of Reyranella sp. GTDB lineage: Bacteria > Pseudomonadota > Alphaproteobacteria > Reyranellales > Reyranellaceae > Reyranella. Next base: position 13,596 of record JAUXWB010000521.1, on the reverse strand, counting down.
CGTCCAGCGAAATGGTTCCCGTTCCATCGATGGCCGGAAGCGCGAACTCCGGCGCCTTCGCGCCGGGAGAAGCGGGTGATGGCGATGGAGTGGTGGCGGTCATGTGAAGCCTCCGTCTATCGATGGCCAACGCGCTAACAGAGAAACGGCAAGACCAGCAGGGCGTCCGGCTCTACGCCGGCCCGTTCGCACACCTGCTTGGCCTTCGTGAAATAGAGTTCGGCCATTGCTTCGTTGCCGGCGTCGAGATGAAGCGTAGCAAGGCCATCGTAGCAGGGGAACAGAAGCTGCGGCTCGCCAACCTGCTCGGCAAGGGCCAGCGCCTCCTGGTAGGAGGCAAGGGCAAGCGTTTGATCGCCATGACATTGCCGGATCTGCCCGAGGACGATCAGGGGCACCGCGAGGTGGTCGTAGAGCCCCAATCGACGATCGAGATCGATCGCCGTTTCTGCCGCCTCGATGCCCTCCGCCTCGCAGCGATCGGTCAGCGCACAATAGGAGACCGCGAGGTTGGCGTAGAGCCGCGACTGGAAGCCCAGATCGCCGACTTTCTTCGCAATCTCCAGCCCCTTGAGGCACGTCTCGATGCTGCGTCGCGGGTCGAGGGAGCTGTAGAGAACGCTGAGGTTGGTGTAGCCACGGCAGGTCGCCTGCAGGAGATCGTGCGACTCGGCGAGGCTGATGCTTTGCAGGATCCTGTCGACCGCCTCCTGAAGCCGGTCCGTCCGCGCCAGAGCCACGCCCAGGGTGTTGTAAGCCTGCGCCTGCGTCATGGCTTTTTCCCTGGTGCCCTCCTCGGTGTCGAATTCGGCGTGCTTTCTCGCCACCTCGGCAAGCGCCCGCTCCGCCCAGGCGATGGCTTCGGCGTTGTCGCCAGCACGGAAAGCCAGCCGGCCGATCTCCTGGTAGAGGTGCGCACGTTCGATGGGGTGCCCGCCCTCGCCAAGCTGTTCGATGCCGGCCGCAAAGCAGGCGCTGGCGCGCTCGCGTTGGCCGGCCTCCCAGTGCAACCCCCCGATCTTGCGATGCAGGCGCGCCGCGCCGGCCCGGTCTTCTGCCGCCTCGAGTCCCCCGCGGACAGCCTCGTAGTGGGCCAGCGCATCGGCGTGCCGTCCGATGAGGGTGAAGACGTCGGCCAGCCGTTCGCGCACGAGACGCATCTGGCTGTCGCAGTCCTGGCAGGATGCGAGCGTGCGCAAGGCCCGCTCGTAGTGCCGGATGGCATCTTCGTTGGCATAGATGGCACGCGCGCGATCGCCCGCCGCCACCAGGTAGCGCGCGGCCCTTGCGCTGTCCGCCGTGAAGCTCCAATGATGGCCAAGCGCCTCGAGATCGCTCAGCCGCGACGGCGAGGGGCCCGTGGTGCGTTCGAGCGCCAGGGCCGCGCGTTCGTGCAGCTCGCTGCGGTGCGACAGCAGCAGGTTCTCGTAGACGACTTCATGGACGAGCGCCTGTGTGAAGCGATAACGACGGCCGTCGTGATCCTGCCCGACCTCGCGCACGAAGTCGGACTCGACCAGCTGCCCGAGAGGCGCCCCCACGTCGTCGGCGATTGCCTGCAGCATCGCTTCGTCGAATGTCATTCCGAGCACGGCGGCCGCCTGCAGCACGCGTCTGGTGGCGACGGAAAGCTTGTCGACGCGCGACAGCAGCAGGCCGTGCAGCGTCGTCGGGATGTTCACCGTCTCGCCGCTTCCGGCGCATCTCCATCGATCGTCCTCGCGAACGAGCGCCCCCGATGTCACGAGGCTGCGCACGATCTCTTCGACAAACAGCGGATTGCCCCCGGCCCGCGCAGCGATGAGGTCGCGGAGCCGGACGAAGCCGGGGTCCGTGGCCGGGCCGAACAGGCCGCTGAGGAGGTCCTGCGTTTCACCCTGGGAAAGTGCCGCGAGCCGGAGGGTGGTCTGGGCGATGCGGTCCATGACGGGCAAGCGGCAGTCGGGGCGGTGCGCAAACACCATCATCACGGAACGCGCCGCCAGGAGATTGGCGACGTCCCGCAGCAGGTCGATCGAGGCCGCGTCGGCCCAATGGAAATCGTCGACGATGATCAGCAGCGCTCCCTGCTCGAGGCGGCGCTCGATCAGGGTCCGGCCGACGAACACGATCTGGCGCCTGAGCTGCTCGGGATCGACGTCGGCTGGATCCGCCTCCTCGACGCCGAGCAGATGGCCGAGGATCGGCGCCATCGCCTGCACCAGCTCGGGCGCGCCGAGCACGCCGAGGCCCGTGGCGAGTTTCTGCCGCGCCGTATCGAGCGAGTCCTCGGGATTGACGCCGTAGCCTTCGCGGAACAACGCTGCGAACACACCATAGGCCGGCTCACCCAGCGACGAGCAGGTCACCCGCCGCACGGTCGTGCGGCCGAGCTCGCCGCGCTTCTCGAGCTGCGTCAGGAATTCCCCGATGAGACGCGACTTGCCGGTGCCCGCTTCGCCGGCGAGGCTCACGCTCTGGGCACAGCCATCCTGCATGCGATCGAAGGCCGAGAGGAGTTGGTCCAGTTCCCGGGCGCGTCCCACCAGGGGAGAAGCGAGCCCATGGACGGCCAGGCCGCGCGCCGACCGCGGCTCGGCCAGGGCCCCCAGCAGCCGATGGACAACCATTGGCTCGGCTTTGCCGCGCAGGCTGACCTCGCCGGCGGGCTCGAAGTCGAAGCGATGCCGCGTCAGGGCATGGGTGGAGGCGGCGACCAGGATGGTCCCGGGCGCCGCTGCGCCGAGAAGGCGGGAGGCCGTGTTCACCGCGTCGCCCGTCACGTCATAGGTGGCGCCCGCGCCATCACCCAGGCTGCCGGCAACGACCGGCCCGGTGTGCACGGCGATGTGCAGGATTACCGGCTGACCGAGCCGTGCCGCCCACAGATCGTTCAGCGCCGCGGCGCGGTCCAGCATGTCGAGCGACGCCTCGAGCGCCCGCGCGGGATCGTCCTCGGAAGCGACCGGCGCGCCGAACAGGGCCAGGACGGCGTCGCCGAGGTATTTGGCGACAAAGCCGCCATGACCTGTGATCGCCTGGCCGAGCGACTGGAACAACACGGTCTGGAAAGCCCGAACCTCTTCCGGATCGAGACGCTCGGAGAGCGACGTGAATCCACAGAGATCGGCGAACAGGACGGTGACGTGCCGGCGGTCGGCATCGGCCTGCCGGTCCGTCGCTTTCGCGGCGGCTGTTGCCGCCTCTGCCGCCGGCGCCGATGTCGGACGGCCGCAGCGCGGGCAGAAGGCGAACTCCGCCAAGAGCTCGAAACCACAGCCAGCGCAGCTCATCAAGAGCCTCACCCATTGGCCCGAAGAGGCGCTACCATAGCACAGGAACAGCAGGCCATGGCCCTTCGGCCGGAGCTCGGCCGATGAGCGTCAGGCCGCGGCTTGATTGGAACTGGCTCACGGCTCGACCGGATACCTCTTCAGGATCCGGTCGACCGGGCGTCCGTCCTGAAGCTTGACCGCTTCGAGAGTGCGATAGGTCCGGAAGCCCATCTTCTCATGGTAGGCAAGCCCGCCCCGGTTGTCCCGGATGGTGGCATTGATGGCGACCACCTCAAGGTCGGCGGCCCGGGTCCTGGTGGCCGCAAACAAGGCCGTGCCGACACCGGGTGTCCGGTGGCTGCCCCAATCCCGTCGTACATGTCGTGGAGAAAAGGTCCCTCCACTCCGCTTCGCTCCGGTTCGGGCGGCGTAGCCTCCGCCCTGGGACGACGGGGGCTGAAGGCAACCTGCGGCGCCTCCGCGTGTTGAAATTTCGACATCCGGATGAGGCCGGAGGCCCGCAACATCCACCCGCCCGTAACCAAGGGGAATTCATGACCAGCCTGTCGCGACCGGCCGGACTGCGAACGCGCAGCGCCCCGACAGCGTCGAGGATCGTCCTGGGCGCGATGGTCCTGGGGGCGATCGTCCGGGGCGCGGGCGCGGAGACTCCCGTTGGCGGACAGCAGGCAATGATGCCGCCCCATGCCGTGCTCGAACCCGAGCGGACCGACTCGAACATCAGTGGCATCGTGCTCGCCTGCGAGCCGGTGGGGCAGGACCCCGACGTCCAGCAGCATGTCCTCCAGCTGCTGGTCTATACAAGCGGCGGCGGACGCCTGCTGCCCGATCGCCGCGCCGGCGCCGCACCGAAGGCCGAGCCTCGCGCGTCCGTCCTGCTGGATGACCGGCCTTTCCGCTCGGATCTGCTTTTCGCCGGCAGTTATGCCGTCGTCGCCAATCGCACGGGCCCGGTGGCGGGGCTCTCGGACGAGTTCGTCGCGGCCCTGCTGCAGGCCAGGACCATGGTCCTGCGATTCGATCTCCTGGAGGAGGCGGCGGGGGCGCCGCCGCGCTTCGACAGCGAGACGACGATCAGCCTCGACGGCGGCGAACGGGCCGCGATCCGCGCGGTCGCGCACTGCGTCGATCCAAGGGTTGCGGCTTGAGGGCCGAGGACGGCTGATCCGCAGGGCGGCTTCCAGGGCCGGAAGCCTATTGCTCGGGCCGGAAGCCGGACGCCTTGATCACGGGCGCCCACCGTTCGAGATCGGCGCGCTGGATGCGGCCGAGCTCGGCGGGCGTGGTGCCGGTGGGGTGGAGGCCCAGCGCCAGCATGCGGGCCTTGATCGCGGGGGTGTGCGCGGCCGCGACGATCGCCGTGTTGAGCTTCGCCACGATGTCGGCCGGCGTGCCGGCCGGTGCGTAGACGCCGTACCAGCCTTCGCCCTCGATCGGATAGCCCGCCTCCTTGAACGTCGGCACGTCGGGCAGCGCCGGCGAACGCGCCGTGCCCGAGGTCGCGAGCACCCTGAGCTTGCCCGCCTTGTGGCCCTCGGCCAGGTCCTGCGACGAGGTGAAGAACAGGGGCAGGTGGCCGCCCATCAGGTCGGCAAGGCCCGGCGGATTGCCCTTGTAGGGAACATGGCGCAGCTCGATGCTGGTGGCGTTGCCGAACTGCACGCCGACGAAATGCGGCAGCGATCCCGCCGCCGGCGAGCCGAAGCTGGCGCGCGCCGGATCCGCCTTCAGCCACGCCACGAGATCGCGCAGGCTTCGCACCGGCGACCCGGGCCCGACCGCCACGCCGAAATCGAAGGTGGCGATCTGCGAGATCGGCAGGAAATCCTTGACCGCGTCGTACCCCGGTCTGTCGTAGACCAGCGGGAAGATGCTCATCGGCGCGATCGGGGTGAACAGCAGCACGCTGCCGTCGGCCGGGGCCGCCTTCGCATACTGCGTGCCGACGCGGCCCGCCGCGCCCGGCTTGTTCTCGACGATCACCGGCCGCCCGAGCGTCGTGCGCAGCTCCTCGGCGAGCAGCCGCATCAGCGTGTCGGCCACACCGCCTGCCGCGTAGGCGGAGACCAGGCGCAGCGGCTTGTCGTCGGCGCGCGCCGGTGCGGCCGGCCCGAGGGAGAGGAACCCGAGAGCGGGCAGCAGGGCGGCGGCGAAGAGACGGAGGACGAGGAGACGCCGGGTAAGGAGACGGAGGGCGGGCAGGCGGATCGTGGCGTGCATGGCATGGTCCTCGACGGGAGGGAGTCGGGGGAGGGGGCCGGCGTTCGCGCCATCGTGCCGGACCATGGCCATAAGGGAAGTCGGAAAAAGATGATATCGTCATAAGGAAACCAGGGAGCCCCCATGGCCTGGGACGACCGCCTCGGCCGCCGCATCAAGCTGCGGACGCTCGCCATCCTGCAGGAGACCGTCGCCGCCGGCAGCATGGCCAAGGCGGCGCGCGCACTTGCCATGACCCAGCCCGCCGTCTCCTACGCCATCGCCGAGCTGGAGCAGGTGCTGGGCGTCGCCCTGCTCGACCGCACGCCGCAGGGGGTGACCGCGACGGTCTACGGCGAGGCGCTCGTCCGACGCGGCGCGGTCATGATCAACGAGCTGCGCCAGGGCGTCGACGATATTGCCTTCCTCGCCGATCCGGGTGCGGGCGAGATCAGGGTCGGCGCAACCCCGCCCATGTCGGCGCTCGCCGCCGCTGCCATCAAGCGCCTCGCGCGCCGCCATCCGCGCATGGTCTTTCACCTGATCGTCGAACCCACCGACACCCTGCTGCGCCAGCTGCAGCGCCGCGGCATCGAGCTGGCCGTGAGCCGCATGCTCGAGCCCGCCGCGCCGGAAGGCTTCTCGGCCGAGATCCTCTTCCACGACCGGCTGGCCGTCATTGCGGGCCGCCACAATCCCTGGACGCGGCGCCGCCGCGTGACCCTGGCCGACCTCATGCCGGGTCCCTGGGCGCTGCCGCCCGCCGAAGGCTTCCTCGGGCCGTTGATCCGCGCCGCCTTCGCGGCCCATGGACTCGACGCGCCGCGGCCGACCGTGATCACCGCCTCGACCTACACCCTGGCCATGCTCGCGGCCGGAGGGCGGTTCCTGTTCATCCACCCCGAGGCCATGCTGCGCATCCCGCCCGGCCACCCCGAGCTTGCCGCCGTGCCGGTCGAGCTGCCGCAGGCGCGCAATCCGATCGGCCTGCTGCGCCTGCGCGAGCGTACCGCGAGTCCCGTGGCGGGGGTCTTTGCGGCAGCCCTGCAGGACGTGGTGCGCGAGGCGGGCCTCGGCCGTCCCGTCCCGCGCAACCTTCGCCGCAAGCGCATGGCCGAGCGAAGCCCGGCCGGTTAGCGTCAGGCCGCGGCTTGGTTACAAGCCGCCAAGCGATGCGTCACCGGGAGCGTCGTGAGGCGTCATTGCGCGGCAGTCCAACGGCAATATCGCATCCGCTTCGATTTCACCGCACAGGCTAGTAGCCCATCTCCTTGGCAATGCTGTCCATTTCCCTGCACGTAGCGGCGGTGGGCACTTTCTTGATGGTTTCGCTCATCCCCTTGCCGAACTGCGCCCTCAGTTCATCCGCGCGCGAGGGGTGACGCTGCCGTGCCTGCTCTCCGAGATCCGCAGCGATGCGCTGGCCGCGGGCCTTGTCCTTGGCACCGCAGTTGTTGAGCACACCAACGAGCAACCCGGCATTCTCGTAGTACTCCAGAAGGGTATCCTTGCTGTGGGCGGTGCCCGACGCGCCGGCGATCGCCATGGCGACGACGGCGGCCATCTGCATCAGGTCACGACACCTGATCTCTCGTTGCGGTCTCTGCTCGCGATCAAGCATGCTCGGCGCTCCCCTTGCCTGTCAGTTCTGCCCCAAAGCGGCAACTTCACGGACGACGATCGATCCCTTGGCCTCAATTCTCTGCCGACGGCCGTCCGGTTCCCGCACGTGCAGCCGCATCACCAGGTCGTTCTCCTGCTTGGAGAATCGGCCGGTACCGATCTGGAACGCTGCGTCGCCGACCAACTGGAAGTGATCAAGCTGCACGGCGTTCTTGTCCTTGCCCGGGGCAGCAATGAACTTCGGTGTCTCGGAAACGAGATCGATCAGCGCCATCGCCCCGTTCGGGGCGGACTTGTCGACCCCTTTCAAGGTCGCTCTCACCAGATACTCGATCCGCCCCACACCCGGGAAATTGTACGAGCGCTTCCCGATCTCCCAGTTCTGGCCGACGTCGATGGGGCCCGGGGGGAGGGCGAGCCAGTTTCCCGAGATGCCATCTTCCATGATCCTGTCGATCTGCGCCTGGTGGGCCGATCCGGCGTTCTCGGTGCGTACGTCGATGAGTCGGCCTCGTGCGTCGAACCGCAGGGAGATCTGCATGCCCAGTGCGGCTCGCAGCGCCTGTGCTTCGGGAGAGGCCTTCGTCGCCTCCACGCTCTTGGGGTCCTGAGAGTCGAAGAAGAATACCGGCTTGCCATTGAAGACCTGGAACTTCTGCAGGCGCAGAAACTTCGAGATCGCTTCGACGTCACCGTTCGCGTGCGTTCGCACCACGCTGTCCTTGCGCAAGGTCGCCGACCCGAGCTCGATGACGGCTTCGGGGGCCGATGCGCCCTGAGGGAAGACTCTCATCTCCAGCTTCATGCCCGACTCGAGCTGGATGGCTTCGCCTGTCTTTCCCTTGAATTCGAGTCGCGTGGGCTGGGCGACAGCCCAAGATGCGCTGACCAGCACCATCGCCACGGAGATCGAGGCGGCGCCGAGTGTGGAAGCAACTCCGTTACTCACTGCCGACCTCCGTTGTTTCAACGGATGAAGTGCCGCCTGCGCAGGCGCGGACTGGCTGACCTTCAACGGCCAAATCTAGTTCAACGGATGAGGCACGCCAATGACAGGAGAAGCGCCGCGAAGGCTTCTTAGGAGCATCCTAAGATGGTCTTCCCGCCACAGATGGAGGCCACAAGTTCTCGACTAAGGCCGCTATGATGTTAGCCTGCCGAGAGGGTGGTACGGTTTCTTCCTGAGAGGCGTTCACCATGGGCCGCCAGTCTCCCTTCTTGCTAGTTTGCCTCGTTGTCGGCTCGATCGGTCTTGCGTCGCCGCTTAGGGCGCAGTCCTGCCCTTCCGGTTCAGTCGAAATCTCCAGAAGCGAATCGCACGCGACCGTAACGCTCACCTGCCGTTGTTCCGGCGGATTGTGGTTGGTGGCCGGGCAATGCCGGTCGCTGTCGGCCGCCGAGGTAACGGCGGCATTCCGGAAGGAGGCATTGCAGGCGCTCGACGCGACGCTCGGAAGCGCGGTGGTCGAGATCGATGAAATTCAGGCGTACGCCGTCGGGAAGGGGTGGGCCGATGCGGCACGCGGCGGGTTCCTGGTGAGCACGCTGCGCGCCAGCCGCGGGCTCTTCGAGCGGGCACGTTCTGAACTGGATCGCAGCAGGGCGGGCGTGGGGAAAGATGACGTTGCAGTCGCCTATGGCGATCTACTGCTCATTCAGTTGCAGAAGGCAAATCTGCGTCGGCAGGCGGGGCCGCTCGCGCGCGAGACTCCGGATCCCGCGTTTCTCGCCTTCCTCGACATCGAGGTACAGCGCAGCGTCGTCAGCGCCGAACTGGCGCGGCGCGAGGGCCGCTATGATGCAGCGCTTTCCCACTATCGGGAGGCTCGCGACTCGGCCTTGTCGTCAGGGCGTCGCGATGTGCAGCGTGACATCGGGGACGCCGAGGTGTGGACGCGGGCGTTGAAGTCCTCGGCGGAGGAGAAGGCAGACCCCGCGCTCAAGGCACAGCGCGAGGCGAAGTACCGCAAGGGACGAGAGCTGGCGGTCGCCGAACATTCCTGGAAATTGGGCGAGAAACTTGCCGAAGCCGGGCAGACGGACCGAGCCCTCGCTCTCTATGCAGAAGCCGACGGGATATTCCAGCGCGTCAGGTCGCCAATGACGACCGTCATGCGAACCCATGTAGCCGGTATCAAGGCTGGCACGTTTCCTCAGTCCGGCACCCTGTTCCGTCGAATGGACCGGGCGGAGTACGTGACTTGGACATCGGTGATGTTCGACGCGCTCGAATTCGCAAAGGGGGATCCGCAGCGGAGCGTGGAGTACGTCGAGACCTTGCGTGCCCTCGATCCCGACAATGCAAAGTACCGCGAGGCTCTCGGATTCGTGCGCGGTCTCGCGGCCGCCAAGGGACGATGAAGGAGAGATAGCGCGGAGTTCCCGTCCAGATGATTGGATGCCCCAAGCCTGCCGTCCTGCTCGCCGTTCTGCTGGTGATCGGCGCATGTCCCGTGCTGTCGCAGGAGTCGCAGCGCGGTGCGGCCGAAGCGCCGCCGCCGGCCGAGCAGATATTCGCTGACCGGGCCCAGGAGGTGGGGCAGCAGCTGCAGAGCCTGACGAGTCTCGCGCAACGGCTCAGGGAGAAGGCGTCCGACGAAGCTGCGGCGGGCGGGGGAGCCTCCGCCGGCTCGGGCGGAACGTTCACGCAGACTTTCAACAAGCCAAAGACATCGTCAGGTCAGCAGCCCTCCAAACCGGACGCCACCGCGGGTGATCGCTCGCTGGCCGCCGCCAGCTCGATGGTTCAGCTTCAGGCGGCGGCGGCGCGATACGCTGAAGCCCGGAAGCTCTCAGAAGAATCCAGGAAGCAGGAAAAGGCGAACCCGGCTTATGCATCGCACCTCCGCAAGAGTGCCGCGGCCGCTCTGGAATCCGCCGAGGGCTGGAAGTCGCGGGCGGAGGACATTCTGGGCGCTGCGGGTGTGGCGACTGGAAGGCCGCAGCAGGCGGCCACGGCGCAGCCCCGGGCAATTCCTGCCGTCGAAGCCAGGTGCGGCTTCGCCTGCAGGCAACTGACGTCGATCGCGGGAAAAGGAAAGGGCGATGTCCGGCTTGAACTGTTCGATGCCAACCGCGCACCTGCGATCGACGTTGGTCCTCCGAGGGTCGATCGCACGCTGGGCCGGCCACCGCCGGGGGCGGCCGAACCCGCGATCGTGGGCCAGGCGCCGCCGGGCGATCACCTTCGGCAGAGCGCCCCGCCGCCGCCGCCCCGAACGGAACTGCGAGGCACTCCCGACAGACCTGTCATCGAGTTTCCGAATGGCATCGAGCTCGACCTCGGTCCGTTGCGCGACGCCATCGCCGCGACCGCCCCTGGGCTTTCCAAAGCCCCGCTCTTCACGCCCTGCGACGCCAGCGGCCAGCCGTGCCCGACGCTCGAGTTCTTGCGGGTCCTCGCCCAGACGGATTTCCGCGCGCAGCTTCAGCGCGTTGGAGGGGTCGCGCTCGATGTCACCTTCGATGCCCTGTCGCTGTCTGGCATGTCGGCTTTCCGGTCTGGCACGCGCGTCGAGATTGTGGAGAAGCCGATCCTGATTTCGCTTCGGCACCTTCTGTCGAGTGTATCGGCCCATCTCAACGGCGACGCGTGGTCGCGGTTGCCGGAGGAACTGCGCTACCCGGGAAGCATCGAGCGCCTGCACGGCTACGTGCTGACGCCGCAAGGTGACGACATCGTTCTTGTCGGCAGAAGGGCGGCGCACCCCCGCCATCGGCTGGACATCGACACGATCACGATCGCGATCCGTCAGGTGTGGCGCGACAGCAAGATCATGGGCGTGTCGCTCGACCCGCTCCCGAACGACATCTCGGGCCCACAGTATTCCCGGGTGATCAACACGCCCGAGGATTCGGTGGTGGCGAGGATCATGCTGGATGCCGATTACGCGATGAAGCGGATCGTCAATCATGGCAGGCTTTCGAACGGCGTCACGGTTCTCGATATCCCGAAGATCATCGGCAGCCTTCCGATCGAGGCCTCGATCAGCCGGTTCTGGCTCAGTCCGCAGCGCCTCCATCCCGGTGCGGTTTACGTGTCGTCGACGGCTCGCTCAGTGCTCGTCGAGACCGGGGTGCAGTTGCAGACCGAGGAGCTTTTCCTGGGGGGCGGCCAGTTGCTCGGCTCCGGAAAGTCCGGGTCGGCGGCGGAGCGCATCAGCGGCGCCTTCAATGCCGATTATCGGCGTTTCGAAGGCATGGCGGAGATCGAGCCGCGCGGGGTGTTCGTGCAGCTCCACGGCCTCGTCGATGCGGTCGTCCTGGCGACGCTCTGGCGGAGTGCCGGCCTCGACCTCCCGATCCTCTCCGAGCTGGCGGCGCTGCCTTTCCGTCGCCTGCGAGGGAAGGAAGCCGTACCCAGCTCCTACCCCGCAATCGTGTCGCAGTTCAGAACGGTCACGGGCACGCCGGTGCAGAGCGTCGGCGGAGTCCAGCTCAATCACAAGCAGTCGGCTGGGACGAGGCGTGCCAACATCGATCGGATGACAGGCGAGTTGGAGTCGATCGCGTCGGCTTGGCCCAATGGGGCCTTGTCGATCGCCCTGCCGGCGCCGGTCGTGCTTCCCGTGGCCGAAGGCGGCGCGGCCGACGAATTGCCGCTTCTTGCCGCCGAGAGGGCGCTGCAGGATGAGCGGTTCGAGGACGCTTCGCGGATGTTCGGCAGCCTGCTTGGCGACCGGCCGACGTCGGCGGACTTGCACGCCGGCCTCGCGCGGGCAGAACTCGGCCTTGCGAGGCACGAGGCGGCGGCGCTTGCCGCGTGGCGGGCCTTCATGCTCGCCCCGGAAGACGACGAAATTCGATTGCTTATGCTCGATGTCGCCTGGCAAGCCGCTGCCCGCGAGGCGCTGGAGGGGTTCTCGCCGGCGGAACGACGCGACCTCAGCCGGCACTACGTCGAACAGGCGCGGGTCGGCGTGATCAGGGGGCGCGCCGGGCAAGTCGATCGTCGACTTCAATGGGCGGTCGATCTCTGGGAAGACAATGGCGAGGCGCATCTGCTGCGCCACTACCGCCATTTGGCCGCTGGAGCCGTTGCGCCGGCCGGCCGGGATGCGGCACGGGCGGTGCGTGCCTACAGGCGACAGGCAGAGGATGGTGTCGAGGCGGCGACCAGGTCGCTGGCTCTCGCCTTGTCCGTGCTCGCGTCGGGCCGCCTCGATCGCGTTCGCCGGCTGGCCACCATTGCCGCGGGCACCACGGCGGGCGCGGGCATCGACGTCACCCCGTGGATTGCCGATCTTGAGAAGGCGGCCTCCGAGGCACACGAGGGCGCATCGATCGACCCCGGCCTTCCGCTTGCACCCGCGGTGGCCCTGCTCGCGTCATCGTTGGCGGCCAGCATCGCCGGCGAGCGCGACTCCAGGGCCAGGCTCGCGCTCTTTCGCCGGCAGATGGACGATGTCGTGCGCAGGTTCCCGGGCGATTCCGCCGTGGCCACGCTCAGCGCGCAGCTGCGTCACGTCGCGGCCGACCTGCCGGGGGCGCTGGCCGAATACGACCGGGCGGTCGCCATGACGGCACCGCGACGGGAATCCCTGCTCGGACGCGCCATGGTGAATGCCGAGCTGAAGCGGTGCGCGGCGGCGCGGGCCGATCTGGAGCGCGCTTCCGCGATCCTGCCCGCCGACGGGAACCGACCACCCCCAGAGATTGTGAACGTCGTGCGTAGCTGCCGGTAGATCGCTCCGCCTGCGTGGCCGCTCCTCGTGCGGGGTACTCATATGCAATCCGATGATGGCGCGGCGCGCCCCGTTTGGTCGAGGGCTCTCGGGCTCGCGCCTCTCGGGTGGTGCGCGAATCCTTGCGCCGGCGCGCGGACGGCTTTTGAAAGTTACGAAGGATATCGTATATGTTTCCGGCAGGCTTCGGGGAGGCGAAGCGGCGGCTCTTGAAGGCCCTCGCGGGGGGCCTGGCTGCACGAGGCCAGGAATGCGATCGACGTCAAGAACGAGCTCGCGACCGGCAGTGTCACGGCGGCCGAGGTGAGGAGGGTCGTTGGCCGGTGCAACGGCACCCACCATTCGGCGAGCCCGCATCACGCCGATGCCTCCGTCGAGGTTCACGTCCTGCGGCGCGACGGTTGGTACATCAAGTTCTATTTTCTCGATGAGGACACGGTCTTCATCAGCGTTCACCGGTGAGGAAGCCGCCATGAAGCTCTACATGCCCGGCGAGAAGGGAAGGGCGCTCTGCGAGCAGGGCGGCCGGGTGTCGACGACCTTCCGCTATCGCGACGTGCCGTTCAGCGACGGCTCGGACGTTGCCCGGAAGATCCTGGCCGGCGTCTGCGATCACTGCGGCAAGGTCGTCTCCATTCCGCCCCAGTCGACCCCCTCGATCCGGGCGGCGCGCAGGGGCGCGCAGGTGTCGATCGAGGCCATCCTGCCCGCCGTCTATCTCGATGCGCTCGACCTCGCCTGCTGGCGGATCGATCCCGAGGCGTCGCAGGAGTTCCGCAAGCCGCTGCTGATGCACTATCTGCACGGCTCGTCGC
>JAUXWB010000118.1 GCA_030684475.1 Reyranella sp. | reverse complement strand
CGTCACCGTCATGTCGTCGGTGACCGCCGGGCCGAAGCGGTGATAGACGAGAATTGGAACGTGAACCGATGTATCCGCTGCGCGGGCCGATATGCCGGCAACCAGCGCGGCGATGGCAATTGCCGTCGTCAGCAGACTTCGGCGCGGCGGACGGGATCCAACGGCAGCCAGCCGAGCGCCGACAGGATTGAACATTGTAAATCATACCACCAAACAGGGCGGTCAGTTTGATCTTGCGCAAGAACGGCCAACCTCTGCCCCGGAGGCCACCCGATCCTACTGCTTGTGGCGGAAGAAGGTCGTCAGCACGAAGCGGCGGCCGCGCGTGACGGGCAGGGCGACGTGCAGCAGCGAGCAGGAGAACACCGCCGCCGCGCCGAGCGGCGGGCAGACGCGGACGCCGGCATATTCCGGAAAAGAGAGTTCGCCGCCCTCGAAATCGTCGTTGAGGTTGAGCGAGACCGCGAAGGAGCGGTTGGCGGTCGTCGGCGCGCCATTGTCGCGATGCGCGCCGAAGAAATGCTTGCCCTCGGCGCTGTAGGACAGCACGACGTGCGAGTCGAAGGTGAACTCGCGATCGTAGGCGAAGACCTTGGCGAGTTCGGGGCCGATGCGGTAGGCGAGACGGTCGGAGACCGCCTTCAGCAGCATCGGCTCGACGATCGTGTAGTCCTCGGTTTGCTTCAGATGGGACAGGTTGACGTTGCCGTAGCGGCTCGAGACGCCGCTGTCCTGATGGTCGCCCTTGCCCCAGAGCCGGATCAACTGGGTGCAGAAATCAGGCTCGAAGACGCGCGGCAGAACGAGGACCGGGGCCATGGCGGTGTGCAGCACCAGATCGCCGCCGCCGTCGGCGCGCACGCTGTCGGCGATGCCGCCGATCGCTTCCGTCGCGGCGAGCAGCGCGCGGGTGTCGAAAGTGGTGGCGACCCGCTGGTTGGGATCGAGCGCGATCACGCGCATGCGCAGGCCGGTGGCCGGGCCGAAGCCGACGCCGCCGGCCGGCGCCAGCAGGGCGGGCAGGAATTTCCGTCCAGGATCGCAGAACAGCAGCGGTTCCCCGGCGCTCTCGCCGCTGCCGCCGCCGAGCTTCGACCAGAGGGCGGCGGCCGGAACCACGTCATTGCCGGCCAGTATGACCAAGGCGGTCGAGGCGGTCTTGCAGGCGCCGGCCAGCACCGTGAACTGTCCGCCGTCGAGATTGCCGAGATCGTCGATCGCCAGCAGGACGACGGGATTGCCGGTGAAAGACCAGATGAACTTGCGCAGCTTGCCGTCGAGGCCGGGCAGCGCGAAATCGGGAAGGCGGTCACCCGGACGAAGCGATAGCGCGTTGGTCATCGGCCGTTGATCCCGAAATGCCCCGGTGTCCGGAAAGCGGTGGACGTTGCAGACCTGTTCCTAGCACGATGAGGCTTGGTTTCGCATATGGGTTCGGATTGCCAGGCCGCTGATCCACATCCGATTGACCGA
Source organism: Reyranella sp. (assembly GCA_030684475.1). Classification (GTDB taxonomy): domain Bacteria; phylum Pseudomonadota; class Alphaproteobacteria; order Reyranellales; family Reyranellaceae; genus Reyranella. Next base: position 1,735 of record JAUXWB010000118.1, on the reverse strand, counting down.
CTTCAGGGTATATGGATGACTGGGAACAAAGTGACGACTTGAGGCGTAGTATCTCCGACGCGTGGTCCTCTTGCCTGGTGCCGATTGCATGCCGATCAGTATGGACATCTCGCCGCTGCACCGCACTGTTGTCATTGCCGCCATTGGCCATGTCACGCCGGAAGAGATCAAAGGCAACACCGAGGCGCTGATCGAGGCGAACGTCCCGCACTACGGCAAGATCATCGATGTCTCGCTGTCGACATCGGATCTCACCGAGGCGCAGGTCGAACACATCGCCGCGATGCTGCGTGGGGATCCGGGTTCGGGGCGCGGTCCGGTTGCCTTCGTCATCAACCCGAATCGGGTTGGATTTGCCCATGTCTTTGCCGACGCAACCAAGGGCGACAGGCCGGTGAAGCTCTTCCGCAGCCTTCGCGACGCCCGCAAGTGGCTGGATGAACAGCCGCGGGTCGAACCCAAAAAGTAACGGCCTCTGGCGTGTGCCAAAGGCCCTTGGAAACCGGTGGTGGGCGCTGGGATTGGCGACTGCGCGTTGGCTGCGCAGTACTCCGCTAGCCGATAGTGGGCGCTTCGTCGGGCGTCTGCGCCAGGATTCCTTCCACATCAACCGCAAGGCCCAACCAGCCATTCGCGGCTTCAATGTCTCGGAAGACCTGCGTGTCCACTTGCAGTCGGTCCGTGAGCGAGCTGAACATGCGGCTGAGTCCATACATCGTGTCTGAAGAGGCGACGATACACCACTTCGTGTCACCCCAGGCAGGATCGGTCCTCTCCGCGAAGACGGCCAAATTCCGAATGTCCTCGCCGGTTGGAGCAGTCCCGCTACCCCTGAAATCCGCGACAAGACATAGGCCCTCCTTGAATCCGGGGAGCCGAACCATTTCTGCGAAGACGCCACGAATTTCTTCAAAGTTCATGCTCTGCTTGGCGCGAAGCACGACTACGCCGAGTTCGATGTTGAGCTTCAGCGTGTGCGACATCGGCTGGCCTCCGTTACGCCGGACGATTGTGAAGGGCAGCCTAACTGCTACCGAGACCTCACCATGCTCCCCTTGGCCGCGTACGTCTCAAAAAATTTCACTCAGTGTCGGGCCTGACCGCCGCCAGCGCCGCCACGCTGCTCAGGGTGCACGGCCATCACGTCCAAGGTGATCTGCATGCCGCTCTTGCTCCGCTTTCCAGGAGCGTGCAGCGGCAAGAAATAAGGCTCCAAGGCAAAGAGCCTCGGAGCCTTGGAAACCGGTGGTGGGCGCTGTAGGGATTGAACCTACGACCCCACCCGTGTGAAGGGTGTGCTCTCCCGCTGAGCTAAGCGCCCGGAAGGGGCGCGTATAGGGCGTGCCGGCCGAATCGTCAACGGGCGGCGAGTTGTCCCAGGGTATCGGGCAAGGCGTCGAAACGGTCGATCACGGCGTCGGCGCCCAGCTCCCGGGCGGGCCGGGCCGTATAGCCCCAGCTCACCAGGACCGCGGGAATACCGGCGCTGTGGGCGGCCTCGGCGTCGTGGATCGAATCGCCGATCATGACGGTGCGGTCGGGATTGCTACCCATGCGCTCGAGCAGCATCAGGATGTGCTTGGGATCGGGCTTGCGCACGGGGAAGGTGTCGGCGCCGGCCACGTCGGAGATCGGCGGCATCAGCTTCAGGTGTTCCAGGATGATGCGTGCCGGTCTCTCGAACTTGTTGGTGCAGACACCCTGCTTCAGCCCGAGGCGGGCGAACCGGGCAACC
>JAUXWB010000510.1 GCA_030684475.1 Reyranella sp. | reverse complement strand
TAGACATCGTGCAGAACGCCGATCACCTTGCTGACGCCGGTATCGGCCAACGAGTAGTAGATCGACTGCGATTCCCGGCGGGTCTTCACCAGCCTGGCCTCGCGCAGCCTGGCGAGGTGCTGCGACAGCGCCGACTGGCTGAGGCCCGCGACGGCCTCGAGCTCGCCGACGCTGCGTTCCCCCTTCACGAGTTCGCACAGGATGATCAGGCGCCGGTCGTTGGCGATCGACTTCAGGAAGGCAGCCGCTTCGCCGGCCCGGGATCGAAGTTCATCTACATTCATACTTGCTAATTTAGTATTAACTAATATATATGTCAAGCCTGCACCCGAGGGAACACGGAATGATCCGCAAGACCGCCGCCGCCCTGCTGCTGATGGCCGGCGTCCTCCAGCCCGCCGCCGCCCAGCAGGCGGTGACCCGCCAGCAGGTCGACGACCGCAAGGCCGTCATCGCCACGGTCGAGCCGGTGCGCGAGCTGCCGGCCCGCGCCCGGATCGGTGGCACCATCGTGGCGCTCAGTGTGCGCGAGGGCGATCAGGTCGCCGCCGGCGATCGCATCGCCCTGGTGGTCGACCCCAAGCTCGCGCTGCAGATCCAGGCGCTCGAATCGCGCATCCAGGCGCAGAATGCCGCGCGCGAGCAGGCCCAGATCGACTTCAACCGCATGCAGCAGCTCCGCGGGTCCGGCACCGTTTCCCAGGCACAGCTCGATCAGGTGCGCACCCGCCTTGACGTTGCCGTGCGAACTTTCGAGGCCCTGCGTTCCGACCGCGAGGTCGTCGAGCAGCAATCGACGGAGGGCGCCGTGCTGGCGCCAGCGGCGGGCCGTGTCCTCAAGGTCCCCGTGTCCGTCGGCAGCGTCGTGCTGGCCGGCGAGACGATCGCCACCCTGGCCACCGACAACTACATCCTGCGTCTGCAGCTTCCCGAGCGGCACGCCCGCTTCATGAAGGCGGGCGACACGATCCTGGTGGGGGCCCGCGGGCTTCAGCAGCAGGAGCAGGAAACGCTGCGTCGCGGCCGCGTGCGGCTCGTCTATCCGCAGATCGACCAGGGCCGGGTGATCGCCGACGCCGAGGTCGACGGGCTGGGCGACTTCTTCGTCG
>JAUXWB010000509.1 GCA_030684475.1 Reyranella sp. | reverse complement strand
GCTGAACGAGGCGCTCGCCGGCATCCCGCGCGAGCGCGTCAGGCTTCATTGCTGCTGGGGCAACTGGGAGGGCCCGCACGTCGACGACATCCCGATGCACTACATTCTGCCGGCGCTCTACCAGGCCAAGGTCGGCGCGCTGTCCATCGAGTTCGCCAACCCGCGCCACCAGCACGAGTACGCGGCACTCAGGAGGAACAAGCTGCCCGACGGCTTCCTGCTGCTGCCCGGCGTGATCGACTCGACCACCAGCTTCGTCGAGCATCCCGAGGTCGTCGCCAACCGCATCTGTGAGGCGGTCGATGCCGTGGGCGACAGGAGCCGCGTCATCGCCTCGAGCGACTGCGGTTTCTGCACTTTCGCCGGTGGCGAGATGGTCACCGAGGATGTCGTCTGGGCCAAGCTCAGGAGCTGCAGCGAGGGCGCCGCCATCGCCACGCGCCGGCTGTGGGGCGCGAAGGCGTAGCGGCCGACTGAGGCCCTATCGTTTGGCCTGGCCCGCGCTTTTGACCGGCTGGCGCAGGATGGTCCTCAGTTTGGCGGGCTCGGTCTTGCGGGCGTCGCTCAAGTAGATTTCGTGGTGGGGGCCGGCAAAGGCGAGGCCCCGCGACGGCATCTCCTCGTCGTGAAGCTTCGCCAGGATGGGCCCTTCGTCGTCGTAGCTGCCGACATGCAGGATCTGCAGCGCGGTTCCCTCTGCCAGCCTCTCGAACCGCAGGCTGGCGGGCGGGGTGCCGAGCTTCTTCTTCGCTTTTTCGACGGCCGCCTCGAACAGCGGCCGGTCGATGAACTCGGGCGCCATGATCATCATGGTCCAGCGCCAGCGTTCCTTGCGGCGCGCGACGAAATCGGCGGGATCGTCGGCCCACCACAGGCCTTCGAGCGGCGGCACCACGTAGTCCTTGCCCGTGGCGGCCTTGGCCGCGAATTTCACGGCGTAGCTCACCGCGTAGAGCCATTCGATCGCCAGCTTGTAGGCCGGCGCCGCGTTGGGATCGCCCTTGCCGTCGACCTTGACGAACTGCATCGCCGGAACGTCCACGGACACGAAGCGGTCGGCCGGTGGCCTGTAGAGGTCCGGCAAGCTCTTCCTGAAGTCGATTTTTTCCACTGTTGATCGTCCGGGCCCTTGGTCGACGAGGCTCTCATTCTACAGCAGTGTCGGCGCAAGAGGGCCAGACAGATAGGTTTGCAAGTTCAGCAGGTTTTGTGGTAGATTTCAGGTACAGTCGGGGCCTTTGTGCAGGCACCGCTGGCAACGCCCGGACGGCCTTCGTTCCGGGCGTTTTTCTTTGCTTCCAACAGGACAATCCCATGACCAGACCCTTCGTTCCCTGGACGCGGCAGGGCCGGTTCCTGCGCGTGCTGGCCATAGACGGCTGCGTCGCCAGGGCGGCGCGCGCGGCCGGCGTCGACAAGCGCACCGTCTATCGCTGGCGCCGCACCAGGCCGGATTTCGCCCGCCGCTGGAAGGAGGCCCAGCAGAAGGGCATCGATGCCCTGGAGGCGCTGGCCATCAGGCGCGCGGTCCACGGGCCGCGGATCGTGCGTCGGCGGAAGCGGAAGGGGCCATCGGCCGCCCTCCTGCGGGCGCAACGCGCGCTCTTGACGGAAATGGCGCCCAAATGGTGGACATCCCATCGCCGGTCCTGACGACACAAAAACCGGGGCGGTGTCGACTGATGTTCGTCTTGTGTTCTCAAGGGTTTGGGCCCGCAAGTGGACAGTCGACAGGTGGACACGCACACCGCGTTCAGGCGGGGCACGAAATGGTCCACTCAGGCCCCCTTCAGGCCCTGGCGTCCTCGGCGATCATCGCCGCGCCCTTCTCGGCGATCATGATGGTGGGGGCGTTGGTGTTGCCGGTGGTGAGGGTGGGCATCACCGAGGCGTCCATGACTCGCAAGCCCTCGATGCCGCGCACGCGCAGGCGGGAATCGACCACGGCGCGCGGGTCCTCGCCCATGCGGCAGGTGCCGACCGGATGATAGAGCGTGTTGCCGGCACGGCGGGCATAGGCCAGCAGGTCGGCGTCGCTCTGGAGATCGGGGCCAGGCTGGATCTCGCCCGAGCTGTGCCGGGCCAGCGCCGCGGCGGCGAAGATGCGGCGGGCATGGCGCACACCGCCCAGCAGGGCGAGTTCGTCGGTGTGGGTGGTGAGATAGTTGGGTTTGATCGCCGGCCGGGCGAAGGGATCGGCGGCGGCGGCCATGATGGTGCCGCGGCTGTCGGGTTTTACGACACAGACGACGCAGCTCATGCCGGGCTTCTCGTCGAGCTGGCCGAATTTCAGCGGATGGGTGCTGCCCGGCGTGAACAGGAGCTGCAGGTCGGGCGAGGCCAGGCCCTCGCGGCTATCGCAGAAGACCTGCGAGGTGGTGACGCCGAAGGTGAGCGCGCCCTTGCCGGTGAAGAAGAAGCGCAGGATCTCCGGCAGCACACGCGGCAAGCGGGCGATCTCGTTGACGGTTGCGGCATCGTGCACGCGGTGGACCACGCGGATGACGTAATGGTCGATCAGGTTGGCGCCGACGCCCGGCAGATCGTGGGTGACGGGGATGCCGAGCGACTGCAGGTGTGCGGCGGGGCCGATGCCGGAGATCTGGAGGATATGCGGCGAGTTGATGGTGCCGCCGCTCACGATTACCTCGCGGTTGGCGCGGACCTCGTGGAGCTGGCCGTTGCGCCGGAAGGTGGCGCCGACGCAGCGCCGGCCCTCGAACAGCAGCTTGCCCGCCTGGGCGTTGGTTTCCACGCGCAGATTGGGACGACCCTTTGCCTCGCGCAAAAAAGTCTGGGCGGTGGAGCCGCGGAAGCGGCCGCGCCGCGTCATCTGCGAGTAGCCGACGCCCGCGCGCGTCTTGCCGTTGAGGTCGGGATTGAAGGGGAAACCCGCCTGCTGGGCGGCTTCGACGAAGCGGTGGGTGAGCGGCAGGATGGTTCGGTAGTCCTCGACCTTCAGCGGCCCGCCCTGGCCGCGCACGGCGGGATCGCCGCCCTGGATATAGTCCTCGGACTTCATGAAGTAGGGCAGCACGTCGTCGTAGCTCCAGCCGCGGCAGCCCATCTGGGCCCAGCCGTCGAAGTCGGCCGGGGCGCCGCGCACATAGAGCATGCCGTTGATCGAACTCGAGCCGCCGAGCGTGCGGCCACGCGGCCATTCCATGCGGCGATCGCCGGTGCCCTTCTCAGGTTCGGTGGTGAAGTTCCAATTGACCAGCGGGTTGCGGATCAGCGAGCGCATGCCGGCCGGGATGTGGATCATGGGATGCCAGTCGGTGGGGCCGGCCTCGAGCAGCACCACCGAGGCGCCGGTCTCGGAAAGGCGCGCGGCCGCGACGCAACCGGCGGAACCCGCGCCCACGACAACGTAGTCCGCCTGCATGTCGCTCTCCCTAGAGGGTGCCGGCCCGCTTGTCGCGCGGCACGAAGTAGTCGGTGGGGGCGAGTTCCGGATCTTCCAAGGCATGCATGTTCTGCACGTGCCGTTCGATGTCACCCTTGAAGAGCGCGTGCGAGATCGCCGGGACGAGTCGGTTGACGCCGAAGGAGAGGCCGGGGATGTCGCCGGCCAGCGCGCCCTGGCTCAGGATGCTGCCCCAGTTGAAGAGATGGATGTCGCCCAGACGCGGCGTGCGGCCGGGCGCCTTCTCGAGAAGTTCGAAGCTCGGCCCAAGGTAGGGGTACCGGGCCGCTTCGGCATCGGCCTTGGCCTCTTCCGGCGTGCGCACGTCGGCCCACAGCTTGATGTTGGCGGTGAACGCGGCGAGTTCCTTGACGCGGCTCATGTCGATGTCGAAGCCGGTGCCGAACAGAACGACGTCGAACCGCTCCGTGCCCTTGGTCGTCTTCACCGTGACGCTGTCCATGTCGACGGCCACATCGGTCCAGGGCTCGGCGAAGCGGAAGGAGAAGCCTTTCAGCTTCTGGCCCCGCAGCACCGATTCATGCGGCGGCGGCGAGCCCGCGGCCAGCATGTAGGTATAAATCTTCCAGCGCCAATCGTCGTCCAGCATGCCCTGGCCGCGCTGGAAACCGGGAAACGACACGCCCTTGGACTTGTTGACCTGCGGCAGGTGGGGCCGGCGGGCATAGCAGATGGCCTCGGTCGCGCCGGCTTCGAGGGCGGTACAGGCATTGTCGATCGCGGTGGCCAGCACGCCCAGAACGCCGATGCGCTTGCCGGCGAGCTTGGTGAAGTCGATATCTTCCAGCGTATGGAACACCCGGCCTTTGCGCTTGGGGTCGCCGGGATCGAACGAGGGAAACGACGGCCAGCGAAAGCCGCCCGAGCCGTCGCGACCGTTGGCCAGGACGATCTTGCGGGCATGGACGGTTTCGCCATTTGAGAGAGTGGCCCGCAGCAGTTCGCCAGCCGGCTCGACCTTGAACAAGCCGACGCCGTTTTCGACCGGCAGGCCCACGACCTCGCGCACCCACAGGAGGTAACTGAGCCAGTCGAGACGTGCGATTTTGTAAAGCTTCTCCCAGCCATCGAGTCCGTGCTGGGCCTCGTACCAGGCGCGGAAAGTGAGGGAGGGGACGCCGAGATCCGAGCCGATGAGGTGCTTGGGCGAGCGCAGGATCGGCATGCGCGCCGTGGTGTTCCACGGACCTTCGCGGCCGTGGGTCTCGCGTTCGATGACACGGATGTTGCGGATGCCCTCGCGCAGCAGGCCGTAGCCGACCGTCTGGCCGCACATGCCGGCGCCAACGACCAGCACGTCGAGGACCCGCCTGCCGTCCGGCCCGGTGCGCTCGGGCACCCAATTGGCCGGCGGGTAGTTCAGGCGGACGAGATCGTGGCGTGCGATCTTCCGCAGCGCGGCTAGGCCTTGATCACCCCCCGCCCGTTCATCCTCGACAACACCATCCATGCCGTGCTTCTCACCTTCTGCCCTCTCAATAGCAGGGCCCACTCTGCTGAGAAATGGCCAGGGAGAAAATGCCATGCGCGGTCGTCAGGTCTTCTTCGAGACGCTGCTCAATCACGGCGTCGATCGCATCTTCGGCAATCCCGGCACCACCGAGAGTCCGCTGCTCGACTCGCTGCTCGATTATCCGCAGATCCAGTACATCGTTCATCTGCACGAGGGCGTGGCGACCGGCGCCGCGAATTTCTATGCCCAGGCGAGCGGCAAGACGGCGTTCGTGAACCTTCACGTGGCGCCCGGTCTCGGCAACGCCGTCGGCATGATCTACGGTGCGCTGAAGAACAATTCGCCGATGGTCGTGACGGCCGGCCAGCAGGACACGCGCCTTCGCCTGCGCGATCCCGTGCTCGGCCACGACCTCGCGGCCATCGCGGCACCGGTCACCAAGTGGAGCGTGCAGGTCGAGCACGCCGACGAGCTGGGCCCGATTTTGCAACGCGCCTTCAAGATCGCCAACGAAGCGCCGGCCGGGCCGGTGTTCGTGGCGCTGCCGATCAACGTCATGGAGCAGGAGACCAGCATCGCCGCCGGCACGCCCGGGCAGTCGTTTGCCGCGACTCGGCCTGATCCGGCAGGCGTCGCCGCCATGACGAAGCTGCTGTTGGCATCCAACAGTCCGGCCATCGTCGCGGGTGACGATGTCGCGCGGGCCGGTGCCGTCGGCACGCTGGTCAAGCTCGCCGAAAATCTCGGCGCCTCGGTGTGGTTCGAGGGACTGCGCGGCCGCAACTCCTTTCCGACCGACCATGCTTGCGCGCGCGGCACGCTCGCCTTCGATGCGCCCGGCGTCGCCAAGCAGTTCGCCGGCAATGATCTCGTGCTGATGGTGGGCGGGCCGTTCTTCGAGGAAGTCTGGTACGCGCCGGGCTCGCCGTTCGCCGCTGGCACCAAGGTGCTGCAGATCGAGGCGGCGCCATCGCGCCTTGCCTACAACTTTGCCCTGGATGCCGGCGTGGTTGCCGACGTCGGCGCCGGCCTCGCGGCGCTGGATGTGGCTCTGGCGACGGTCGCGGGCGAGGAATTCGACGCCGCGGCCGCCAAGCGCAATGCGGCCCTGCAGGCGCTCAAGGAGTCGGACGCGGCAGCCCAGAAGGCCCGCGTCGAGAAGGCCTGGGCCCGCACGCCGACCTCGATGGCGCGTGCCATGGCGGAGATTCGCGCCGGCACGCCCAAGGATGCGATCGTGGCGGACGAGACGATCACGGCCAACCTCGACCTTTTCAAGACCTTCACCTTCGCCGGCCCGGACGACTATTACAGCGGTCGCGGCGGCGGCATCGGACAGGGCCTGGCGGGGGCCATCGGCGTGGCGGTGGCGAAACCTGAGCGGCCGGTGCTCTGCCTCTCAGGCGACGGCTCGTCGATGTACTCCATCCAGGCGTTGTGGACCGCGGCTCACCACGATCTCGCGATCGTGTTCGTGATCCTGGCCAATCGTGAGTATCGCGTGCTGAAGCACAATATCGACGCCTATCGCGCGCGCTTCGACGTGAAGTCGAACAAGCCCTACATGCACATGGATCTCGGCGGCCCGACCATGGGCTTCGTCGACATGGCCAAGGGCATGGGCGTGGCCGGCACCTATGTCGCCAAGGCCGACAACATCAAGGCCGCGGTGGCGGCCGCCTTCAAGACCGGCAAGCCGCACCTGATCGAGGTCGAGATCGAAGGGAAGCGTTAGTCCCGAGCGAAGCGGGGGACCTCTACTTCTGGAACGACCTTACCTTGGCTTGGTGGGCGCGGGCGGCGCCCGTCAGCATCGGCAGGTCGTTGCCGGCCAGCAGCAGCTTCATGCCCTTGCCGGTGTAGAGCTTCAGCAGCTCCTCGCTGTAGGCGCCACCCATGCCTGGCCACTTGCCGTGCTTCCTGCAGGCGGCAACCACCTTGTCGACGGCCGCCTGGACCTTGGAGTGTCCCGTCTCGCCGGGAATGCCGAGTTCCATCGAGAGGTCGCTGGCGCCGACCAGCAGGCAGTCGATACCAGGGACCGCAGCGATCGCCGCGGCGTTCTTCACTGCCTTGGGCGTTTCGATCATCACGGTGATCAGTGTGTTGTCGTCGCTCAGCTTGGTCATCTCGCCGAGCGGCATCGGCGCATAGTCGAACTGCGCCTGGCCGCCGCCCACCGAGCGATGGCCACGCGGCGGGTAGCGCAGCCGGTCGGCGATCTCCTTGGCTTCTTCGGCCGTATCGACATGGGGGATCACGATGCCCAGGGCGCCGCCATCGAGGACGCGGGTCGCCATGGCGAGTTCGCCGTAGGGCACGCGCACGATCGGGGCGATGCCCGAATCCTGGGCCGCCACGGAAATTTCGCAGGCCGTCTCGATCGACATGGCGCCGTGCTCGAGGTCGAGGAAAAGCCAGTCGAAGCCTGCCGCCTTCATGACCTTGATGATGTCGACGTTGCGCACCAGACGGACGCCGATGCCGACCGCGAGCTGGTTTTTTTTCAGCCGCGCCTTGGCGGCGTTGATCGCGATGGCCATGTTTCCTCCCGTAGCTTTCGCCTTTCTGGATGGGTAAGCTAAGGTCCATGACGTTCCATGTCGAACGAATCGACCATGTCGTACTGCGCGCGCGCGATCTTGCAGCAATGGTGCGTTTCTACGAGCAGGCCTTGGGTTTTCACGTGGAGCGCCGGCTCGAGAGGCTGTCTCTCGTGCAGATGCGGGCCGGCGCCTCGCTGCTCGACCTGGTCGGCGGCGAACGTGCCGAGGGTGTTGCCAACATGGATCACCTCTGCTTCCGTGTGGAACCGTTCGATCGTGACGCCATCGTCAGGCGGCTCGCGCCGCTTGGCATATCGGTCGGCGAAACGGTCGAGCGCTACGGCGCGGAAGGCAATGGACCGTCGGTCTACTTCCATGACCCGGAAGGCAACCAGATCGAGCTCAAGGGGCCATCGCTTTAGCGCTTGGCCTCTGCACATGATGTGCTAGTTTCGCGGCAACGGGGAATAAACAACACGCCCACTATCGCGTGAGTCTGGGAGGACTTGAACTATGCGCACACGCTTTGCATTCGTGGCCGGCACTCTTGCTGCTTTGGTGACGGCAGCGTCACCAGTGTTTGCTCAGAAGCAGGGAGGGACGTTGCGAGCTACCCATCGCGACAATCCGCCCAGCGCCTCGATCCACGAGGAGGCGACGATTTCGACCGTCATGCCGTTCATGGCGGTGTTCAACAATCTCGTGATGTTCGATCCGAAGGAGAAGCTCAACTCGGCGGACAAGATCGTACCCGATCTGGCCGAGAGCTGGTCGTGGAATGCCGACAAGACCAAGCTCACCTTCAAGCTGAGGCAGGGTGTGAAGTGGCACGACGGCAAGCCGTTCTCCGCCAATGACGTGAAATGCACCTGGGACGCGCTGACCGGCAGGGCTGCCGAAGCGCAAAGGGACCTTATCCGCAAGAACCCACGCAAGGTCTGGTACGACAATCTCAAGGAAGTGACGGTTGGTTCCGACACCGAGGTGACTTTCACGCTCGGCCGGCCGCAATCATCGTTCCTGTCGATGCTGGCCTCCGGCTACACGCCGGTCTACGCCTGCCACGTATCGGGCCGTGACCTGCGGTCCAAGCCGATCGGCACTGGACCGTTCAAGGTCGCCGAGTTCAAGCGCTCCGAGTCGATCAAGCTGGTGCGCAACCCCGACTATTGGAAGAAGGGCCTGCCATACCTGGACGCGATCGAATGGAAGATCGTACCCAACCGCAGCACGCGCGTGCTGGCCTTCGTCGCCGGCGAGTTCGACCTTACGTTCGATTCGGACATCACGTTCCCGTTGCTGAAGGACGTCAAGAGTCAAGCCCCGCACGCGATCTGCGAGGCGCGCACCACCAACGTGAACACGAACCTGATCGTGAATCGGGACGCGCCGCCGTTCGATAATCCCAAGCTGCGCGAGGCCTTGGTGCTCGCAATCGACCGCAAGCCGTTCAACGACATTCTGGTCCAGGGCAACGCGCTGCTCGGCGCCGCCATGCTGCCGCCGCCTGCCGGTTTGTGGGGCATGCCGGCTGCCGAACTCGCGACCTTGCCGGGCTACGGCCAGGACGCCGCGAAGGACCGGGTCAAGGCTCAGGAGATCATGAAGAGCCTGGGTTACGGTCCCGACAAGCCGCTCAAGGTCAAGGTGGCTACTCGCAACATCGCGATTTACCGTGACCCCGCAGTGATCCTGATCGACCAGCTCAAGCAGATCTATGTCGACGCCGAACTCGATGCCGTCGACACCACGGTCTGGCACACCAAGGTGCAGCGCAAGGACTACGCGGTGGGTCTGAACCTCACTGGTATAGGCGTCGACGATCCCGACGTGAACTTCTACGAGAACTTCCACAGCACGTCGTCGCGCAACTACACCGGCTACAATAACCCCGAGGTCGACAAGCTGATCGACATGCAATCGGCCGAAAGCGACCGCGCCAAGCGGCTGAAGATCGTGGGAGAGATCGAGCGTGTGCTTGTCAAGGACGGCGCTCGACCGGTCATTTTCCATGGTGCCGCCAACACCTGCTGGCAACCGGCGGTAAAGGACCTCGTGCTGCAGCACAACAGCATCTACAACAAATGGCGCTTCGACACCGTCTGGCTCGATAAGTAGCAGCCGGTCGGGGAACCGGGCGAGGGCTTCGATGGGTTCGTACCTGACGCAGCGTGCGATGTTGATGGTGCTGACCCTGCTGGGGATGTCGGTGCTCATCTTCGTGATGCTGCGCCTCGTTCCGGGCAATATTGCCGACATCCTGGTCGACTCGGCGGGCATCGTGGATCCCGTCGAGAAGGCCAGGATCGTCCGCGATCTGGGGCTCGACCAGCCGATCGTCGACCAGTACCTGCAGTGGATTTTCGGCCTTGTACGCGGCGATCTGGGCTTCGCCTACATGTCCGAGCGTCCGGCGATCGAGGAGATTGCGCCGCGCATTCCGGTCAGCGCCAACCTGGCACTGCTGGCTCTGATCTACTCGGTGATCCTGGGCGTTCCGCTGGGCGTCATCAGTGCGGTGCGCCAGAACACCGGGCTCGACTACTTCCTGCGAGTCGTCAGCCTCAGCGGCTTGTCGCTGCCGTCGTTCTGGCTAGCCCTGCTGATCCTGATGGCGTCTGTCCAATGGTTCGGCGTGATTCCCATGTACACCAGCGAACCGCGAAGTTTTATTGACGAATTCCTGCTGCTCAGCATTCCGGCCGCCGCTGTCGGCTTTCGAAGTTCGGCTCTGATCATGCGTTTGACGCGGTCCTCCATGCTCGAGGTGATGCGGCAGGACTACATCCGCACCGCGCGGTCCAAGGGCGCTTCGCAGACCTCGGTGAACTACCAGCACGCGCTGCGCAATGCGCTCCTGCCGGTGGTCACGATCATCGGCATCGAGGCGGCATTCCTGATCGGCGGATTGATCGTCACCGAGACGGTCTTCAACATCCCCGGCGTCGCGCGTTTCCTCGTCGAGGCGATCGTATGGCGGGACTACCCGATCGTGCAGAACATCGTGATGCTGATCGCCTTCGTCACCGTCATGGTGAACTTCCTGGTCGACATGGCCTATATGGCGCTCGACCCTCGCATTAAATACGCGGACTGACCCGGCCATGGCTCTCATCGACCACGACGCCGAACTCGCCCGCGCTGGCGCCAACGTCGCGGGCTCCTGGAGCCGGGCGCTGTTCTTTGCGCGCCGCTATCCGCTGGGGGCGGTTGGTGCGGTCCTCGTGCTGCTGTTTGTCCTGACCGCGGTGTTCGCCGACTACATCGCGCCGTACGATCCCACGTCCACGAACTCGCGCGCCTCCCTCGCGGCGCCCGGCATCGCCTACTGGCTGGGCGCGGATTTCATGGGGCGCGACATGTTCAGCCGCATCGTCCATGGCGCGCGAATCTCGCTCACCGTCGGCCTTGGGGCCACGCTGCTCGGTGGCGCGTTGGGCGTCGCCATCGGCCTGATGTCGGGCTACATCGGCGGCTGGCTCGACCTCATCACGCAACGCGTGATGGATATCTTGCAGGCGCTTCCGCTTCTCGTCCTGGCGCTGGTCATGGCGGCCTCTCTCGGTCCGTCAATCGAGAACACCATCTTTGCCATCGCCGTCGCGCTGATGCCCAATGTCTCGCGCGTCGTGCGCTCGAGCGCTCTGTCGCTGCGTGAACAGCCTTTCGTCGAAGCGGCGCGCGCTGTCGGCATGGGCGAAGCGCGCATTGCCGTGCGCCACGTCCTGCCCAACACGCTGGCGCCACTCATCGTTCTGGGGACAGCGCAACTCGGCGCGGCCATCCTGACCGAGGCTTCGCTGTCGTTTCTCGGCCTCGGCATTCCCGAGCCGTATCCGTCATGGGGGCGCATGCTGTCGGAATCGGCCGCCGAGTACGTGAGAACGGCGCCGTGGCTGGTGATCTTCCCCGGCGTCGCCATCAGCCTTACCGTGTTCGGCACCAACCTGCTGGGTGACGCACTGCGCGACATTCTCGATCCTCGTGAGCGTACATGAGTCGGCGGACATGAGCGCTCTCCTCGAGGTCGAAGGCCTCGGTACCTGGTTCTACACGCGGCAAGGCATCGTGAAGGCCGTCGATGGCGTCGATTTCCAGGTCTCTTCGGGTGAGACCCTGGGGATCGTGGGCGAATCGGGCTGCGGCAAGAGCATGACGGCGCTGTCGCTGATGCGCCTGATCCCCGATCCACCGGGTCGTATCGTGTCGGGGTCGGTGAGGCTGGCTGGGCGCGACCTCCTCAAGATCAGCGAAGAAGAGATGCGCAGCGTCCGCGGCAACGAGATCTCCATGATCTTCCAGGAGCCGATGACGTCGCTCAACCCGGTGATGACGATCGGCAAGCAGATCGCCGAGGCGCTGATCCTGCACCGCAACCTGGATCGTAGGGCGGCGCTGAAACGCTCGGTCGAGATGCTTGACCTGGTGCGTATTCCCGAACCGGCGCAGCGCTCCAAGGAATATCCGCACCAGCTTTCGGGTGGCATGCGCCAGCGCGCCATGATCGCCATGGCGCTGGCGTGCAATCCCAAACTGCTGATCGCCGACGAGCCGACGACCGCGCTCGACGTCACCATCCAGGCGCAGATCCTGGAACTGATCGTCGAGCTGCAGCGCGAGTTCAGCGCGGCGGTCCTCCTGATCACGCACGATCTCGGCGTCGTGGCCGAGACCGCGCACCG
>JAUXWB010000504.1 GCA_030684475.1 Reyranella sp. | reverse complement strand
AAGACCAACGTCTCCGATGCCGCCAACACCGAGGCCTCGGTCAAGACCGTGGTCGAAAAGCTGGGCGCGCCGCGCGTCGTGGTGAACTGCGCCGGCATCGGCCGCGCCGCCCGCACCATCTCCAAGAACGGCCCGCACGATCTCGCGATGTTCTCCCAGGTGATCCAGGTCAATCTGATCGGCACCTTCAACGTCATCCGTCTCGCCAGCTTCGCCATGAGCCAGGCCGAGCCGATGGACGACGGCGAGCGCGGCGTCATCATCAACACGGCCTCGGTGGCGGCGTTCGACGGTCAGATCGGCCAGGCGGCTTATTCAGCTTCGAAGGGCGGCGTGGTCGGCATGACGCTGCCGATCGCCCGCGATCTCTCCAGCCTGGGCATCCGCGTCTGCACCATCGCGCCCGGCCTGTTCCTGACGCCGATGATGATGGGCTTGTCGGCCGAGGCGCAGAAGAGCCTGGGCGCGCAGGTGCCGTTCCCCTCGCGGCTCGGCGATCCCAAGGAATACGCCCAGCTCGCCATGCAGATCGTCGACAACCACATGCTGAACGGCGAGACCATTCGGCTCGACGGCGCCATCCGGATGGCGCCGAAATAGGGAACGGGGGCGCGCGATGCGACTGGGCATGATGTTGGCGATGGCGGCAGGTCTCGCCGTCGTCGCATCGCCGGTGCTGGCCGAGCCGCGCTGGCTCGCCTGCAAGTTCACCGATCACCAGGGCGCGGTGCGGACCTTCGACATGGTGTTCGACGACCTTCGCGGCACGGCGTCCGTTTTCGACGCCGGCACGCTGATCGAGGGCACCGGCACGAGCATCAATTTCCAGTCGATCCGCACCCGCTTTCCGACGTTCGCCCTGACCTACAATCGCAACAACGGCGACCTCGCGGTCTCGCCGCTCGAGGCCAGTCACGGCGGCATCCTGCGGGGCGAATGCCGGCGCGGCCCGCCGCCGGCCGGCGCGCCGCGCAGCTGAACTGCCTGGCTAGTCGAGGTCGGCGGCGCGCTCGCAGCGCAGGTCGGCGACGCTGTTCTCCGTCGCCTGCTGGCCCGGCGTCGTCTGGCCGTTGCAGGTGTAGCGGATCCGGAGCGTCTTGGTCATCGCGACGCGATCGGGCGAGCCGAAAATGTAGGCCAGCGCCGGCACCTGGCAGCGCCGCGAAGTGTCGCCGCAGATGTCGCGGACGGCCTGGGTGACGTCGATCGTCTGGCCGTTGGGGGCGCCCCACGTCGCTTCGAGGATACCGATCGTGCGCGGCACCAGCGGCGCCCCGCCGACGCAGGCCATGCGGACCTTGAGGCCGGTGGCCACGACTTCGGACAACACGAAGTTCTGCGGCTGGCAGGTCCAGATGACCGTCAGCCGGTTGCCGAAGTCCAGCTTGGACTGGCCGTAGTTCGCGGCATTGGCGAAGACGTCGCACGGGTAGCCGTTGGGGCACGTGACCTGGCTGGTGACGTCGGCCGAGGGCCCCGCCGCCGGCAGGCCCCAATAGGCCTTCTTCAGCGCCGCCGTGGACACCGGCACCTTGGGCGCCGAGTTGCACGCCACCACCGCGGCGACCGCCACAACGACCGATATGAGTAGACGACCCAGAGCCATGGTGCCCCCAGCTAGACCAACCGGCACAGGGTAGCGTCCGCTCTACGCAGCGGCAATGCAATTAGAGATCGTCAGCCGAGGCCGAGGCGCGTGCCGGCACCGGTCGCCAGAGCGCGCCGATAGATCGCGTCGGCCGCCGCCGCGTCCTGCAATCCCATGCCGGTGCTGTCGAACAGGGTGATGGCGCTCGCATCGCGTCGGCCGGGCTTTTTGCCCGCGACAATCTCGCCCAGCGTCGCCTGCACGTGCTCGTGCGTGACGGTACCCGCCGCGAGGGCATGGTGCAGGTCGCCGATCTCGGCGCATTGCTCCCGTGAATCGACGACGACGAGACTCTTCGCATAGAGGCCCGGATCGATCTCCGACTTGTCGGAATTGTCGGCGCCGACGGCGGCAATGAAAGTGCCGGGTCGCACGAGATCGGGCGTGAGAAAGGCGCGACGGGCCGAGCTGCAGGTGACGACGATGTCGCTCTGGCGCACCGGGCTGAGATCGGCCGTCGCGCCTATGTCGAGGCCGAGGCGCGCCGACATCTCCTGGGCGAAGGCAATCGACCGGGCGGCATCGACGTCCCAGACATGCACGCGCTCGAGCTTTGCCGCGGCGGCGATGGCCTTGAGCTGGATGCGGCCCTGGACGCCTGCGCCACAGATGGTTGCGACGCGCGAGCCGGCACGCGCGAGATGGCGGGCGGCAAGCGTGGTGGCGGCACCCGTGCGGTTGTTCGTGACCTCGATCGAATCCATCATCGCCAGCGGCCGTCCGTTGGCGCCGTCAGCGAGATAGATGACGCCCTGCACCGTCGGCAGGCCGTTGGCCGCCGGATTGCCCGGGAAGTTGCCGTTGATCTTTATCGCGACCTTCGCCTCTTCGCCGAGCAATGCGGCGCCCTTGGCGTGGAAGGAGCCGCCGGGGACATGAAGCGCCGAGGCGGGCGGGGCCACGGCCCGGCCCTCGACGGCGGCGCGGAAGGCCGCCTCGACGGCATCGACATAGTCGCCGTAGTCCATCAGCCCGGCGATGTCGGTGCGCGAGAGGATCAGCAGGGTCTCGTCGCTCATGCCGGTGCCATCTTCGGCGGCCAGTTGTGCGTCTCGCCGGCGAGGCTGCGGCACCACGCGTAGAGCGCGTCGTACATCACCATGCCGTGCTTCAGCATCTCGTGGTCGTCGGTGTAAACGTGGCTGAGGCCAAGCGAGATCGCGAACAGCCCGGCCGACTGCGGCGTGAGGTCGAGCCTGGAGGTGTCGGCGCCGCGCACGATGTCGGCCAGCTTGTCGAGGCCGGGGGCCGCGAGTTCGTACTCGGCAATGAAGGCGTCGAAGCTGCACTTCTCGCCGACGTGCGTGAATTTCACGCCGGGGATGTCATAGGGGATGGCGCCGGTTTCCTTGGCCATGGCCAGCACCTTGTCGGCCGGCACATAGAAAAACTCCGGCTCCTTCTCGATGAAGCGCTTGATCAGCCATGGACAGGCGATGCGGTCGATCTTGGGACGTTCGCGGGTCACCCATTTCATTTCGTCTCTCCTTCCTTGAGGGGTTCAGTCGGCAGGCCATCGGCACGCCAGGCGCCGATGCCGCCCGCGACGGCCACGGCATCGATGCCGCGCTCGCGCAGCTTGGCGGCGCAGTCGCCGCCGATCTCGAAGCCCCAGGCGCAGTAGACGAGCGCCTTGGCGCCGCGTGGCAGGGCGGCCGCGATCTCGTCGACCTTGTCGGGTGGCGCTCGCCGCGCGCCGCGCAGGCGCACGGGCACGGAGGCGGCATCATCTGCGAGGCGGGCGTCGATCACGATCAGGTCGGGATCGGCCCCGAGCATTTTTTGTGCGTCGGGTGTCGTGACCGTGTGTGGCTTCGGCTCGGCGGCGACGCCGTCGAAGCGCGCGGCGACGCGCGCCCATGCGATGTTGGCCATGAAGGCATCGACGTAGGCGCCGACATTGGTGCCGAAGTCGAGATGGTAGGAATGCTCGTACATGTCGAGCGCCAGCACCGGCGTGCCGCCGGCCATGCCGTGCGTGTGGTCGGCCGCCCACACGTTGCTGAACGTGCCGCCCCCATCCCCCCGGCGCGGCGAGCGCGTCAGCACCACCCAGCCCGAACCGCCGCCCAGCGCCTTGCCCATGGCGACGAATTCGGCCCGCCATTTGGCGAGCGATCCGAAATCGCGCGCGATCGCATCCGCAAGGGCACCGGTCGGATCGCCGCCGCCGCCTTCGCCCAAACACTCGAAATAGACCTCGTGCAGCAGCATCGAGTTGGTGGCGATCAGCTCCTCGCGCTTCAGCCCGTTCAGGCGAAAGCCCGGGGTGCTGACCGGATCGAGGGCGCCGAGCTCGCCGCGGATCACGTTCAGCCGGCGCACCGCGCCGCCGTAGTTGTTCTCGTAGTGGCTGGCGATCAGGCGGGCCGAGAGGCCATTCAGGCGCGGCGGTTTGAAGGAGATGGGACGGGCATGGAAAGACATTTGGTTCTCCTTGCTGATACACTCGTTTCATCGGCAAAATAGCCATGTTCCATGGGGACGCAAGAGAAAAATGATACAAGTGTTGCTTTTTCCATTTATGACATGATACAGGTGAACTATGTTGAGTAATGAGACCCCGGAGGGCGCGCGATGGCTGCTGCTGATCCATCAATTGCCGGCCAAGCCCGCCTACGCGCGGGTAAAGATCTGGCGGCGGCTGAAGGGGCTGGGCGCGGTGACGGTGAAGAACTCCGTCTACGCGCTGCCGGCCAACGCCGAGACGCGCGAGGACTTCGCCTGGCTGGTCAAGGAGATCGCCGAGTTGGGCGGCGAGGCGTTCGTCTGTGAGGCCGCCCTCGTCGACGGCATCAGCGATGCCGAAGTCCAGGCGCTGTTCGATGCCGCCCGCGACGAGGACTACGCCGAGATTTCCGCTGCTGCGCGCGAACTCGCCGGCGCCGGCGCGACGCAAGCCGAACGCGCGGCCCAGGCGGCGCGGTTGCGCAAGCAACTCGACGAGATCGTCGCCATCGATTTCTTCGGCGCCGACGGACGAGAGCCGGCCGAAGGTCTGGTTTCGGGCCTCGAGGCCGCTCTGCAGCGGGAGGAAACGGACATGAGTGCACCATCAGCACCACCGGCACCGGCCGGCTTGAAGGGCCGCGTCTGGGTGACGCGCCAGGGCGTGCAGATCGATCGCATCGCCTCGGCCTGGCTGATCCGCCGCTTCATCGATCCCGAGGCGCACTTCAAGTTCGTACCGGGGACGGGCTATGCGGCGGAGCCGGGCGAACTGCGCTTCGACATGTTCGAGGGTGAGTTCACGCACCGCGGTGACCGCTGCACCTTCGAGGTGCTGCTGGCGGACGCGAAGCTCGACGATCCGGCCCTGACCGCGATCGGCGAGATCATCCACGACATCGATCTCAAGGACGGCAAGTACGGGCGCGAGGAGGCCGCGGGCATCCGCAGCCTGGTTGCCGGCATCGCGTCCTCGCACAATGACGACACTCAGCGCCTGGAGCGCGGCGCTGTCCTTCTCGACGATCTCTATCGCTCGTTCGCGGGCAAAGGCAGCAAATGAAAGACCACGGCGTACCCTTCTCCGAGGCCATGAAAGTGTGGGCCCGCGTCGCCGCCCTCTCCTTCGGCGGGCCGGCCGGCCAGATCGCGGTCATGCATCGCATCATCGTCGAGGAGAAGAAGTGGATCGGCGACCAGCGGTTCCTGCAGGCGCTGAACTACTGCACCCTGCTGCCCGGTCCCGAGGCGCAGCAGCTCGCCACCTACATCGGCTGGCTGATGCACCGGACCAGGGGCGGGCTGCTCGCCGGCACCCTGTTCGTGCTGCCCGGCCTGCTCGCCATCATGGCGCTCTCCTGGGTCTACGTGCTGCTGGGCAAGGTCACCCTGGTGCAGGGCCTGTTCTTCGGGCTGAAGGCCGCCGTGCTGGTGATCGTGGTCGAGGCCGTGCTGCGCGTCGGCAAGCGGGCGCTGCGCAACAACGTCATGCGCGCGATCGCGGTTGCGGCCTTCGTCGCCATCTTCTTCTACAACGTGCCGTTCCCGATCATCATCGTCGTCGCGGGCCTCATCGGCTTCGCGGGCGGCAAGCTCGGCTGGCCGGCGTTCCAGGCAGGCGGTGGCCACGGCAACCTGGGCGCCGCCCACGTGACCGATGCCCAGTCGGTGCTGGGCTGCGAGACGCCGGCGGACGCACGGGCCAACGTCCGATGGTCGCTCTCCATCGCTTCCGTGTTCCTGGCGCTGTG
>JAUXWB010000501.1 GCA_030684475.1 Reyranella sp. | reverse complement strand
CCGACGCCATTCCCGGCCGCACGCTGCCGCTCTATGAATACGATCTCACTGCAGGACCCCACTCATGACCGCATCTCCACTGGTACCTCCCGCCCCCATCGCCTTTCTCGGGCTCGGCATGATGGGCCGCCCGATGGCGGCCCGCCTCGCCGGCGCCGGCTTCAAGCTCCGCGTGTTCGACGTCTCGCAGAAGGCTGTTTCGGATTTCGTCGGCGCCCATCCCGGGGCGCTGGCCACCGCCTCGGCCAAGGCCGCGGCCGAGGGCGCCGACGCGCTGATCACCATGCTGCCCGACGGAAAAATCGTGCGGCAGGCGCTGATCGAGGGCCGCGACGCCGCCGTCGAGGGCCTCCAGGCCGGCGCGCTCGTCATGGACATGAGCTCGTCCAATCCGGTGGATACCCAGAAGCTCGCGCGCGATCTCGCCAGCCGCGGCGCGGCGCTGCTCGACGCTCCGGTCTCGGGCGGCGTGAAGCGCGCCCTCGACGGTTCGCTCAGCATCATGGTGGGCGGCAGCGCCGCCGATCTCGAGCGGGTGCGGCCTGTCTTCGGTGCCATGGGCAAGACCATTACGCTCTGCGGCCCGGCCGGTGCCGGCCATACGCTGAAAGCGCTCAACAACTATCTCTCGGCCGCCGGCCTGGTCGCCATGTGCGAGGCGCTGGTGGTTGGCGAGGCCTTCGGGCTCGACCCTGGCACCATGGTCGACGTCTTCAACACGTCGACGGGCAAGAGCAACGCCACCGAGGTAAAGGGCCGGCAATTCGTCGTGCCGCGCAATTTCGTCGCCGGCTTCACGACGGCGCTGATGGCCAAGGACCTGCGCACGGCGGGCGATGTCGCCACGCACCTCAAGCTCAAGGTGCCGAACCTCGAGCAGGCGGTGGCCTACTGGACCGCCGCCGACGGCAAGCTGGGCAAGGGCGCCGACCACACCGAGATCTTCCGCTATGCCGAGATTTTGGCGGAGTCGGAGTCGTGACCTAGAGTCTTTCCGACTGAATCAGAATCGCTTTCTTCTCCTCCCCCGTCT
>JAUXWB010000499.1 GCA_030684475.1 Reyranella sp. | reverse complement strand
GCTGGGCAGCCTGTTTTTCGGGTGGGCCGGCCAGCGCTGGAACAAGCTGGCGCTGCTCGGCGGCATCTACATCGCGCGCTCGCTGATTCTGGCCTGGTATTTCATGCTGCCGCCGTCGCCGGCATCGACGCTGCTGTTCGGCGCGCTGATGGGGTTCCTGTGGATGGGCGTCGGTCCGCTGGTCGCCGGCGCGGTGGCCGAGATGTTCGGGCTGCAATGGCAGGCGATGGTGCAGGGGCTCGCCTTCATGAGCCATCAGCTCGGCAGCTTCCTCGGCGCCTATGGCGGCGGCCTGCTGTACGATTCGCTGGGCTCCTACACCATGGCGTGGCGGATCGGTGTGGCGCTGGGACTCGCCGGCGGCATCATCCAGGTGGCGTTCGCGCTGATCCGGCCGAGCGCGCCGCCGCCGATGGTGCCCGTGCGATAGGACATTACCGCCCGCCCGGCACGAAATGATCGCGCACCGACGCTGACAGGCCGGTTGCGACATCGGCGGCCCTGAACTCGATGTCGGTGGATTGCTTCGGCAGCTTCGCCGCCGGCACCTGCACCGATACCCTGATTTCCCTTGTCTGGTCCGGCCCGACCTCGACGATCAGCTTGCCGTCGGCGCCGCGTTCGATTCCCGAGGTGCGGATTTCCGCGGCGGGAAGACCGAGTACATCCAGTGCGAAGGCGCGCGACACGCCGGCCTTGTTGAGGAAGCGCACGGTATAGTCGTTGCGGACGCTGCCATCGGCCAGCGTGACGAACAGCGGGCTGCGCTCGTGCAGCGCGCTGATCCCAAGGGAGCTACGGGTCGCCAGCGCGTACAGCATAATGCCGCCGACCATTGCAATGATGGCGGCATAGAGAACGGTGCGCGCCCGGATCAGCCGGTAGACCGGCGGCTTGCCGGCGAGCCGGCGCTCGGCGTTGATGTCGGTGTCGTAGGCGATCAGCCCGGTCGGCCGGTTCACCTGCAGCATGATGGTGTCGCAGGCATCGATGCACAGCCCGCATTGAATGCAGCCGAGCTGGATGCCGTCGCGGATGTCGACGCCGGTCGGGCATACATTGATGCACTGGTGACAGTCGATGCAATCGCCGGCGGGCTGGCCGGCAAGCCGCAGCTGCTCGGCCTTCTTGACTGAATTGCGTGGCTCGCCGCGGTCGCGCCGGTAGGTGACGTTGAGCGCCCACTCGTCGGTCAGTGCCGCCTGGATGCGCGGCCACGGGCACATGTAGATGCAGACCTGCTCGCGGGCGTGGCCGGCAAAGACATAGGTGGTCGCGGTCAGGATGCCAATCCAGAGATAGGCGGCGAACGGCGCCTGCAGGGTGGCGAGGTCCTTCACCAGCGTCGGCGCATCGGCGAAATACAGAACCCAGGCGCCGCCGGTCCACCAGGCGATCATCAGCCACAGGAAGTGCTTGGTCGCGACCTCGCGCACGTGGCGGAAGCTCCAGCCGCGCTTGTCCTTCAGGATGCGGTCGCGGCGGTCGCCCTCGACCCAGCGCTCGACGGCGTAGAACAAATCGGTCCAGATGGTCTGCGGGCAGAGATAGCCGCACCAGATGCGGCCGGCCAGCGCGTTCATCAGGAACAGCGCCATCGCCGCGATGATCAGCAGGCCGGTGAAGTAATAGACTTCCTGCGGCCACAGCTCGATGAAGAAGAAATAGAAGCGGCGGTTCGGCAGGTCGAGCAGCACCGCCTGATTGGGCAGTCCCGGTCCGCGGTCCCAGCGCACGAACGGCAGCAGGTAATAGACCGCCAGCCCGACGATGAGCAGCGTCCATTTGATCCGGCGAAACCGGCCATGGACGGCCTGCGGATAGACCTTCTTGCGGGGCGCATAGAGCGGCCCTTCGATGATCGTTTCGCCCATGGCATTGATACCTTCGGGATGTCGAGTCAATTTTGCATTGCACCTAAATTTTATTCGAGGCGCTCAGGCGCGCGGTTGATTCAAATCAACCCGGCGGTCGTTCGCCCCATTATATTATTTAATGCTAATATATAAAAGAAGGAGGTTTCTGATGTCGCCTTTTGACAAGGCTTGGTCGCCTTATGCCGCGGGTATCCTGATAGGCCTTCTGCAGATACCGGCATTCCTGATCATCCAGACCGCGCTGGGGGCTTCTTCCTCCTATGTCACGGTCGGTGCCGCGATCGCCGGCATGGTCGATCCTTCGCTGCTCGAGATCGATTATGCGGCCAAGCATATCGCCGCGAATGCCAAGAACCTCTGGCAGGTGGCGCTGGTCGTGGGCATTGCGCTCGGCGCCTTCGCGTCGATGAAGCTGTCCGGCGCGGTGCGCGCGCCGATTTCGCCGGTCTGGGCGAGGGCGCTCGGCTCGTCGTCCTCCAGCCTGCGTTACGCCGTGGCGTTTGGCGCCGGCTTCCTGATGCTGTTCGGCGCCCGGATCGCCGACGGCTGCACCAGCGGTCACGGCCTGTCGGGGGTGGCGCAATTATCGGTTGGCTCGACGGTTGCGGTCGCCGCGATGTTCGCCGGCGGTATTGCCACCGCCTTGCTGCTGCTGCGTCGGGTTTAACAAGGGAGGGATGATCATGTCGTCCGTTGCAGTCGGAATTCTGAGCGGCGCGCTGATGGGAATCGTATTCGGCTTCGCGCTGGAAAAATCGCGGGTGTTCGAGCCGGGAATGATCGTCGGCCAGATGCAGCTGCGAAACTGGATCATGCTCAAGGTGTTTCTGACGGCAGTTGCGACCGGCGCGGTGGTGCTGGCGTTCCTGCATGGATTCGGTTTCGTCAAGCTGCAACCCAAGGCCGCGCTCTACGCCGCCGACATCGTCGGCGGGCTGATCCTCGGCGCCGGCATCGCGCTGGCGGGCGCGTGCCCCGGCACTACGCTGGCGCAGATCGGCGTCGGCTATCGCGACGCGATCTTTACGTTGTTCGGCGGTCTGGCCGGCGCGGTCGCGTTTTCCCACGCCCAGCCGTGGCTGGCCAAGTCGCTGATCGGCACCGGGCCCAAACTGATCTTTTCCGATCTGGCCGGCATTCCCTATTGGCAGGGCGCGCTGGCGCTGGCCGCGGTTATCGTCGTTGTCCTCGCCCTGATAGAGAGGGCGCGGCCCTGGCGCAAGGACCTCGGCGCCGACGTCGACGGAGATCTCGCGGAGACAGCGCCGCGGCCGCGTGCGCATCTGGCGCCCGCGGAATGAGGCGAGGCACCGCAAAATAAAAACGGGGCCGCGAGGCCCCGTTCGAAGTCAGCAGCGTCCCGCAATTGTTACTTGATCTTGGACTCGCGGAATTCCACATGCTTGCGCGCGACCGGGTCGTACTTCTTCTTGACCAGCTTGTCGGTCATGGTGCGCGAATTCTTCTTGGCGACGTAGTAGAAGCCGGTATCCGCCGAGGAGACGAGCTTGACCTTGATGGTGACCGCTTTGGCCATGTTTAGAACCCTTGATGTCTGGAATCGGACGCCGGCCCATCAGGCCCGCATTTGCCGCGCAACCTAGCGTCCGACAGCCCAAAGTCAAGGTTTTGCGGGCGAAAACCGGCCCGATTCCGGCCCATTAAGCCTCGAAGAACCGGTTTTTCGGTCGCGGCAGGCCTAAATTCTCCCGCAGCGTCCGGCCCTCATACTCCCGCCGGAAGATTTCGCGCTTCTGCAGTTCCGGCACGACCTTGTCGACGAAGTCGTCGAGCCCGGCGGGCAGGAACGGGAACATGATATTAAAGCCGTCGCAGCCTTCCGTGGTCAGCCATTGCTCCATCTGGTCGGCGATGTCTGCGGCCGTGCCGACAAACGACAGCCCGCCATAGCCGCCGACCCGCTGCGCCAGCTGCCGCACCGTGAGTTTTTCGCGCGCGGCCAGATCGACCAACCGCTGACGCCCGCTCTTGCTGGCGTTGGTTTCCGGGATCTCGGGTAATTGCCCATCGGGATCGAATCCGGACGCGTCGGTACCGAGCTGGACCGAAAGGGAGGCGATGGCGCTGTCGTAATGCACCATGCTGTCGAGCGAGGCGCGCTTCTCCCTGGCTTCCTCGATGCTGTCGCCGACCACGACGAAGGCGCCGGGCAGGATTTTTAGATGGTTGCGGTCGCGGCCAAGTCTGTCCATGCGGCCCTTGATGTCGGCGTAGAGTTTCTGTCCGTCGGCGAGGGGGCCGCCGCCGGTGAACACGGCTTCCGCGGTCTCGGCCGCGAGCTGCCTGCCATCCTCCGAGGCGCCGGCCTGCACGATCACGGGCCAGCCCTGCACCGGGCGGGCGATATTGAGGGGACCGCGCACCGAGAGGTATTTGCCCTTGTGGTCAAGCACATGCATTTTTGCGGGGTCGAAATAGAGCCCGCTCTCGACATCGCGCACGAACGCGTCGTCGGCGAAGGAGTCCCACAGGCCGGTCACCACGTCGTAGAATTCGCGCGCCCGCCTGTAGCGCTCGGCGTGCTCCATGTGGTCGTCGCGCCCGAAATTCAGCGCCGCATCCGGATTGGAGGTGGTGACGATGTTCCAGCCGGCGCGGCCATTGCTGATGTGGTCGAGCGAGGCGAAGCGGCGGGCGACATGATAGGGCTCGTCGAAGGTGGTCGATCCGGTCGCGATCAGGCCGATATGGTCGGTCACGGCCGACAGCGCCGACAGCAGCGTGAACGGCTCGAACGAGGTGACGGTGTGGCTGCGCTTCAGCGCATCGAGCGGCATGTTCAGCACCGCGAGATGATCGGCCATGAAGAAGGCGTCGAACTTTCCCGCCTCCAGCTTCCGGATCAGCTGCTTGATGTGCGAAAAATTGAAATTGGCATCCGTCCAGGCGCCGGGATAGCGCCACGCGCCGGTGTGAATCGAGACCGGCCGCATGAACGCGCCAAGCCGCAACTGACGTTTTGCCATTGGTCCCACTTCTGCGGTTGGTTGTTGGTGGTGCGAAAGAGATACGGCGTCTGACGGCCAACGTCATCGCGCAACGCAAGGAAGATTGTTTTGTTTTGCGCGACTCCCCGACACGTTCGTCATTCCGGGGCGCGTCGAAGACGCGAACCCGGAATCTCGAGATTCCGGGTCTGGTCCTTCGGACCATCCCGGAATGACTAGGAATGCTCACGCCCCCAGCACATCCTTCTGCATCTTGTTGCCGTAGAAATGGAAGAACGGCACCGGCGCGTCGTGGCTGAGCGGGCCGGTGGCGAGGCGCTTTTCCAACTCGTTGAGGACGTTCTTCGTCATCGGATGGGCGTCGG
>JAUXWB010000483.1 GCA_030684475.1 Reyranella sp. | reverse complement strand
CGCCTGAGAGCCGCCGGGAAGCCCGCGAAGGTCGCCATCGTCGCCTGCATGCGCAAGCTCGTGACCATCCTCAACGCCATCCTCAGGGACAAAAAACCATGGGCAACCGCTTGACCAGTACGACGGTCGCTCAGGGTGAGGCGTATGCTTGTCAAACGGCACCGCGGTCATGTCCGCATCCTGGGATCGATGATGTCGCGCAGCCCATCGCCCAGCAGGTTGAAGCAGAACACTGCCAGCATCAGCGTGGCGCCGGGAAAGAGCGCGATCCACCATTCGCCGGACTGGATGAAGTTGGCGCCCTCGGCGACCATGATGCCCCACTCGGCGTCAGGCGGGCGCACGCCGAGGCCGATGAAGGAGAGGCCCGCGGCATTCAGGATGGCGTAGCCCATGGTGAGCGACATCTGCACCATCATGATCGGCATGATGTTGGGCAGGACGTGGCCCAACAGCACGCGCGCCTCGCCATTGCCCGAGAGACGCGCGGCCTCGACGAAGCCTGAATCGCGCCGCACGTTGGCTTCGGCGCGGGCCACGCGGGCATAGAGCGGGAAATTGATGATCGCGGTGGCGATCACGATGTTGATCACCTCGTTGCCGAGCGCCGCCACGATGCCCATGGCCAGAACGAACAGCGGGAAGGCCATGATGGTGTCGGCCAGGCGGCCGACCACGCGGTCGGTCCAGCCGCCGAAATAGCCCGCTGCGACACCCGAGAGCGCGCCCAGCATGAAGGCCAGGATCACCGAGGCGAAGGCGATGGTGAGGTCGAGGCGCGTTGCCACCAGCACGCGGCTGAAGATGTCGCGGCCGAGCTGGTCGGTGCCGAACCAGTGCGCCATCGACGGCGGTTTCAGCGCCATGGCAGCGTTGCTCTGCAGCGGATTGTAGGGCGCCAGCAGCGGCCCGAAGAGCGCGGCAATCAGGAACAGCGCGAACAGGCCGAAGGCGAGCCCGGTGACCGGGTTCTCCGACAGCACGTAGCGGGCGTGGCGCAGCAGCGGCAGCATCAGCTGTCCAGCCGGACGCGCGGATCGACCAGGCCGTAGACGAAGTCGATGGTGAGGTTGAGCGCCACGTAGAGGATCGCCATGGTGAGCACGAAGCCCTGCACCGGCGCGTAGTCGGAAGTGATCAGCGCGTTCACGGCATAGAGGCCGATGCCCGGCCATGCGAACACCGTCTCGACCAGCACGTTGGCGCCCAGCAGGAAGGAGAACACCATGCCGAGCGTCGTGATGACCGGCAGCACGGCGTTGCGGAAGGCATAGGTGAAGATGACGGTGCGCGGGCTGAGGCCGCTCGCCCGCGCGGTGCGGATGAAGTCGCTGCCCAGCACCGCCAGCATCGAGCCGCGCGTCATGCGGGCAAGCGGCGCCAGCGAGAAGATGGCCATCGAGATGGCGGGCAAGGCGAGCTGGCTCAAGGCACCTCGGAAGGTCTCGAAATTGCCGGTCAACGCCGAATCGATCAGGTAGAAGCCGGTGATGTGGGTCGGCGGCGACAAGAACACATCGAGCCGCCCGGTCGGCGCCGGCGCCCACTGCAGCAGGTAATAGAAGACGTAGGCGAACAGCAGGCCGGTGAAGAACACTGGCAGCGACACGCCAGCCGTGGTCACGACCCGGCAGAGATGGTCGATCCAGGTCCCCTGCTTCACCGCCGCCAGGACACCGAGCGGAATGGCGATGGCGACGGCCACGATCAGGGCGAACAGGGTGAGTTCGGCGGAAGCCGGCAGGCGGGTGGCGATCTCCGCCACCACCGGCTGGCCGGTGCTGAGCGAGTTGCCGAGATTTCCCTGCAGCAGGTCGCCGATGTAGCCGACGAACTGCTCGGGTAGAGACTTGTCGAGGCCGAGCTTGGTCCTGATCTCGGCGATTGCCTGCGGGCTCGCGGCCAACCCGGCGAAATAGGCCGCCGGGTCGCCCGGCAGGAGGCGGGTCAGCATGAAGGTGACGACGACGACCCCCACGATGCTGGGGATCGCCGTCGCCAGCCGCGACAGCAGCAGGTTCAGCATCGCCGCCTCCGGCGTCCGCGCCTAGCCCTTCACGAGCTGGCGATAGTCGAGCTGGCGATGGAACCAGTAGCGGTAGCCGGTGACGTTCTTCTGCATCGCCACGTTCAGCAGCGGCTGGAAGATCGGCACCCGCGGCACCTCCTCGAAGGCGATGTCGATGAAGCCCTTCACGGCCGCCTCGTACTCCGGACCGGTCGTGAACCGCGCCTTGTCGATCAGCGCGTCCATGGTCGGGTTCTTGTAGCCCATGGTGTTGAAGACGGCGTTCTGGCCGTGATAGCACCAGTAGAAGAAATACTCCGGATAGTTCAGCCAGCCGCCGAAGGCGTTGGTGATCATCGGCAAGTTTTTCTTGAGCAGTTCGCCGCGCCAGTTGGCGCCGGGGATCTTGTTGATCGAGGATTTGATGCCGATCTGCCCCAGGCTCTCCTGGATCAGGATGGTGAGCGGCTCGTTGGTGCTGGCGA
The DNA here is from genome assembly GCA_030684475.1 of Reyranella sp. Classification (GTDB taxonomy): domain Bacteria; phylum Pseudomonadota; class Alphaproteobacteria; order Reyranellales; family Reyranellaceae; genus Reyranella. Next base: position 14,531 of record JAUXWB010000483.1, on the reverse strand, counting down.
GGCCCAAGTCAAACGACAGGGTGGTCTCGAAGCCGGTGGGATAGCCCGCTTCCGCCATCAGCGCCTTGGCCTTGGCGATGTCGGTCTTGTAGCCGTCCTTCTGTGGCCAGTAGGCGCCCTTGAACTTGTTGTCGGCGCCGCCGAACAGCGGGAGCGCCTGGCCGAACATCACCGAGTCCATGATCTGCTGGTACGGAATGGCCCAGGCCACGGCCTGTCGGACCTTGACGTTGTCGAACGGCTTCTGGTTCACGTTCATGCCGAGATACATCATGGCATTCTCGATCGGCGTGCCGATCACGGTGAGCTTCGGCGACTTCCTGAGTTCGGCGAAGTCCTTCGAGGGCAGGTCGAAGGAGAGATCGGCATCGCCGCGCTCGAGCAGCGCGCGCCGGTTCCCGGCCGACGGGATGATGCGCATGATCACCCGCTTGATCTTGGGCATCGGGCCGTTCTTCCAGTCGTCGTTGCGCGCGTAGACGACTTCCTGGCCGGGCTGCCAGCGCTCGACCTTGTAGGCGCCGCCGGAGGCGTGGTTGTTCTTGCACCATTCCATGGCCCACGGGTCGGTGGCGGTCGCGTGCTTCTTGCAAAGTTCGGAGTTCATGATCACCGGCACCGGCACGCCGATGTCGGGCATGGTGAGCTTGTCGGCACGCAGGAAGTCGACGCGGAAGGTGTTGTCGTCGACCACGACGAACTGCTCCTTCTTTTCCAGCGACCCGGCCTTCATCTGGAAGGTCGGAAAGCCGCCCACCGTGACGGCGCGGTCGAACGACCACTTCACGTCCTTGGCGGTGATCGGCGTACCATCGTGGAACTTGGCGTCCTTGCGCAGCTTGAAGGTCACCGACGTCGGCGTCAGGTTCCAGTCGGTGGCGAGTTCGGGCTCGAGCTTGGTGTAGTCGTAGTGGTCGTTGCCGTTGGCGTCCTTCTTGGCGCCGTAGGTCATCAGCCGGTCATGGGTGTTCCACGACACCTCATAGGCCGGCCGGTTGGCGCCGACGCCATGGATATCCATCGAATTCGGGGGACTCTCGCCCACGATCAACAGCGTCTCGTTGCGCGCCTGCGCCTTGGCCTCGGACCAGATCGCCGGAGCGGTCGTGGCTGCGGCACCGGCCATCGCCGTCGTCTTGATGAATGTGCGACGCTTCATTGTAGTCCCCCTGTTTTTTGGAACCCACACGATCCCGCCGCATTGGAAGCAAAGGCCGTGCCAATTGCCGCGCGCATCTGTCGGCTGCAATTGGCCAGCTGCTTGTCTACAAGCAATGGATGACAGCTCTTCTCGATCTCGGCGTTCATGCGCTGCGCGACGCCTATCGCGCCGGCACTCTCGACGTCCGGCAGATGATCGAGGAGGTCCTGAAGCGCATCAAAGAGGCAGGCGACGACAAGGTGTGGATTTCGCGCGCCTCCGACGCCGCCCTGCGCGCCGTGGCGGCCGACCTCGACGCCCAGCGCGGCGACCTGGAGAAGCTGCCGCTCTATGGCATCCCGTTCGCCGTGAAGGACAATATCGACGTTGCCGGCATGACGACGACGGCGGCCTGCCCCGGCTTCGCCTACGAGGCCAAGACTTCGGCCGAGGTCGTGCAGCGGCTGGTGGCGGCAGGCGCCATCGTGGTGGGCAAGACCAACCTCGACCAGTTCGCGACCGGCCTGGTGGGCGTGCGTTCGCCCTATGGCGTGCCGCGCAATCCCTTCAATGCCGACTACATTCCCGGCGGCTCGAGTTCGGGCTCGGCCGTCGCCGTGTCATCGGGACTGGTGAGCTTCTCGCTCGGCACCGATACAGCGGGCTCGGGCCGTGTGCCGGCCGGCTTCAACAACATCGTCGGGCTGAAGCCGACGCCGGGCCTGCTCAGCAACGAAGGTGTCGTGCCGGCCTGTCGCTCGCTCGACTGCGCCTCGGTGTTTGCCTTGAGCTGCGCCGATGCCGATGCCGTTCTGGGCGTCGCCTGCATGCCTCACGCGACGCCCGCCATTGGCAAGACGTTCCGCTTCGGCGTACCGGGACCGCTCGAGTTCTTCGGTGACCAGGCCTATGCCGCCCTCTACGCCGAGGCCGTCGAGAAACTGAAGGCGCTGGGCGGCACGGTGGTCACATTCGACTACGCGCCCTTTCGCGACGCCGCGCAGCTCCTTTACAGCGGACCTTGGGTGGCTGAGCGCACGGCGGCGGTCGGCGCCTTCATCGAGGGCGCCGCCGACGACGCCGGCGTCTGGCCAACGACGCGCCAGATCGTGCTGGGCGGACGGAAATACAGCGCCGTCGACGCCTTCGAGGGCCAATACAAGCTGGCCGCGCTGAAGGCACGCGCGGCGGCGGAGATGCTGGGCCTCGACTTCCTCGCCTTGCCGACCACGGGTACGATCTATCGCCTGTCCGATCTCGAGCGCGAGCCGGTGCTCTACAATTCGCATCTCGGCCATTACACCAACTTCGTGAATTTCTTCGGCCTGAGCGGCCTCGCCCTTCCCTTCGGCTTCCGTCCCGACGGCCTGCCGTTCGGCATCACCCTGATCGCCCGCGCTTTCGCCGAACGCAGCCTGCTGGCCTTCGGCGCGCGCTGGCAGCGTGCCGTGCCGTTGCCGCTCGGCAAGACTGCGAGCCGGTTGCCGGCGCCGGCGCACGATCCCGTCGTCACCGAGGATCGCGTTGCCATCGCCGTGGTCGGCGCCCACATGAGTGGCCTGCCGCTCAACGGCCAACTCACCGAGCTGGGCGGCCGTCTGGAAAGTGCGGGCAAGACCGCGCCGGTCTATCGCTTCTACGCCCTGCCCGGCGGTCCGCCGCAGCGGCCAGGCATGGTGCGCGTGGCCGAGGGCGGCGGCGCCATCGAAACCGAAGTGTGGAGCCTGCCGACTGAGAAGGTCGGTGCGTTCGTCGCCAAGATTCCCGCGCCGCTCGGCCTCGGCACCGTCGCGCTGGCCGATGGCTCCGGCGTGTTGGGTTTCCTCTGCGAGAGCCACGCCATCGAAGCCGCGCGCGACATCACTTCGCTCGGCGGCTGGCGGGCCTATATCAAGAGCCTCGCCGTCTGATAGGGTCCGCTCCCGAGGAGGAACGAACCCATGGCGAAAATCGCAATCATCACCGGCTCCGGCAGCGGCATCGGCCGCGCCGCGGCGCTGGCGCTGCTCAAGAACGGCTACAAGGTGGTGCTGGCCGGCCGGCGCAAGGAAGCGCTCGAGGAGACCGCGAGCATGGCCGGCAACAACGCCCCCAATGCGCTCGCCGTGCCGACCGACGTCACCAAGAAGGAATCGATCCAGGCCCTGTTCGCCCGGACCAAGGAAGCCTTCGGCCGCCTCGACCTGGTGTTCAACAATGCCGGCGGCGGCGCGCCGCCCGTGCCGCTCGAGGACCTGCCGTACGAGACCTGGCAGAGCGTGGTCGCGGCCAACCTGACCGGCCCGTTCCTGTGCACCCAGGAAGCGATCAAGATCATGAAGGCGCAGAAGCCGATGGGCGGGCGCATCATCAACAACGGCTCGATCTCGGCGCACGCGCCCAGGCCGTTCTCGGTCGCCTACACCTCGACCAAGCACGCCATCACCGGCCTCACCAAGTCGACCTCGCTCGACGGCCGCGCCTACGACATCGCCTGCGGCCAGATCGACATCGGCAACGCCGTGACGCCGATGACCGAGCGCATGACCAAGGGCGTGCTGCAGCCCAACGGCACGACCATCCCGGAGCCGCGCATGGATGTCGAAGCCGTGGCCCAGGCCATCGTCTACATGGACAGCCTGCCGCTCGACGCCAATGTCCAGTTCATGACGGTGATGGCGACCAAGATGCCATTCGTCGGACGGGGGTGAGCCGCTGCGGCTAGGCCTTCAGCCCGGCGCGCCGGAGTTCGGCGAGCAGGCCGGTGAGCATCCCATGGGCCTGCACGGTTCCGCCGGCCAGCTTGTGGTGCTCGCTGGCCGGCACGATCATGCCCTCTCGGCCGACGCGATGGCAGATGCCGGCTTTCTCGAGTGCGATGGCGTGTCGGCGCACCGTCTCGTAGGGCAGTCGCAGCGAATTGGAGATCGCCAGGACGCTGACCGGCCGGCGCTGATCGTCGGGCAGCACGGCCTGGGTGGCGGCGGTCGCGGTGTTGATGACGTGCTTGACGTTGGCCGTCCAGATCGCGCTGAACACCAGCCCCCTCAATAGATCCCCGTTCCAGAGATCGCCGAGCATCCGGATGCCTGCGAGGATCTGGCGGGTCGAGGCGGTGGCGATCACCATCTGGTCCCGCGTGAGCTTGCCGTGTCGCAAGGCGGACCTGGACGGCGCTTCGTATTTCGCCAACCGCGCTCGAGTGAGGTCGACCAGCATGCGCTCGGTATTGAGGTAGGTCTTGCGCATCCAATCGACGGTCGATCGGCTTTTCAGCGCGGCCGGCACAACGGCGATTCCCTCACGCATGGCAGTGCACTGCCCCGCGCGCAGGAGCCCCGCGGCGTGGCGGCGTACCGTCTCGTAGGGCAGATTGAGGCGGCGTGCGATCTCACGCACGCCGACCGCCCCGACGCCAGTGTCGTGCATGTGGTTGTGCCATACCGCCATGAAGACGAGGCCCGAAATCAGCTTGTCACCCTGGAGCTGCGTGAGCAGATCGACGCTGCGCAGAAAGAATTCCGACGAAATGCGCACCATCGGATAAGCATTGCGTGGAACTCCCATCGGCTCATTTTGGGGAGCAACCTGGCTCATTCCGGGGACCTTACGACTTCGGGAATTGGCCCGGAAGCGCATAGTTCCCGGCGCTAGGGAGGGCATGCCGAAGTCCGGCGTTGGTCATTCCGCCGTGTCGGCGGAAGGGCGCTTGCGCTGGCCTGCTGCACGGCTCTTGCCAATCGGGCCTTCTCCCAGGTCGGTGACCCACCGCCGGACTGGAAAGGTGGTCCATATGATCGGCACGTTCGCGCCGGCCGTCGGTGAATTTACTGAATTTTCCATCAATCACCGCGGCCGGCGCGAATGCCTGCCGGCCCGGCGACTGACGCACGCCCGGCAGCCCTCGTCTCCGAGGTTGAGCCGCGATGCGAATTTGGCCATACTGTTCCCTAAGTGCCGACAAAAGGCGCACTACAGGGAGGATCTGCTATGAGGCGAGGTCCGTACGCGTTCGTTGCGAGCGTATTTGCTGGTGCTCTGTTCTCAGCACCGGCGCTGTCCCAGACGATTACCTGGAACTTCAACATCTTCGGGCCCAAGCGCGCGGTCACCGCGGGCATCGAGGCCATGGCCGACTTCTACAAGAAGGAGTCCGGCGGCAAGTTCGAGATTAAGATCCACTACGGCGCCGCGCTCGGTCCCGAGCGTCAGGCTCCCGAAGCGATCAAGTCCGGTGGCTACGAAGGCGCACAGCTTTGCGCCGGCTACTATCCTAACAAGTTTCCCTTGACGACGGTGATGGAGCTGCCGTTCCTGCCGCCGCGCGACCTGGCGCAGAATGCCGTCGTCAACCACGCGGTGCTGCAGCATCCGGCGATCGTCAAGGAGATGGCCGATCGCTGGAACATCAAGTACCTCTCGCCGACCTTCCTCCCTGCCTTCGAGTTCATGGGCAACAAGCGCATCGCGTCCGTGGCCGACATGAAGGGCGTGAAGATGCGGATCACCGGCCTCAACGCCAAGGCGCTGCAGGCCTTCGGCGCCGTGCCAACCATGGTGACGGCGCCCGAAAGCTATCAGGCTCTCGAAAGAGGAACGATCGATAGCTTCGGCTTTCCCTACAGCTACACGTTCGGCGCCTACAAGCTCTACGAAGTCTCCAAGTTCGTGACCGAGGGCATGGCGATGAGCGGCTTCCTGTGCTGGCAGGGCGTGAGCCTGACGGCGTGGAACAAGCTGCCCGACGACCTCAAGGCCAAGTTGCCCCAGGCTCAGGAGGCCGCCTCCAAGGCGTTGATGGACATCTACAAGAAGGAAGACGACAAGTGGATTCCGCTCTTCAAGGAGAAACTCGAGGTCACGCAATTCCCTGAAGTCGAACGGAGCAAGCTCGTCGAAGCCTCCGGCCCGATTTGGAAGGAATGGGCCAAGGAGCAGGACGGTGCCGGCCGCCCCGGCACCGAAATCCTCGAGTTCGTCCAGGCGGAGGTCGCCAAGGTCAAGACCGCGACCAAGAAATAGCCCGGCTCGGTCCTTTCATGCATGAGTTGATCGTTCTGGCGATCGTCGTCGCCACCGTGATGGTGGTCACGACGATCTCGGCGGGCTTCGTCGGCCGCCTGCTGCGGCCGATCGAGATGGCATTGGTCGTCGTCGCTGCAGCGCTCGCCATCTTCGTGATGCTGTTCGTCGGCGCCGAAGTGGCCATGCGATACATCTTCGTTGCGCCCATACCGGGGCATCTCGAGCTGTCCGAGCTCCTGATGCCCATCATCGTGTTCCTCGGGCTGTCGTACACGCAGGCCACGCACGGACATGTCGGCATGGATCTCGCGCTGGACATGCTGCCGACGAACGCGCGGCGACGCGCCGTGATGATGACGCTGCTGGTCAGCATCTTCATCTGTTCGGTGCTCGCCTGGTTCAGTGCCAAGAACGGCTATCAGCTCTGGCTGTACGACGACGTCACTATGTCGCCGCCCTACTTCAAGACGTGGCCGACGGGTGCCGCCATCACGCTTGGCTACGCGTTGACGGCATTGCGCATGTACCTGCAGTACCTCCATCTGTGGAATCCGGATCGCTTTCCGGCCAGTGAACACGAAGCGGGCGGCATGCATGCCGTCGAATAGCCCGCGCTTCGCGCCCTTCATCCCTACAACCCAGGAAAGTCCGCGTCATGGATACCGTTAGCATCGGCGTCCTGTCGCTCGTCACCCTGACGTTGTTCCTGATGTCGGGCATTCGCATCGCCTTCGCGACGGCGATTTGCGGCTTCGCGGGATTGTGGATCCTGCGCGGCTACGACCCGGCGGCATCGCTCTCGGCGCAATCCATCATCGGCCACGCCACCAACTACAACCTGCTGGTGCTGCCGCTGTTCATCATGATGGGCTTCTTCGCCTATTACGCCAACATCACGCGCGACATCTACTGGGCGGCGCGGCAATGGCTCGGCCATCTGCCCGGCGGGCTGGCGGTCGCGACCGTCGCAGGCAGCGCCGGCTTCGCGGCGGCATGCGGCGCCTCGACGGCATCGGCCGCGGTCATGGGCCGGGTCGCCCTGCCCGAGCTCAAGAAGTACGGCTACGACGACAAGGTCGCAACCGGCTGCGTCGCCGCCGGCGGTACGCTCGCCATCATGATCCCACCGTCGGTCCTGATCGTGATCTACGGCTTCATCGCCGAGGAGTCGATCGGCGCCCTTCTGCTGGCGGGCATCCTGCCCGGGCTGCTGCAGGCCGGCAGCTACATCGTCATGCTGCTGATCCGCTTCAAGCTGAATCCCAAACTCGGCCCTCCGATTCGCGGCATTACCTGGCGCGACCGCCTCACCTCGCTCAAGGGCGTGTGGGGCATGGTCGCCATCATCATGTTCGTCATGGGCAGCATGTACACCGGCCTCGCCACGCCAACGGAAGCGGCGGGCGTCGGCGCGCTGGGGGCACTCATCCTCGCGATTCCCCGCATGCGCTTTAAGGAATTCCGGGCCGCCATGGTCGAGACGATACGGACAACGTCTCTCATCTTCGCGATCATCACCGGGGTGCTGATCTTCGTTCATTTCCTCGGTTTCACAGGAACGCCGGCGGCCCTGGCTACGAGCATCGCCGGTCTCGACGTGCCGCCGATGGTGATCCTGATCTGCATCCTGGCGCTCTATCTCATCCTCGGCATGTTCATCGACGGCATCGGCATGGTGCTGCTGACGGTGCCGATCCTCCTGCCGACCATCAAGGAACTGGGCATCGACCCGATCGTGTTCGGTATCCTCGTTGTACGCATGGTCGAGATCGGACTGATGACGCCTCCGGTCGGGCTAAACGTCTATGTGCTGAAGGGCGTCGCCAAGGACGTCAGCATGGGCGACATCTTCCGCGGCTGCGGCTGGTTCGTCGCCGTCGACATCGTCAACGTCGCCATCCTGCTGGCTTTCCCCCAGATCATCCTGATCATCCCGCAGACCATGATAAAATGACGTCAGTACCCTTCGCCGAGCAAGGGAAAGGCGGAATGCACGCCCGGTAGGTTGGTCGGCGTGCTTTGGCTGATGTAACTCTTGTCGAGTTGCCCGAGGCTGGTGACGCCCAGCAGGCCCATCACCTCCTTCATCTCCTCCTCGAGAAGCTCGATCACGCGTTCGATGCCGGCTGCGCCGGCGGCGGCGAGGCCGTAGCAATAGAGTCGGCCGAGGCCGACCCAGTCGGCGCCCATGGCGATTGCCTTCACGATGTCGCTGCCGCGGCTGAAGCTGCCATCGACGACGATCTTGGCGCGCCCGGCCACCGCCTCGATCACTTCGGGCAGGACCTGGGCCGAGCCGCGTCCGTGGTCGAGCTGGCGTCCGCCGTGGTTGGAACAGTAGACCGCCCACACGCCGTGCTGGCAGGCGATCTCGGCATCCTCGGCCGTCCCGATACCCTTCAGCATGAACTTCACGTCGGGAAACTTGTCCTTCACGCGCTTGAAGTTCTCCCAAGAGAACGCCGCCTGGTGATCCTGCCCGACCGCAGCCGTGCGCCACGACTTCACGAAGCGCTTGGCGATGTCGCGCTCGCGCCGGCTGTAGACCTGGGTGTCGACGGTGATGCAGAAGGCGTCGTAGCCCGCGCCCATCGCCTGCTTCACGCGATCGGCCACCCACTGGTCGTCGCCGCGCACATAGAGCTGGTAGATCTTGGGCGCTGCACCGCCCTTGGCGATGTCCTCGAGCCGGAGCGTCGTCACCGAACTGATCAGCATCGGCACGTTGCCCGACCCGGCGCCCTTGGCGACGGTGATGCCGCCGCCCGGCTCGAAGGATTCGAGCGAGCCGACCGGCGCCAGCATCACCGGCAGGCGGATCTTGCGGCCGAAGATTTCCGACGACGGATCGATCTTCGACACGTCGCGCAGGACGCGCGGCTTGAAGGCGATTGAATCGAGGGCGAGCCGGTTACGCCGCAGCGTGGTCTCAGTTTCGGTGCCGCCGATCAGATAGTCCCAGATGTTGGGGCTGAGCCGGATCTTGGCCGCCTTGATGATTTCATGAAGCGTCGCGAATTCGCTCTCGAGGCCGCTCGCCATCTTTCCTCCGGCTATTCCAGTTACGGGCTGTTTCTTGCGCGTCCACGCGGTCGCGTCAACGAACCGACACAATTCCGCCACCATTGCACGCCACCCGGAACCACTGCCAACCACCGGCATTGACGATGACACCTTTCGACGATTTGATCGCCAAAGGAACGACCGCCCGGCGAAACGCGCAGCAGCGAACGCGGAAAAGCCGGCAATAAGCGAGGCACACGATGAAGAGACGGGTTCTGACAAAGGCATTGATGCTCGGGATGATGTGGACGCCGGCGTTTGCCGCCGATCCGCTGCCGACGCTGCAGGAAACGCCAATACTGGCCGAGCAGGTGAAAGCGGGTAAGCTGCCGCCGGTCGGCAAGCGCATTCCCGAACAACCCTGGATCGTGAAGCATTTTGCTGGTAGCGACGGCCCGGGCAAACAGGGTGGCCAGCTCAACATGCTCATTGCCGGCGTACGCGATTCGCGCCTGATGACGATCTACAGCTACACCCGCCTGATCGTGTATGACGAAAAATTCAAGCTCCATCCCGACATCCTGGAAAGCTATGAGGTCAAGGAAGGCCGTGAGTTCACCCTGAAGCTGCGGGCCGGCCACAAATGGTCGGACGGCCATCCCTTCACCACCGAGGACTTCCGCTTTTTCTGGGAGGACATCGCCAACAACAAGGAGCTGTCGCCTTCAGGACCCTCGGTCGAGCTTATCGTCGACGGCAAGCCCCCCAAGGTCGACATCATCGACGAGCGGACAATCCGCTACAGCTGGGACAAGCCCAATCCCTACTTCATCGAGAGCCAGGCGCGCGCCGCTCCGCTCTTCCTCTTCCGGCCGGCGCACTATCTGAAGAAGCTCCACGGCAAGTACACGCCCGAGGAAGAGATCCTGAAGCTCCACAAGGGGAGCCGCTGGGTCAACATCTACCGCCGCATGGACGTGATGTACGGCAACAGCAATGTCGACCTCCCGACGCTGAACCCGTGGGTGCTCGCCACGCCGTTCCCGGCCCAGCGCTATGTCTTCACGCGCAACCCCTACTATCACCGCATCGACGAGAAGGGACAGCAACTGCCCTACATCGACGACGTGATAATGACCGTGGCGGCAACCAATCTCATCCCGGCCAAGGCGGGTCTCGGCGAGGCCGACCTGCAGCCGCGCTATCTCAACATGCGCGACTACACCTTCCTGCAGAAGAGCGCCAAGACATCGGGTGTCAACGTGCACTTGTGGGAGTCGGGTTCGGGCTCACAGATCGCGCTCTATCCCAACCTGACCGCGACCGACGAGGAGTGGCGCAAGCTGATGCGCGATGTCCGCTTCCGTCGCGCGTTGTCGGCGGCCATCGATCGCGACGAACTGAACCAGGTCGTCTATCTCGGCCTCGCCAAGCCCTCCAACAACACGGTCATGGAGCGGTCCGAGCTGTTCAAGCCGGAATATGCGACCAAGTGGGCGAAGTACGATCCCAAGCTCGCCAACAAGCTCCTCGACGAGGTTGGCCTCGCCAAGCGCGGCGCCGACGGCATCCGTCTCCTGCCCAGCGGCCGGTCGGCGACCATCGTGGTCGAGCATGCGAGCGAGGAGACCGAAGACGCCGACGCCCTGCAGTTGATTTCCGAATTCTGGAAGAAAGTCGGGATCAAGATGCTGAGCAAGCCTCAGACGCGCGAGAATTTCCGCCTCAGAGCTTTCTCGGGCGAGGCGATCATGACCGCCTTCGCCGGCAACGTGACCGCCGTGCCGACAGTCAACACCAGCCCCAAGGAATTCGCGCCAACCATGCAGGGCGGACTTCAGTGGTCGCGCTGGGGCATGTTCGTCGAGTCGAAGGGCACCAAGGGAGAGAAATGTGACCTCGATTCGGCCTGCAAGCTGCACGACTATGTGAAGGAATGGGAAAACTCACCGGACGCCGCCGGACGCCGCAAGGCCTGGGAGCGGATCCTCGAGACCAGCGCCGACCAAGTGTTCTCGATCGGCACGGTTAACGGCATCCGCCAGCCCATCGTGGTTGGCCCCAAGGTGCGCAACGTGCCCAAGGAAGGCTACTCCGCCTGGGATCCGGGCGGATACATCGGCCTCTATCAGCCCGACACGTTCTGGATCGCGCAGTAAGGTCGACCAGGTAGCGCTCAGAGTTCGGCCAGCAGCGCCTTGAGGGCGGGCTCGATGCGGGCCCGCTGTTCGGGCGATGCCGCAGGCATCGGCGCCCTCGGCACGCCGGCGTCGATGCCCTGCAGGGCTTGGGCATAGCGCGTGCATGCCGGCAAGTTGTCGCCGACCGCGGCATTCCAGAGCGGCAGGAGCTTTTCATGCAAGGCGCGGCCGCGGGCGTGATCGCCGAGCTGCACGGCATCCCACAGGGCCCGCACCGCCTTGGGTGCAGCCGTCAGGATGGCGGCAATCGCGCCATGCGCGCCCAGCGCGAACGACGAGTAGAGCAGCGCATCCACGGCGGAGTAGATGCGGCTTCGCGGGTCGGCGTCGATCATCAGATCGGCGAACAGCTTGAGATCGCCCGCACTCTGCTTGACGCCGACCACGCCCGGCACGTCGCGCATGATGCGGATCAGCAGCGCCGGCGATAGATAAGTCCACGGCACGACGTTGTAGATGATGACCGGCAGGCCGGTCTCGTCGGCGACCGCGCGGAAGTGCCCGATCATGGCTTCGTCGTCGGGCCGGAACAGGTAGTGTACGGGCGTCACCTGCAGCGCCGCGACTTTCATGTCGCGCACCGCCTTGCCGCGCATGATGGCGGCCCGCGTACTGTCAACGATCACGCCGGCGACGACCGGCACCCGGCCGGCCGCAGCCTCGCACGTCGCGGCGATCAGGTCGCGATACTCGCCGCCTTCCAGGGCGTGGCCCTCGCCGGTACTGCCGCCGGCCGCAAGGCCGTGCGCGCCCTCGCCGATCAGCCAGTCGACCTGCGGCTTCACGAGCTTCAGTTCCATCTCGCCATCCTTGCGAAACGGTGTCGTCATCGGCGGAATGATTCCCATCAGATCCATTGGCGTCCTCACCAGGTGTCGATATTGGACCGCTTCTTGTGGCCATGCGCCGGCCGCGGCTTGGCCTCGAGCAGCGCGGTCGCGATCCAGCGCCGCGAATCGGCAGGGTCGATGACCTCGTCGACTTCGAAGTAGGTGGCCGTGCTGAGCGCCTTGCCGCGCGCATAGGCGGCCGCCACCATCTTGTCGAACAGCTGGCGCCGCTCGGCCGGATCAGTGATCGCCTCCAACTCCTTGCGGTAGCCGAGCTTGACCGCGCCCTCGAGCCCCATGCCGCCGAATTCGCCGGTCGGCCAGGAAAGCGCAAAGGTGGGCGCGTGGAACGAACCGCCTGCCATCGCCTGGGCCCCAAGCCCGTAGGCCTTGCGCAGCACGATGGTGCCGAACGGCACGGTGAGATTGGCGCCGGTCACGAACAGCCGCGAGCAATGGCGCACCAACGCGGTCTTCTCGACCTCCGGTCCCACCATCATGCCGGGCGTGTCGCACAGGAACAGGATCGGGATGTCGAAGGCATCGCAAAGCTGCAGGAAGCGCGCCGCCTTGTCCGACCCGTCCGAATCGATGGCGCCGGCAAGATGCGTCGGGTTGTTGGCGACGATGCCGAGCGGCTTGCCCTCGATGCGACCGAACACCGTCACCATGCCAAGGCCAAAGGCGCGGCGTAGTTCCAGCACGGAACCGTCATCGCAGAGTGTCGCGATCACGTCGCGCACGTCGTAGACGCGGAGCCGGTTCTCGGGAATGACGCGGCGCAGCAGCCGCTGGTCGGCCGCCCGCCACTCCAGCAGCACGCCCTGGAAATAGGACAGGTACTTCTTGGCGACCGCAACCGCCTCGGCCTCGTCCTCCACTGCGATGTCGACCGTGCCGTTCGGGACCTGCACGCTCATCGGTCCCACCTCCTCGGGCGAGAACACGCCGAGATTGCCGCCCTCGATCATCGCCGGGCCACCCATGCCGATGGATGAATTCTTCGTGGCGATCACCACGTCGCAGCAGCCGAGGATGGCGGCGTTGCCGGCGAAGCAGCGGCCGGAATTGATGCCGACCAGGGGCACCGCGCCACTCAGCCGGCCGAAGATGTGAAAGGCCATGGTGTTGAGGCCGGCCACCGACTGCACGTCGATATCGCCCGGCCGGCCGCCGCCGCCCTCGGTGAAGAACACCAGCGGGATCTTCTGCTTCTCCACGATCTCGAACAGCCGATCCTTCTTGTGGTGGTTGCTTTTACCCTGGGTCCCGGCGAGTACGGTGTAGTCGTAGTGCGCCACCGCCACGCGGCTGCGTTCCGGCCCGAACAGCGCGCCGTTGACCCGGCCGATGCCGGTGATCAGCCCGTCGGCCGGCGTCTTCTCGACCAGGTCGTCGATGGTCCGGCGCGTGCGCTGGCTGGCGATGGCGAAGGCGCCGTACTCGACGAAGCTGCCGGGATCGACCAGATCGTCGAGGTTCTGGCGCGCCGTACGCTGGTTGGTCTTGCGCCGGCGTGCCACCGCGTCCGGCCGCTTCTCGTCGAGCGTCATGGCGCGGCGTTCGAAATACTCCGCAAGATCGGGCCGGACATGGTCGAGGTCGGTCTCGTCCTCGGCCACCGCCCCCTTCACCTCGACATCGGCCTCCTCCACGAACAGCAGCGCGTGACCTTCGTAGATCGTCTCGCCGGCCTCGACCGCGATCCGCCGCACATAGCCGCGCGCCGGGCTTCTGATCTCGTGCTGCATCTTCATCGCATCCATGACCAGCAGCGCCTGGCCCGCCGCGACGGCATCGCCCTCGGCCACGGCGATGCTGACGATCGTGCCCTGCATCGGTGCCTGGACCGGCACCGTGCCCTCGGGCGCGTCGACCGCGGCCTCCGGCGCAGCCTGCTGCACAGTCTTGCCGAAGCTCAATACCGCCAGCGGATCCAAGGCATCGACGCGTGCACCGGCCTGTCGGCTGCCCGGCTGGGCCGCAGCCACCGTCTGGAAATACAACCCCGACTGCGGCCTCGCCGCCGCCTCGACCAGCTCCCTGGCATGGTCGTCGACGAAGCGTGTATGAACGCGGTCGGCACGGAAATCGGGATGGGCGAGCAAGGCGCGCAGGAAGGCGATGTTCGAGGGAGCGCCCTCCAGCCTGAAAGACGCCAGCGCCCGCTCGGCACGCGCCAGCGCATCGCCAAAATCCGGCGACGGCGCGTGCACGATCACCTTGGCCAGCAGCGAATCGAAATTGGGATTGGTGCGGTAGCCGGCGTAACCGTAGGTATCGACGCGCACACCGGGTCCCGACGGCGGCTCGAACACGGTGAGCGTGCCGCCGCCCGGCTTGGCCGAGCCG
>JAUXWB010000110.1 GCA_030684475.1 Reyranella sp. | reverse complement strand
GACCTGGGGCATCTTGTGCGGCGCATAACCCATGATGCCGGGCCAGGCGTACTCGATCCGGATGTCGCCGAGTTGCGGGTACACGGAAAGAATGTCGCCGCGCATCATCTCGCGCAGGCGCGGCGGCTCGCGCGTGTCGGTAGTGATGCGCCCGCCCCATAGCAACCGGTCGCCGTCGATCACGCGGTAATAGTCGCCGGCGCGGCGGGTGTCGGAGATCGCGCCGGACCAGCGGATGGCCTGGGCGAGTCCTGGCCCGAGTTTCCCGGTGACGGCGACGTAGGTTGCGACCGGCAGCACGGCGCGCGCGATCCGTGGCTGCACACGGCCGAGATCGGCATTGCCGGCCAGCACCACGTGCTGTGCTGCGATCTCGCCGCCGGGCGTCCGCAGTCGCCAGCTGTTGCCCTCGCGGGACAGGCCGGTCGCTTCCGTTGCTTCGTGGATTGTGCCGCCGCGTGCGTCGATGTCGGCGGCCAACGCCAGCGCGAAGTTGAGCGGATGAATGTGAAACGACAGCGGATCGTGGATCGCCTGATGGTAGCGCGACGTATCGAGCAGGGCGCGCACGCGGGCGGTGTCCCACGGCTCGAACGTTGCCCCGAGCCTGTCAGCCAATGCGCGCGTACGGTCGGCGAAACCCGTACCCTGATCGGTGCGCGAGGCACTGAGTTTGCCGGACCCCATGCGAATGTCGGGTCGGCCCAGCCTGTCGATGGCCTCGCGCACGAGGACGACACCGCGCTGCGACTGGGCATAGAGCCGTCGCGTATGTTCGAGGCCGAGCCGGTCGATCAGCGCGCCTGACGACTCGGCGAAACCCGGCCCGACGAAGCCGCCGTTGCGGCCCGATGCGCCCCAGCCGATGCGGTGGCGCTCGACGAGAGCCACGCGCTTGCCCTGCAGGGCGAGCAGCCGCGCGCTGTGCAGGCCGGCGAAGCCGCCGCCCACGACCGCGACATCGGTCTCGATCCGCGCCGCGAGGGGCGGGCGGTCGGCGCTCGCGTCTCGCGTGGCGGCATACCAGCTTGCCGGGTAGGCGCTGTCGCCCATCGATCGCGTTCCTCTCCTCAATTCCTGCCGGGAACAGGTGGCACAGGAAGGCTTGCGCGGTCACGTCCTCTGTCGCAGTAAGTTTGGCACGGATTCACGTTGTTGCCGGAGGGCGTATGTCGACCGACTTCGATGCAGTGATCATCGGCGCGGGTTTTGGCGGCATGTATATGCTGCACCGTCTGCGCCAGAAGGGTTGTGCGGCTCGCGTGTTCGAGGCGGGTTCGGGCGTCGGCGGCACCTGGTATTGGAACCGCTATCCCGGTGCGCGCTGCGACGTCGAGAGCGTGCAGTACTCCTACCAGTTCTCGGCTGAACTGGAGCAGGAATGGGAATGGACCGAGCGCTACGCCACCCAGCCCGAGATCCTGCGCTATGCCAACCACGTGGCCGACCGCTTCGACCTGCGGCGGGATATCCAGTTCGAGACGCGGATCACGGCAGCGGTGTTCGACGAAACGGCGAATGTCTGGCGCGTGGAGACGGAGAAGGTCGGGAGCAAAGGGGGCGACAAGGTCGCGGCACGCTTCGTCATCACCGCCATGGGCTGCCTGTCGTCGCCCAACACGCCGAAGATCGAAGGCCTGGCGGATTTCAAGGGCCCGACCTATCACACCGGCAACTGGCCGCACGAGGGTGTCGACTTCACGGGCAAGACCGTGGGCGTGATCGGCACCGGCTCCTCGGCGATCCAGTCGATCCCGATCATGGCGCAGCAAGCCAAGCATCTGACGGTGTTCCAGCGCACCGCCAACTACACCGTGCCGGCGCACAACAAGCCGCTCGACCCGGCCTATGTCGCCAAGGTCAAGGCCCACTACCCCGAGATGCGCAAGCGCGCCAAGACCAAACCCGCCGGTATCGATTTCGTGATCAACATGGCATCGGCGATCGAGACGCCCGAAGCGGAACGCCGCCACCTGTTTGAAGAGCGCTGGGCCTACGGCGGATTGGGCTTCATGGCGTCGTTCTCCGACCTGCTGCTGAACGACGAGTCCAACAAGACCGCGGCCGATTTCGTGCGCTCCAAGATCCGCGAAGTGGTGAAGGATCCCAAGACGGCCGAGATCCTGACGCCGAAGAACATCATCGGCTGCAAGCGGCTCTGCGTCGACACCGGCTATTGGGAGACCTTCAACCGTCCCAACGTCGAGCTGGTCGACATCAGCGACGAGCCGATCGAGCGCATCACCGCGACCGGCCTGCGTGCCCACGGCCAGGACTACACGTTCGACTGCCTGGTGCTCGCCACCGGCTTCGACGCCATGACCGGCGCGCTGCTGAAAGTCGACATCCGCGGCCGCGGCGGCGTGGCACTCAAGGATAAGTGGCGCGAGGGACCGAAGTCGTATCTTGGGCTCACGGTCGTGGGCTTTCCCAACCTCTTCACCATCACCGGACCGGGCAGCCCGTCGGTGCTGACCAACATGCTTCCCTCGATCGAGCAGCATGTCGATTTCATCGCCGATTGCCTGGAGGCGCTGCGCGCCAAGGGCGTGAACGTGATCGAGCCGGTCGAGAAGGCCCAGGAAGCCTGGGTCGGCCAGGTCGGCGACTTTGCTAACATCACGCTGCGCTCGACCTGCAGCTCCTGGTATGTCGGCGCCAACATCCCCGGCAAGCCGCGCGTTTTCATGCCCTATATCGGCGGCCTGCCGGCCTACATCGCCGCCTGCGAGACCGTGGTGAAGAACGACTACGAGGGCTTCTCGCTCGCCTAGTACCCGATCGCGGCGCCGTCGCTGCGCGGGTCGGCGCCGCCCGCGCGCAGGCCGCTCGCAGGATCGATCGTGATGCCGTGGGCGTGGCCCGCGATTTCGTTCCAGGGACCCCAGCGATTGAGCAGGTGGCCGCGCCGCTCCAGCTCGGCGATGGTCGCGGGCGGAAAGCGGCCTTCGATGTGCAACGTGTCGCGCGCCTCGCCGATCGCGAAGCGGCCGGAGAGGAATCGCGGCGTCTCCAGCGCCTCCTGGATGTCGCAGCCATGGTCGATCATGGCGAGATAGGTTTGCAGGTGGATCTGTGGCTGGCCGTCGGCGCCCATGCAGCCCACCACGGCCCATAGCTTGTCGTCGCGGAACGCCATCGAGGCGATCAGCGTGTGCAGCGGCGTCTTGCCCGGCTCAACCCTGTTGGGACTCTTGGGATCGAGCGAGAAATACGCGGATCGGTTCTGCAGCACGATGCCGGTGCGGCCCGCCACGACAGCGGCGCCGAAGCCTCCATAAAGGGAGTGGATCAGCGACACCGCATTGCCCTCGGCATCGACCACGGCGATATAGACCGTGTCGCCGGCCAGGCTGCCGTAGGACGGGATGCGGTCCCACGGCACGGCCCGCGCCGGATCCATCAGGGCGCGCCGTTCGTCGGCATAGGATTTCGAGATCAGCCGCTCCATCGGTACATCGGCAAAGCGCGGATCGGCGAGGTGGCGATCGCGGTCGTGATAGGCGAGCTGCTTGGCCTGCACCATGAAATGCACGTAGTCGGGGCCGAGGAACGGCTTCTTGTGCAGCTCCAGCGGTTCCAGCAGGTTCATCATCTCCAGCACCGCAAAACCCTGCGTCGGCGCCGGCGTCTCGTAGATCGTGACGCCGCGGTAGGTGCCCTTCAGCGGCTCGCCCCAGCGCGCGAGCTGCGCCTTGAGGTCGTCCGCGGTGAAGAAGCCGTCGTTGGCCGCCGACCAGCGTACAAGCTCGCGGGCCACCTCGCCCTCGTAGAAGCCGTACCAGCCGTCGCTGGCGATCGCTTCCAGGGTGCGGGCGAGATCGGGATTGGTGAGCACCGCGCCTTCCTTGAGGAAGATCGTGGCGGCCTCGGGGCTCTTGGCCAGCTCCTCGCGCGCCAGCTCGCGCCAGTAGGCCAGCCGCGCCGTCACCGGAAAGCCGTGGCGGGCATAGCCGATGGCGCTTTCGAGACAGCGTTTTAACGGCAAGCGGCCGTAGGCGGCGTGGGCCTCGCCCCAGCTCGCAACTGCGCCAGGAACGGTCAGCGTCCCGGGCAGCACGCCCTTGTAGGGCACCTCGGCGAGACCGCGCTTGGCGAACGCCTCGATCGTGCCGCCCGCCGTGGCGCGACCGCCGCCGTCGATGTAGCGCACGGCCTTGGTCTTGGCGTCGTAGATCAGCCAGAAGGCGTCGCCGCCGACACCCGTCATATGCGGATAGAGCACCGAAAGCGCAGCGCTGGTCGCGACGGCGGCGTCGACCGCCGATCCGCCGGCCCTCAACACATCGACGCCGGCCTGCGAGGCCAGCGAATGCGGGGATGTCACCATGCCGTTCGGCGCGAGGGTGGCCGGACGGCCGGTGCGTATGTCTACCATGAGGTTTTCTTAGGTCGTTTCGCGGTCGGTTGACAGGGCATCGCAAAGTTCCTAACACTTAACTCAGGAGTTAAGTGATTTCAGAGAGACCGAACGATGCTCAAGACGTTCGCCTATATCGCCACCGCTCTCGTTGTCGTCGTCGCCGGCATCCTAATCTATGCCGCGACCAGGCCCGACACTTTTCGCGTCCAGCGCAGCGCCAGCATCAAGGCGCCACCGGAGACGATCTTCGCCCTGATCAACGATCTGCGGAGCTGGAGCGCCTGGTCGCCCTACGAGAAGCAAGACCCGGCGATGAAGCGGACTTTTAGCGGCCCGGCCAGCGGCAAGGGCGCCGTCTACGAGTGGGACGGTGACAAGAATGTCGGCAAGGGCCGGATGGAGATCACCGAGGTGACACCACCTAGCAAGATCCTGATCAAGCTCGATTTCATCAAGCCGTTCGAGGGCCACAACACCGCCGAGTTCACGATGGAACCCAAAGGTGACAACACGGTTGTCACCTGGGCGATGTACGGTCCCTGTCCCTATATGGCAAAGGTGATGGGTGTCGTTATGGGCCTGTTCATGAACATGGACGACATGATCGGCAACGACTTCGCGGCAGGTCTCGCCAGCTTGAAGGCCGTCGCCGAGAAATAAGTATCGCATTCGGAGCACGTCATGAAGATCGCAGTCTCCCTGGCCATGCGCGCCTTGTTGCTGGGCATTGCCCTGTCCCAGATCCCGGCCGTCGGCGCCCTGGCGCAGGGTACGTGTCCGCCCGGCATGCCACCCGGCGTGTTCTGCGGCGAGCGCAACATCGTGCATGCAACCGCTGGCACCTATGCCGTCGACGGCGATCACTCGGCGGTTCTCGCCCGCGTGTCGCACATCGGCTACTCCTACAGCGTCTTCCGCTTCGATCGCGTGAGCGGCACGCTCACCTGGGATCCCGCCGCCGTCTCGCGCTCGACCTTGTCGGTGTCGGTGAAGATCGAGTCGATCACCTCCAACGTGAAGGATTTCGCCAGCAAGCTGGCAGGGGATCAGTTTCTGAACGCCCCGCGCTTTCCCGAGGCGACCTTCGTTTCCACCGCCTTCCGCCAGACCGACGCCACGAGCGGCAAGGTCGACGGCCAGCTGACCTTGATGGGCAAGACCGTGCCCGCGACCTTCGATGTCACCTTGATCGGCGCCGGCAAGGGCTTCGACGGCAATCCGCGCGTCGGCGTCACCGCCCGCGCCTGGATCAAGCCGCAGGATTTCGGCATGCCGGCGATGTTCGTCGACCCGATCGAGATTGTCGTCGACACCGAATTCGCGAAGACCCCATGAACGTCATGGTGAAGCCGGCGGCGCCGGAGCTGATCCTCACGCGCGACCTCAGGGCGCCGCGCGAGCGGGTGTTCGCGGCGTGGACCGATGTCAGGCTGGCGTCGTCCTGGTGGGCGCCGCGGGATTTCACGCCGCTGTCCTGCGAGATGGACGTACGCCCGGGCGGCGTCTGGCGTCGCCGCATGCGTGCACCGGATGGTGCGTTGATCCTGAAGCACGGCGTCTACCGCGAGGTCGTGGCGCCGGAGCGGCTGGTCTTCACCTACATCACCGAGAACGCTGCCGGCATCGTCGACCCCGAGACGCTGGTATCGCTGAGCTTCGTCGACCTCGGCGATGGCCGGACCCGGCTGACGCTGTGGCATACCCGCTTCGAGACCGAGTCTTCCCGCGACGACCATCGCGGCGGCTGGACCGGCTGCCTCGAGCGGTTCGCGCGTTTCGTTGAGACGGATTGAGCAAACCAAGGAGAGAGCGATGCAGATCCAACCCTACCTGTTCTTCGACGGCCGCTGCGAAGAGGCGCTTGAGTTCTACAAGGGCGCCATCGGCGCCCAGGTCGAGATGCTGATGCGCTTCAAGGAAAATCCCGAACGCGGTCAGGGCGGCATGGAACCGCCGGGCGCGGACGACAAGGTGATGCATGCCGCCTTCAAGGTAGGCGACGCCTTGATCATGGCGTCCGACGGCAATTGCGCCGGCAAGCCCAAGTTCGACGGTTTCTCGCTCGCGCTCAGCGTCAAGGACGAGGCCGAGGCTGACAAGAAATTCGCGGCGCTGGGCAAGGACGGCCAGGTGAACATGCCGCTCGCCAAGACCTTCTTCTCGCCCAAGTTTGGCATGGTCCAGGACAAGTTCGGCGTGAACTGGATGGTGATGGTCGACGCCTGACCGCTAGCACTGCAAGCATTTGCAGGTTCAACAGGTTTCGGCTAATATTTCTGTCATGATGGGAGACGCCCGCAGGAGAGATCCGGCGGGCGTTTTGCTTGTTTGCGGGTGGGACAGCCCCGCGATTCGGGAGTGTGCCGCGAAGAGGTCGGGCCTGTGCCGCAGAGTCCGGCCAAGCCATTGAGGAACAGGCGCAATTCGATCGCAGCGGCACACGCTCAGGCACAGCTGGCGGCTTTTTGCGGCACATTCCGTGTGCCGCTGATGGCCCCGATCAGCCCTTGTCGACGTTGGCGCTGCGCAGCGGTACGCCGAATTCGCGGCGGCAGACCTCGGCCAGGACGGCGACGCCTTGGCGGATCGTCTCGGGCTCGGGGTTGGCGAAGCAGAGGCGAAGCCGGTTCCTGGCATAGGCCTTGTTGGTCGACCATTCCGGCCCGGGATTGAGCGACACGCCGGCAGCAAGCGCCGCCTGCGCCAGCTTCTGGCTGTCGACCACTTCCGGCAGCTTGATCCAGAGATAGATGCCGCCGGCCGGGTCGCCGAATTCGGCCGCAGTGCCGAACTGCTCGGCCAGCGCCTCGCGCAGGACCTGCAGCTTGGCCTGCAGCGTCTTGTTGAGCTTGGGCACATGCGTGGCGAAGTGCTGGGTGCAGAACTCGGCCAGCACCATCTGCTCCAGCGCGCCGGATCCGGCGTCCTGCTTGAGGCCGAGGATGCGCGCCAGGATGTCCCACTTGGCGACGATGTAGCCGACGCGGAGCGCCGGGGCGATCGACTTGGAAAAGGAGCCGATGAAGATGACGCCTTCGCCCTTGGCCATGGAATAGATCGAACGCGGCCGCTCGCCGCTCCAGATCAGGTCGGAATAGCACTCGTCCTCGAAGATCATGACGCCGTACTCGGCGGCGAGCTTGATCAGCTCGGCGCGCCGCTTCTCGCCCATGATGGCGCCGGTCGGGTTCTGCACCGTCGGGATGGTGTAGATGTACTTCGGCTTGATGCCCTTCTTCTTCAGGTCGGCCAGGGTCTGCTCGACGATGTCGAGGCGCAGGCCTTCCTCGTCGAGCGGGATGCCGATGACATTGACGCCGAGCTTGTTGAGCTTGGTGAGCGCGCCGCCGTAGGTCTCCTGCTCGATCAGCACCGTGTCGCCCTTGGCGAGCAGCAAGCTGTTCACCAACTCGAGGCCTTGCATCGAGCCCGAGGTGATCAAGATCTCGTCGGGCGAACAGGTGATGCCGGCGTGGTCGGCAAGCTTGCCGGCGAGGAACTCACGCAGGGGCCGATAGCCGAGCGGGCCGCTGTTCAGCCCGTAGGTGGCGAGCGTTGCGCCCTCGCGCCGCAGCACCGTCGTCGCCGCGGCGACCAGGGCCTCGACCGGAACATGCTTGGCGTCGTTGTGGCCGCCGATGAAATTGTACTTGGGAAAGCCCTTCCACAGGACGGCGGGTGCGGGCGTGCCGGGCGCGAGCAGGGGCGCGAAGTCGAATGGGGCGGTCATGGTGCTTCCTCGGGCGTTTCTTGGTTTCCAATTGCTGAACCCAATTGCTGAGCCAAGTCCGGCCGGTTCGCAACAGCTTTGGCCACCGCTAGGTCACGGCGCGGAACGAATGGGCCTGGGCCAGGTCCCAGGGCCGGCGCCAGCGCGGATTGCCCGAGCCTGCCACCAGCTCGCCCTCGGCCAACGATGGGTAGAGGTCGGCGAAGGTGATGACTTCGCTCGGCGAGATGCGCCGGGAGATGTGCTCCGGCTTGAACTCGTTGGGATGATCGAGCCCCGCTGCTGCCGTCAGTTCGGCCAGTTCCAGGAGCGTGGTGCGATGGAAGTTGAAGACCCGCTCGATCTTGTCGGGCACGACCAAGGCGCGTTGTCGGGTCGGGTCCTGGGTGGCGACGCCGGTCGGACAGCGGTCGGTGTGGCAGGATTGCGACTGGATGCAGCCCACCGCGAACATGAAGCCGCGGGCCGAGTTGCACCAATCGGCACCCAGCGCCATGGAGCGCACGATATCAAAGGCCGTGATGATCTTGCCGGCGGCGCCGAGCTTGATCCGGTGGCGTGCCCCGATGCCGATCAGGGCATTGTGCACGAAGTACAATCCCTGGCGCATCGGCTTGCCGACATGATCGACGAACTCCATCGGCGCCGCGCCCGTGCCGCCTTCCTTGCCGTCGACGACGATGAAGTCGGGATAGATCCCGGTCTCCAGCATGGCCTTGCAGATTGCCAGGAACTCCCATTCGTGGCCGATGCAGAGCTTGAAGCCGGCCGGCTTGCCGCCGGAAAGCCGGCGCATCTCGGCGATGAAATGCATCATCTCGACCGGCGTCGAGAAGGCCGAGTGGCGCGACGGCGAGATGCAGTCCTCGCCCATCGGCACGCCGCGGGTCTCTGAGATCTCCTGGCTGACCTTGGGGGCCGGCAGCACGCCGCCGTGCCCGGGCTTGGCGCCCTGGCTGAGCTTGAGCTCGACCATCTTGACCTGTTCGTTGGCGGCGCCGGCGGCGAACTTCTCGGGCGAGAAAGTGCCGTCGGGGTTGCGCGCGCCAAAATAGCCCGAGCCGATCTCCCAGATGATGTCGCCGCCGCCCTCGCGATGGTAGGGGCTGTAGCCGCCCTCACCGGTGTCGTGCGCGAAGCCGCCGCGTTTGGCGCCGCCGTTCAGCGCGCGGATGGCGTTGGCGCTCAGCGCCCCGAAGCTCATGGCCGAAATGTTGAACACCGAGGCCGAGTAGGGCTTGGTGCAGTCGACATCGCCGATCATGATGCGGAACGGCTCCTTGCCGACCGGCCGCGGCGAAATCGAATGCGCCATCCACTCGAAGCCGTTGCTGTAGACATCGTAGGTGGTGCCGAACGGCCGCACGTCGAGCACCATCTTGGCGCGCTGATAGACGACGGCGCGCCGGTCGCGGCTGAACGGCATGCCGTCCTTGTCGCCTTCGAAGAAATACTGCCGCATCTCCGGCCGGATCGCCTCGAAGATGTAGCGGAAGTGCGCCATGATCGGGTAGTTGCGCAGCACGGCATGCTTGGTCTGGAAGAAGTCGTGGATACCGACGCAGGTCAGGAAGGCGGCGATGCCGAAGGGGATCGCCAGCCAGAGCGAGCCGGGGGCGGCCGCCCAGGCGATGCCGAAACCCAGCGCCGCCAGCAGGGAGAGCGTGAAGGCGATGAAACGGCCCCTGAAGGGCAGCAGCGAAGGTGTCATCGGATCCTCGTCGGGAACAGCCTACTCTCCTAGCCTCTTCGGCGACGGCGGGAAATCGCCTGCAACGCTTTGAGGTGGATAGCGGTGGCGGACAATGCCTTGCGTTCGATGGCGCGGTAGTGACGGACCAACTCCTCGCCGCGTGGGGTGAGTGCCGCGCCGCCGCCGGCCCTGCCGCCGGTCTGGGCTGCCACCAGTGGGGTGGCGAAGCCCGCATTGATCTCCGCCACCAGCTCCCAGGCGCGCTTGTACGACATGTTCATCGAGCGACCAGCAGCCGCGATCGAACCCTCTCGGGCGATGCGCTCGAGCAAGAGGACCTTGCCTGGCCCGAGCCGGTCGTCGGGGTCGAAATCGATGCGAATGCTGAGACGGGCCATCGCAGGCTCCTAGCTGCGCTCGAAGGAAACGCTCTTGATGACGGCGAACACCGGGTGGCCCGGCGCGAGGGCGAGGCGGTGCACCGACTTGGCGGTGAGTCGTGCCATC
This sequence comes from Reyranella sp., assembly GCA_030684475.1. Lineage (GTDB taxonomy): Bacteria > Pseudomonadota > Alphaproteobacteria > Reyranellales > Reyranellaceae > Reyranella. The sequence goes on along the minus strand of JAUXWB010000110.1, from coordinate 4,402 downwards.
AGCGTTGCCCCGTTGCAGTCGAGTCGCACGTCCGCCTGGGCGCCATTCGGGCTGGCGACGATCGCCAAGATGCGGCCGGGCAGCACGTTGAGCGCGCTGATTTCCTCGGGTGGCCGAAGCGAGATCATCACGTCGCGCGCGCGGATATAGGCGCGGACGTGCGTGCCGACAGCGGTGGCAAGCTGGGGCACCTGCAGTTCACCCGCCGCCGAGGCGAGGATCGTGAGGTGAAAAGGCTCGTCGTGGCGCGCCACCGTGGCGTCGAGCACGCTGCCGCCATCGCCCGCGTCAGCGAGCGGCAGGATGTCGAGCACCGGTCCGACGGCCGTCACTTTGCCCTCGCTCAGAACCACCACTGTGGTCGCCAGTCGCGCCACTTCGGCGACGGAATGGCTGACATAGACGATCGGCACGCCCGCCTCGTCCCGCAACCGCTCGATGTAGGGCAGGATCTCCGCCCGCCGCGCCTCGTCGAGAGAAGCGAGCGGCTCGTCCATTAGCAGAAGCCGCGGGTGGGCAAGTAGCGCGCGGCCGATGGCGACTCGCTGCTTTTCGCCGCCGGAGAGAGAGTCGGGCCGGCGGTCGAGCAGGGCGCCGACACCCAGCAACTCGACAACTGCCGCCAGATCGCCCGAGGCACCACCGCCGTTCCGCGCAAACCAGCGGCCGTACAGCAGGTTGTTGCGAACGCTGAGATGAGGAAAGAGCCGGCTGTCCTGGAAGACGTAGCCGATGCGGCGGCGATGCTTTGGCACGAACAGGCCGCGATCGGTGTCGACCAGGACTTGGCCGTCGACCGCGACCCGGCCCCGTGTGGGTCTGATGAGGCCGCCGATGATGTCGACCAGGGTGGACTTTCCGGACCCTGAACGGCCGAACAGCGCGGTGAGGCCGGGCGCCGACGAGAAGCGGGCCGTGAGGTGGAAATGTTGCCGCACGTGGTCGATGTCGATCTCGAAGCTCACGTCGCGACCTGTCGAGCGCTGATGCGACGTGCCAGCAGCTCCGAGCCCAGCAAGGCCAGCATGGAGATGGCGATCGATATCAGGGTGAGGCGGAGCGCGCCGGCATCGCCGCCGGGAACCTGGGTCAGCGTGTAGATCATCGACGGCAGGGTCTGCGTCTCTCCCGGGATGTTCGACACGAAGGTGATGGTGGCGCCGAACTCGCCCATCGCTTTGGCGAAGCACAGGATGGCGCCGGCAATCACGCCCGGCAGGCTGAGCGGCAGGGTGACGGTGACGAAAACCCAGAGCGGGTTGGCGCCGAGCGTGCCGGCGGCCGATTCGAGCCGTGAGTCCACCGCCTCGATCGAGAGCCGAACGGCCCGCACCAGCAGCGGGAAGCCCATGACCGCGCAGGCGAGCGCCGCGCCGGTCCAGCGGAAGGAAAAGACGATGCCGAATTCATCGGCCAGGAAGGCGCCGATCGGCGTGCGCCGGCCAAAGGTGAGCAGCAGCAGATAGCCCGTCACCACCGGTGGCATGATGAGCGGCAGATGGATCAGCGTGTCGACCAGGCTCTTGCCCCAGAACCGGCCGCGCGCCAGCAGCCAGGCGACGGCGATGCCCAGCGGCAGGCTGGCCGCCGTCGCCGTCGTTGCGACCAGCAGGCTCAGCCGTACTGCCGCCCATTCCTCTTCGGTCATGTCGAGGTGGCGGATCGGACGAGTACGCTGAAGCCCTGCTTCTCGAAAGCCATGCGGGCCTTGGCACTGCGCAGATGGTCGAGAAATGGCTTCGCATCGGCCGACCTCGACCCGCGGATCCGGGCGACCGGGTAGACGACCGGCGGGTGGGAGTCTTCAGGGAAGGTGGCAACGATCCGGACATTGGGCTCGGCCGCGGCATCGGTGCTGTAGACGATGCCGAGCGGGGCCTCGCCGCGCGCCACCAGCAGGAGCGCGGCCCGCGCGTTCTCCGCCTGGGCCACGCTGCCCTTCACGTCATTCCAGGCGCCGAGCTTCTCGAGGGCGGCCTTGCCGTACTTGCCGGCCGGTACCGCATCGACGTTGGCCATGGCAAGCCGGCCGCCCCACAAGGCATTTGTCAGGACCTTGGCGAGATCGACACCCGCTTCGAGGTCGACGGCGGCGCTCGAGTCTCTCGGGGCGATCAGGACAATCCTGTTGCCCAGCAGGTTCACGCGGGTCTCCGGCTGGATGAGGTTCCTGGCCGCCACGTAGCCCATCCAGTCGAGGTCGGCCGACAGGAAGATGTCGGCGGGAGCGCCCTGTTCAATCTGCTTGGCGAGCGCGGAACTTGCTGCGTAGGAGATCTTGGGTGGCGGCTTGCCGCTGTCTCTGCCCCAGGCCGTCGCGATCTCGTCGAGTGCGTTCTTGAGGCTGGCGGCCGCGAACAACAGGATACCGCCGCCCTGTGCCCGCGCCAGGTTCGGCGCCAGCGCTGCGCCGAATGCGATCCCCAGCCATTGCCGTCTTGCGATCATGCCGACCTTCCGTCAGGAAGTCGGTATAGTCCGTTGGATATAGCGTTTCGTCCAGAGCCTATTCGCGGCGGCCACCCCGCGGCGGACCGCCACGACCGCGATGACCGCAACGGACGCCATCAGGACCTTTTGCGCCGGTCGCGGCACCAGGTCGGGATCGATGTTGGCGGCGAGGATGCGCGCGGGATCTATGTTGTTCACCAGGCCGTACCAGGTGGCTTCGAAGGCGACGGTGGCCAGCGTCGCGCCGATAGCCAGCAGGACGAGGCCGAGAAGGCTCGTGCGCAGCCGCAGCGGCAGCACGCGCCACAGCAACAGCCAGGTGAGCAGTCCGGCGGCGAAGGCTGCTTCGCCGATCTTGACCTTGGACTGGATGAAGAAGTGCACGATCGCCAGCATTGCCGCCGGATAGATCAGCCAGTGCAGGCGCTTCCAGCTACGCTTGAGCCGCCTCTGCCAACCGTCGGTCGAGGTGACGGCGAGTGCCACCAGCGCCAGCAAGGCCACGAAGCCGATGGTGAGGTAGAAGCGCTTGACGATCTCCGTGGCGACGACGAGCAGGTTCCATTTCTGGTCGAGGACGTAAATCAGGAGATGAGCGCCCGCATAGAGCGCTGCGGCGACACCGATGCGGCGGCGGAGATGCACCAGCGGCGTCCAGTCGAGCGTCGCCCGGAGCGGTGTCATCGCCAGCGACAGCAGGAGGAAGATGACGGCCCAGTCGCCGGTGGCATGCGTCGCCACCGTGACCGGGCGAGGGCCCAGTTCGTCGGCGTACCAGCGCCAAGCCAGTTCCGCCGCCGGCAGGCAGAGGCCGATCAGCGTAGCGAGCCGCAGCCAGAAGATCTTGCTTTGGGTGGACACGGAGCCAGCCTACGCGATGGTCCGATCAACGGGCGTTCAAAGTTCCGTCATTTCTGATTGCCAAAGAGCAGCCGGTAAGTGCCGATCGTCGGCGCGACCGTTACCCCGAAGGGCTTGAGGCTCGACAGCTTGAACAGGGTCCGCGCGGCTGCAGCCGTCGACGCTGCATCGGCGCCTTCGATCAGTACAATCCATTCGGCTTCGTCGGCCCTCGGATGATCCATGCTCTTGGCCTGAACCGGCGCGTTGGCGACCTCGAGGTCGTTTTCCGCGACGGCCGCGCCCACCAGCCCGGGACGGGCGATCGCGCGCGGCAAGGACGTTTCCTGCAGCCACGCGACCAGCGGCTTGCGCTCGCGCGGGTCGGGCACGAACCTGACGCAGGTAACGGCACCGCCGACGCCATGCGTCATGTCGACCTGGACGCGCAGTGTGAGGCGATGGAAGTGCGTGAACCGCGCCATCACCGCCTGGCTCCAGGGTGTCTGGTTGGCGAGCAGGCGCAGGTAATCGGGGGTGGCAAGGTCGCCGACCGAGTCGCATTCATAGGTGGCGAGGTACTTCGGCGAGCAGCGGACGGCGACGTAGCGGCGGGCGCGGTGGAAGCCCGACAGATTGATCCGCTCGTCGATATGTTCGCGGTTGTACCACTCGTTGAGATCGCGTTCATCGCGCGCCTTCACCTCGGTGAAGACGACCAGCATTCCCTTGCCGAGTAGGGGCATTGATTCATCCCTCAGTCGCCGCCAGCTAGTCTATGCTGTGCCTCGCCCGGGAGGAAACATTATGAAAATTGCCAAAATCGAGGATTTGCATTGCGACGCCGGCTGGCGCGACTTCTCATTTCTCAAGATCACCACCGACGACGGCCTGGTCGGCTGGTCGGAATACAACGAAGGCTACGGCAGCGCCGGCCTCACCGCCGTGTTCCGCCGCATGGCGGCCAGCCTCATCGGCCAGGATCCGCGGCCGATCGAGCGCATCATGACGACCTTCTATGCCATCACGCGCCAGGCGCCGGGCGGCATCAACCAGCAGGCGATGGCTGCGATCGAAAACGCGCTGCTCGACGTCAAAGCCAAGGCGCTGG
>JAUXWB010000450.1 GCA_030684475.1 Reyranella sp. | reverse complement strand
GAGACGGCGCTCGACGTCTGCGCCTATGCCGCCCACATGGCGGCGCTGATGGGCGCCCACATCATCAAGGTGAAGCCGCCGACCAACGTCCTGTGGCAGCCCGAGGCCAAGGCCGCCTACGAGAAGGCCAATGTCGATGCCTCGACGCTGGCTGCGCGCATCAAGCATGTGATGCAGGCGACCTTCAATGGCCGCCGCATCGTGGTGTTCTCCGGTGGCGAGGCCAAGGATCTCGAGGGCCTGTTCACCGAAGTGCGCGGCCTGCGCGACGGCGGCGCCAACGGCTCGATCATCGGCCGCAACACCTTCCAGCGCCCGCGCGCCGAGGCGCTCGACATGCTCGACAAGATCATCAGCATCTATCAGGGCAAGATGTAGCGACGGAACCCTCGGAGCTGCGGGCGCAAGCCCGCAGCTACTTGAGCAACCCCTCGCGGCGCACGTATTTCGCGATCTCGCTGGCGATCAGCGCGTTGCCCGCCGCGCTGGGATGGCCGTCGCCGACGATATAGGGATTGGCGCCACCCGCTTCCTTGTTGCGCGTAAAACTCTCGGTGAGATCGAGCAGCCGGATGTTGCCGATGACGCGCGCCAGGCCCTTGGGCGGGCCCCAGTAGTTCGTGGGAAGGTAGACGACGAGCAGCTGGGTGCCCATCTCGGCCGCGGTGCTTTCCATCTCGCGCAGGAGGAACGACATGGCGCGATCCTTCGTGGCCTCGTCGGCCTCGTCGAACGTAGCCCGCGCGTATTCGATCCGGCCCTGGATCACGTCGAGGCCGTGCGTCAGCCACGTCACCGGATTGTAATAGTAGTCACCCGCGAGCTGCTGCTGGAGACGCCGCACGCCGTTGCTCCACGGTGCCGCGATCCGGAGCTCGCCCTGCTCGTCCGGCGTGACATGGGAAACGTCGAGGCAGAACGGATAGTAGGACGGCGCACACGGCATGACGTTGCGCTCGAAATGATGGGCGATCATGCCGTAGACGATCAGCCTGGGCGCGAGATCGCGATTTCGCCGCAGGATCTGCAGCGATTGCGTGGTGCCGTAACTCGCCATGGCGAGGTTGGAGACGCTCGCCTGGAGTTCCCGCCCGATCGTGCTCGCATAGGTTTGCGGATTCTGGAGAGCGTAGCCCCAGGTGAAGGAGTCGCCGAGCGTGACGATATCGACGCGGGCCGGGCTCCGCTCGCCGGGCCCATCGACGCGGGCTCCACGATCGTTGGTATAGACGTCGAAGGCGAACGCCTTCCTGTCCTTGATCGCGGGATAGATGCGCCTGTTGTGTGCGTTGGGATTGGGGATCGCGCCGACTTCGGGGTCGAAGATGACCAGCGCATCACCCTCCGACGACATGGCGATGCCCGGAACCGTCAGATAGGCCGCGACTTCTATTCCCAGGAGCAGGCTTGCGATTGTTGATGCCAACACCAGCAAGACAGTCTTCGTTGGCTTGGCTTTGCTCACAGTCACCCGCTCGGCAGATGGGCGCCATTAGACCATCCCGCGGGTGGGGACAACGACAAGTTTTCGCCGGGCGGGAACTGAGGTCGGCGGGCCGACTCGACGGCACGGCGGAGACCGCATAAACCATGCCCGACTCACATGACCCGCCTCTACCTCATCTCCCCCGAGCGTCTCGAGCATCCCGCAATCTTCGCCGACGATCTGCGTGCCGCGTTGAATGGCGGCGACGTCGCCGCCTTCCAGCTTCGCCTGAAGGACGTGGCCGACGACGCGATCTCCCGCGCCGCCGACACCCTGCGACCGATCTGCCAGCAGCGCGACGTGGCCTTCATCATGAACGACCGGCCCGACCTCGCGGTGAAGCTCGACTGCGATGGCGTGCATGTCGGCCAGGACGACATGTCCTATGCCGAGGCGCGACGCATCGTCGGCCCCCAGCGCCAGATCGGCGTCACCTGCAAAGCCTCGCGCGACCTCGCCATGACTGCGGGCGAAGCCGGCGCCGACTACGTCGCCTTCGGCGCCTTCTTTCCCTCGACCACCAAAGCCGTCACGACGCCGGCGTCGCTCGAGATCATCGAGTGGTGGAGCGAACTGTTCGAAATTCCGTGCGTCGCGATTGGCGGCATCACCGTCGAGAATTGCCGCCCGGTCATCGCGGCCGGCGCCGATTTCCTGGCCGTCGCGGGCGGCGTCTGGAACCACGAGGACGGCCCCGAAGCCGCCGTTCGCGCCTTCAACGAGCGCTTTTCAGCGGACCGGTAGCCACAGCACGTCCTCGATATGCGACGCGCCCGTCGCCAGCATCACCAGACGATCGAAGCCGAGCGCTATGCCGGCGCAGGCCGGCAGGCCGTGATCGAGGGCCGCCAGGAAATCGCCGTCGACCGGCCAGCGCAGGCCATAGAGCCGTTCCTTCTCGTCCATGTCGGCCTGCAGCCGCGCCCTCTGGACGGCGGGGTCGGTGAGTTCGCCGAAGGCGTTGGCGAGTTCGACGCCGCAGGCATAGAGCTCGAAGCGCTCGGCCACCCGCGGATCGCCCGGCTTGGCGCGGGCAAGGGCTGCCATCGCGATCGGATATTCGCAGAGGATGGTCGGCCGGCCCATGCCGAGGCGCTTCTCGATCTTCTCGAACATGACGCGGAAGAAGACATCGTCCCACGAGTCGCCGGCATGCATCGCCACGCCGGAGGCATGGGAGAGCTTCTCGGCATTGCCGATGGTCGCGAACAGGTCGACGCCGGCATGACGCTCGAAAGCCTCGGCCACGGTCAGGCGCTCGGGCTCGGCGCGGGGATCGCAGCGATGATCCTCCCAGCGCAATTCCGCGACGCCGGTAAGCGCCAGCAGCGCCGCGCAATCGGCCATCACGGCCTCATAGCCTGCACCGGCGCGATACCATTCCAGCATGGTGAACTCGGGATGATGCAGCGCCGATCCCTCGGCGTTGCGGAACACGCGCGCGAACTGGAAGAGCTTCGGGACGCCGCCGGCCAAAAGCTTCTTCATCGCGAACTCAGGCGAGCTGTGCAGCCAGCGCTCGCGCTCCTCGCCGTCGGGCAGCTCCCATTCCGTGGCGAAACCCGCCAGGTGAACCTCGGCGCCGGGCGCCACCTGCAGGATCGGCGTCTCGACTTCGACGAAGCCCTCGCCTGCGAACCACTGCCGCATCGCCGCCTGCAGGCGGGCACGGGCCGCCAGATGCGGCAGGCGTCGGCTAAGTTTGTCGGGTCGCCACTCGGTCATGCCCGACCATCGCATGCGCCGCGGACGCCGTGTAGAGTGCGGCCGCAATGACACCGAAACAGATCGACACCTTCTGCAGCAAGCTGCCTGCCGCGACACGCACCGTGCAATGGGAGGGCGTGATCGTCTTCAAGGTCGGCGGCAAGATGTTCTGCCTGATCGCCCCGCCCGACCATTCGGTGGGCCGGGTTTGCTTCAAGTGCCCGCCCGAGCACTACGAAGCGCTCAGCCGCTCCGAGGGCTTCCGCCCGGCACCCTACCTGGCGCGCGCCAAGTGGGTGGCGCTCGACGACCCGAAGATCCTGACGCCTGCCGAGACCAAAGCCTATCTCAAGCGCGCCCACGCCGTGATTGCCGCCGCCCTGCCGAAGAAGAAGCAGGCCAAGCTGGGACTCTAGGCCCGGTTGCGGCCCCCGGCGGCCTTTGATAGAAGGCCGCCCGTCGGCCTCGGCCCGCGCCCCGCGGACGAGGCCGAATTCCATTCATCCGAACCCACGACGAGCCCCCGGTAAGCCCATGAAAGTTCCCGTCAATTCCATTCGCGCCGGTAACGTCATCGAGTACAACGGCAAGCTCTGGGTGGCCTCCAAGGTCGAGCACATCAGCCCCGGCAAGGGCGGCGCGTTCGTCGCCATCGAGGCCAAGGCGCTACGCGAGGGCAACAAGCTCCAGGAACGTTTCCGCTCCGGCGAGACGATCGAGCGCGTCCATATCGACGACCGCGAGTGCACCTTCCTGTTCAAGGACGAGAACGGCTTCACCTTCATGGACAAGGAAAACTTCGAGCAGCTGGTTGTCGGCGCCGATGTGCTCGACGCCGATCTCGCGCGCTTCCTCCAGGACGGCATGGAAGTGGCGGTCTCGCTCTACGAAGGCACGCCGGTCGGTATCGAGCTGCCCAAGACGGTGGTCCTCGCCGTCACCGAAGCCGATGCCGTGGTCAAGGGCCAGACCGCCTCCTCGTCCTACAAGCCCGCCATCGTCGAGGGCGGCATCCGCGTCATGGTGCCACCGCATATCGGCGTCGGCACCCGGTTGGTGATCAATACCGAGGATGGCAGCTACATGGAACGCTCCAAGGACTGATTGCACCCAAGGACAAATTGAATCGTGGCCCTTCCCACCGATCGCCCTCCCAGAGACCGTTCGTTCGGCGATCGCCCCGTCGCGCGCGTCGGCCGCGCCCCGATGGCGCCCGGCCGCGAGCGCTCGGGCCCTCCCGAGCGCCGTTCGCTGGCCCCGCGTTCGGCCACCGTCACCGTGATGATCCGCGCCGCCTTCGCCGCGGCCAAAAACCTGAAGCGCGACTTCGGCGAAGTCGAACACCTGCAGATCTCGGAAAAGGGTCCGGGCGACTTCGTCAGCCACGCCGACATCAAGGCCGAACGCGTGCTCCGCGCCGAGCTTCTCAAGACTCGGCCGGAATACGGCTTCCTTGGTGAGGAGAGCACGGAGCTCAAGGGCGATGGCCGCAACCGCTGGATCGTCGATCCCCTCGACGGCACGACCAACTTCCTGCACGGCGTGCCGCACTTCGCCATTTCGATCGGCCTCGAACGCGACGGCGAGATGATCGCTGCCGTCGTTTACCAGCCGATCTCCGACGAACTGTTCTGGGCCGAGAAGGGCAATGGGGCCTTCATCGACACGCCCGCCGCACGCTCCCGCCGCCTCCGCGTCTCGGGCCGCAAGGATCCGGCGCGCGCCCTGGTCGGCACCGGCATCCCGCACATCGGCAAGAGCGATCACGCTGCCTACCACGCCAAGCTCGCCGCCGTGACCGCGCGCACCGCCGGCGTCCGCCGCTGGGGCGCGGCGGCGCTCGATCTCGCCTTCGTGGCCGCCGGGCGCTTCGATGCGTTCTTCGAGTTCGGCCTTGCGCCGTGGGATGTCGCCGCCGGTCTTCTGCTGGTGCGCGAAGCGGGCGGCTTCGTGGGTGACATTTCGGGACAGCCCTACGTCCTGGGCGGCCCCTCGATCCTGGCCAGCAACGCCGGGCTGCGCGATTCCATGGTCGAGATCCTCACCGGCAGCCGCCCGGCCGAATCGCTGTAGGGCGTCGTCCTCGCCGGCTTTCAGCATTTTGCGCACCGTCGGCCGGTTGAGCGGGGGGGCCCCATTGGCTATTCTCCGGACGCCAGCGCCCGTCCCTGCTGCAGACAGTCTCGACTCGCTAAATCCTTGGAAAGGCAATCGGTTATGCCAACGTCTTCGGTCGCCGTGCGCAGCATCACCCTTGCCGTTTTGGGCTTGGGCGCCGCATCGGCCGCCTTCGCCCAGGGATCGAACGTGACGGCCTTCAACCCCTACTCCGGCGTCGGCTTGCCGGGTGGACCGGTGCCGCAGTATGGCCCGCAGGCAGCTTACCCCATCGTCGACACGGTCGGCCCGGCCGGCGCCGGTGGACCTGCCTTCAATCCCTGGCTGCCTGGCGGCGGTGTCAGCGCTGCCTACCCAGTTTCTGTCTCGGCCGGCGCGGTCTCCGCCGGCGCCCCGGCGCCCATTTATTCCTACAATCCCGGGACCTACCTGCCGGCGCCGCCGCCTGGCCCGATCGAAAGCCGGATCGTGGCCATTCCCGAGTTGGGCAACGCTCCGTCGCGGAGCAGAAGTTACACGCTGGCCCCAGCCCACACGCCCCCCCCTCAGCCGCTGATCGCCCCGCCCATGGCGGCACGGCCCGAGCCTGCACCCACACCGAAGCCTGCCGCTCCAGCCCCGATCGCAGTAGCGCCGGCTCCGCCCCCCGCGGCAACGCCGACGCCTGCACCAGCCCCGCCGACGCGGCCCGTAGCGGCCTTCGCGTCGCCTTTGCCGCCCGAACCGGCGATCCCACCCGCCAAGGGCGCCGTGGCGGCCTCAGTCGCCTTCGCCGGCCAGTCGGCAGAGCTCAGCGACTCCGCCAAGACTGATCTCGATCGCCTGGCCAAGAACCTTGGTGATCGCAGCCTGCGCCAGATCGAGATCCGCGCCTACGCCGGCGGTGGCGATCCCGAAAGCCGCAAGGTCTCGCTCGCCCGCGCGCTGGTCGTCCGCAGCTATCTGATCGACAGGGGTGTGAAGGCCCGCATCGAGGTCGGTGCCTACGGTGGCGACAGCAGAGGCGGTGGAAGCGAACGTGTCGATATCCTGGTGCCGAACTCGTGATCGATTTCCCGTCGTGCCGCGATCGTACCTGACCGCATGAGTAACCCCCTTCCCTATCTGGTCCGCATGCTGCTGTTCCTGGCAGCCGTCGCGGGCCTCGCCTACCTGCTCCACGAAGACCTGCTCCGGGTGTTCCTGAACACGCCGATCCTGAACGGTGTGATCGTGGGCGTATTGGCGATCGGCATCTTCTTCGTCATGCGCCAGGTCATCTCGTTGTGGCCCGAAGTGCGGTGGCTGCGGCGGTTCCAGCACCGCGACCAGGGCGCGCCCCCGCTGGAGACCCATTCGATCAACCTGTTGACGCCGATGGCAGCCATGCTGGGCGAGAAGCAGGACAATTTCCGGCTCTCACCGACAGCCACGCGCGCCCTGCTCGACGGCATCGCAACCCGCCTCGACGAGCGACGCGACCTCGCGCGCTACCTGACCGGGCTACTGATCTTCCTCGGCCTGCTCGGCACGTTCTGGGGCCTCCTCGAAACCATCACCGCCGTCGCCGATGCCATCAGCGGGCTCCAGGTCACAGGCGGCGACGCGCTGCAGATGTTCGCCAAGCTCAAGGCCAGCATCGAAGGCCCACTCAAGGGCATGGCAATTGCCTTCGGTGCCTCCCTGTTCGGCCTCTCCGGCTCGCTTGTGCTGGGCTTCCTGGAACTGCAGGCGAGCCAGGCTCAGGGTCGCTTTCACATCGAACTCGAGGAATGGCTGGCCGGCGCCACCCACCTTTCCAGCGGCAGTCTGGAGGGCGAGCAGGGTGTCTCCGCCTATGTCGAAGCCCTGCTCGAACGCACCGCCGATGGACTAGACGAACTCACGCGGACGCTCCGGCGCAGCGAGGAAAGCCGCGAAGCGACAGCAAACGCCAGCGTCATGCTTGTCGAGCGTCTCGCCGCCCTGGCTGAGACCATGCGCACCCAGCAAACCCTGCTCGCTCGCTTGGCGGAGCATTCGATCGAACTGCGCGGCACCGTCAATCGTCTGTCCGAGCGATCCCCGGAAGGCGACCGCGAGGCACTGCAGGCACACCAACGGAGCATCGAGGCCAATCTCGCCCGCCTCGTCGAGGAAAGTGTCCGCAGCCGCACCACCCTGGCCGACGAACTGCGCGGCGAGTTCCGGCTGCTCGCCCGCACCATCGCCTCGACGCGCGGCCAAGGCCAACCACCGAGCGAGGGGTAGCCGGACATGGCGGCTGCCTCGTCCCGCCGCCGCGCCGGAGCCGCCGACTATACGTGGCCTGGCTACGTCGATGCGCTCACGACGCTGTTGATGGTGCTGATGTTCCTGCTGTCGCTGTTCAGCGTCGCGCAATTCACGCTGTCGGACGCCCTCAACAACCGCGATAGCGCCATCGACTCGCTGAACAAGCAGGTCGGCGATCTCGCCAGCCTGCTGTCGATCGAGAAGAAGGCTACCCAGGGACTGCAGCAAGACCTCGAGCAGCTCACCCTGCAGCTTCGCCAGGCGCGCGGCGAGCAGGATCGCTTGAGCGCCGATCTCGCCGCCGAGCGCCGGTTGGCGGATGCGGCCAAGATCGAACGCGATCAGCTCACCGAACGGCTGACGTCGATGCTAGCGGAACGCGATCGATTGGCCGGAGCCCTAAAGCAAGCCACCACTTCCGCCGAAGCCGAGAGCGCCGACCTGCAGAAGGAAATCGAGCGCCAGAGACTGGAACTCACCCGCCTCGCGGCCTCGCTCGCCGCCGCCAACGAGGAGAAGGGCAAGGTCTTCGCCGACCTCACCGAGGAGCAGAAGCTCGCCGCCGAACAGAAGGCGGCCGTCGTGCGGCTCACCGCCGAGCTGGCCGGGCTCAAGGACGAGCTCGCCCGCCTCAACGTCGTGCTCGACGCCGCCGACGCCAAGGCCAAGGAGCAGCAGGTGCAGATCGTCGACCTCGGCCAGAAACTCAACCGGGCGCTGGCCAGCAAGGTCGAGGAGCTGGCGCGCTACCGTTCCGAGTTCTTCGGCAAGCTGCGCGAGGCCCTGGCCGGCCAGCGCGACGTGCAGATCGTGGGCGACCGCTTCGTCTTCCAGTCGGAAGTGCTGTTCCCCTCGGGGTCGGCGGTGCTCCAGCCCGGCGGCGAGAAGCAGCTCGCCAGCGTCGCCCAGCGGCTGGTCGACATCTCCTCCCGCATTCCCGACAATATCAACTGGGTCCTCCAGGTCGACGGGCATACCGACAGCACCCCGATCAACAACGCGCTCTATCCCTCCAACTGGGAACTGTCGGCGGCCCGAGCCATCGCGGTGGTAAAATTCCTGCACAAGGAGGGCATCCCGAACGATCGCCTGGTCGCCGCCGGTTACGGCCAGTACCAGCCTCTGTCGGCCATCGACAGGGCCCGCAACCGGCGCATCGAGCTCAAGCTCACCAGTCGTTAGAGTTCGGCGGCGCTAGAGAAGCCCAAGTCGCTTCAGTTCGGCTGCCATTTCCGCCGGCATATCGCCGGTGTCGCCGCGCGAAAGATCGGGCGGCGCGCGCTCGGGTTCGAGATAGCGCCAGCCCTGGAAGGCCCTGCAGGCCTGCGGCGTGGTTGGCACCAGCGTGCGCCTGACCTTGATCCGACAGTATTTGCGGGCTTCCTCCCGGTCGAAATCCTCGTCGAAGCCGACCAGCACCTGGCGGCAGCGGATGACACCCCGCACCACCCAGTAGAGCGAACCGCCGGCCAGCAGCTCTTCCGCACGCCGCGGCGTGTTGCGGGTGTAGACCCAATGGGGAGACCGCGGACTCTGCCGGCGCTGCCTGCGGCGTGCCGACTGGACTTCTTTCATGTGGGCGAGGTCGTCGACGCCGACTGCGAGCTTGATGAGATGCAACACCATCGCTTGCGATTAGAACGCAATCCGGAGGCGCTCAAGCCGGGCCTATCCACAGCGTGTCGGAACCGCCACAGTGCCGGAACATTCACAACTCCCTCGTCAGTCTCCACAGTGTCTACACAATCGACGGACTACACTCCGATCGCTTGACGCGGGGGCTCTCATGAATAGGTCGACGCTGGCTGCCTTGGTCGTGGCTCTGATGCTGGGATCCGGCATTACGGGCTACCTCATCGGAACGCCGGGTGATTCTCTCGACCGTTCCCCGCCGCCGCGAACCGCCTCGACCGCCGCGCCCGCGCCGGCAACACCAGCCGCGCCGGCGGCCCCTGCTTCCGGCCCAACGGCACCGGCACCGCTCGCCCAGCCTGCCACCGCGCCCGACGAACCCTTCGCCTATCGTCGCCTCGGCATCGACAGCTCGCGCGCCGACGGCGAGGCCTGCCTCGCCTTCAACAAGCCGCTGGCCACGAATGACATGAAATACGCCGACTACGTCCGCATCGAACCCGAGGTTAAGTCGGCATTGCGCGTGGTCGATGACCGCCTGTGTGTCGGCGGCCTCACCTATGGCCAGGACTACAAGGTCAAGTTGCTCGCGGGCTTTCCCGGCCGCGACGGTGCCAAGCTTGACGCCGAGCGGACGGTCGACGTGGCGATGGGCGCGCGCCCGGCGGTGGTCACGCTGCCCGGCAAGGGCTTCATCCTGCCACGCGGCTCGGCGGCCGGCCTGCCGATCACCACCATCAACGTCTCGAAGGTCGGTGTCGCCGTCTATCGCGTCAACGAGCGGGCCATCGAGCGCTTCGCCAGCGACCGCTATGACGCCACCTTCCCAGGAACGGAACCGGTCACCGACTCGTGGTCTCTGCGGTCGTGGCTGAACGGCTCCAACGGCGTCAGGCTGTGGCGCGGTACCATGGAAGTGCGCAACGTCGCCAACCAGCCGATCGTCACCGCCTTCCCGATCCGGGAAACGATCAAGGACTGGAAGCCAGGTGCCTACTTCGTGGTGGTATGGAATTCGGCGCGTCCACCGTCGCAGAACGATGATGACGAGGAGGATCAGGCCGGCGCCGGCGCCTCCGGCCTCTGGCTGATCGACACCGACATCGCGCTGACCACCTTCAGCGGTGACGACGGGCTCAACGTCTTCGCCCGCTCGCTGCAGAGCGCCCTGCCGCTGCCCGGCCTCGAGGTCGTTCTGCTGTCGCGCGGCAACGAGCCCATTGCCAAGGCCATTACCGCGGCCGATGGCCGGGCAAGCTTTGCCGCCGGCCTCATGAAGGGCCGGGGCGCGGCGGAGCCGGCCGCCGTCATGGCCTCGGATACGGCCAAGCAGGAGTTCTCCCGTCTCGAACTCAGCAAGGCTGCGTTCGATCTCTCGGATCGCGGCATCGAGGGCCGCGCCCAGCCGGGGCCGGTCGACGCCTTCCTCTACACCGAGCGCGGGATCTACCGTCCCGGCGAGACGGTCCAGCTCATGGCCCTGTTGCGCGACGACGGCGCGACGGCGCTCAGCAACATGCCGGTGACCCTGATCGTCAAGCGGCCCGACGGCACCGAGTTCACGCGCTTCGTCCACGCGTTGCAGGCGGCGGGGGCCGTGCATCAGGCAATCGACCTGCCGAAATCCTCGCGCCGCGGCCGCTGGTCGGTGGCCGCCCATATCGATCCCAGGGCAGCGCCGGTCGGCCGCGTCGACTTCTCGGTCGAGGATTTCGTGCCGGAGAAGCTCAAGGTCGAGTTCACCTCCGATGAGGCGATCCTGCGCCCCGGCCAGGCCAACGGCTTTGCGATCTCGGCCGACTTCCTCTACGGCGCGCCGGCCTCGGGCCTCGCGGTCGAAGCCGACATGCGCGTCATCGTCGACGACCAGCCTTTCCCCGCCTTTGCCAAGTACCGGTTCGGACCGGAGGCCGAGCGCGAGAAATTCGAGCCGCCGTTCATCAGCTTGACGGCGCCGGAAACCGACGAGGCCGGCAAGTCCCGTCTCGAATGGGGCGGCGATCAGGTGAAGGACACCGTCCTGCCGCTCAAGGCACAGCTCACCGCCCGCGTGTTCGAGCCCGGCGGCGGCCGCGCCACCAAGGCGGACAAGGTCATCCCGATGCGCAGCCGGGACGCCTACCTCGGCATCCGTCCGGTGTTCGAGGGTCGCTATTCGCGCGAGGGTACCGACACCGAATTCGACATCGTGGCGGTCGACTCCATGGGAGCGCAGATTGCCCGGCCGGCGGTCGAATATCGCATCGACCGGATCGAATATACCTACCAATGGTATCAGGTCGACGGCCGCTGGCGCTGGCAGACGATTCCCAACGAGCGACTGCTGATCGCCGACACCATCGCACTCAAGGCCGACGCCCCCGTGCGCCTCGCCCGCCGCCTGACCTGGGGGCCGCATCGCCTCACGATCGTCGACAGCGAGAACGACACCTCGAGCAGCATGATGTTCTATGTCGGCTGGTATGGTGGCGGCGCGGCCGAGGAGACGCCCGACACGCTGCGGGTGGCGAGCGACAGGCAGAACTACGCGCCGGGCGACACGGCGCGGCTGCGCATCGAGGCGCCGTTCGCCGGCGAGGCGCTGATCGCCATCGCCACCGATCGCATCGTGACGACCTATACCGTCCAGGTTCCCGTCGGCGGCACCACCATCGACGTGCCGATGAAGGCGGAATGGGGTGCCGGCGCCTACGCGCTGGTGACCGCGTGGCGGCCATTGTCGGTTGCCGCCGACCGCACGCCGACCCGCGCCATCGGGGCGGCGTGGCTCGGCCTCGATCCGGCGCTGCGCACCCTGGGCGTGCAGATCGCGGCGCCCGAGAAGGTGACGCCGCGCCAGCGCATCGAAGTACCGGTGCGCGTCGCAAATCTCAAGGGCGAGGAGGCCTTCATCACCCTGGCCGCGGTCGACGAGGGCATCCTGCAGCTCACGCGCTTCCGCACACCCAACCCGGCCGAGTTCTACTTCGGCAAGCGCCAGCTCGGCGTCGCCATGCGCGACGACTACGGCCGCCTGCTCGACGGCCGCGCCGACGATCTCGGCCGTATCCGCAGCGGCGGCGACTCGGGTGACATCGGCGGCCTCGACATCGTGCCCACGCGCACCGTCGCCCTGTTCAGCGGCCCCGTGAAGCTCGACGACAAGGGCGAGGCCAGGATTGCGCTCGATATCCCCGACTTCATCGGCCAGCTCCGGTTGATGGCCGTCGCCTACAGCAAGAGCCGCGTCGGCTCGGCCGAGCATCGTCTGTTCGTGCGCGATGCCGTCACCGCCGACGTCGTGCTGCCGCGCTTTCTGGCACCGGCAGACCACGGCCGCGTGGCGCTGTCGCTGCACAATGTCGAGGGCCAGGCGGGCGACTACCGCGTGACGATGGAGGCCACTGGCGCGGTGGCACTCGAACGGCCGGTCGCCGAGACGCGGCGTCTCGCCGCCAACCAGCGCGAGCTGCTGTCCTGGTCGCTGCGTGCCGGTGATCCGGGCTTCGGCAAGGTCACGGTCTCCGTGGCTGGGCCCGGCAACTTCGCCGTCAAGCGCGAATGGAATATCCAGGTGCGGGCGGCCCAGACGCCGAGCGCCATCGATACCGTGGCCCAGCTCGATCCCGGTCGCGAACTGGCGCTCGACCGCAACGTGACGGCACCTTTCGCGCCGGGCACGACGGTGGTGAGCGTCGCGCTGTCGCGCACGCCCGGCATCGACGTGCCGGCGCTCCTGCGCGCGCTCGACAAATATCCCTATGGCTGCCTCGAGCAGACCACCAGTCGCGCCCTGCCGCTGCTCTACTACAACGACGTGGCGCTTCTCGGGTATGGACCGTCCGATCCCCGAATCGGCGATCGCGTCCAGGACGCGGTCTACCGCATCGTCGACATGCAGATCTCCGACGGCTCGTTCGGCATGTGGGGACCTTTCGGCAATTCCGCCGCCGAATGGCTGCAGGCCTATGCCCTCGATTTCCTGCTGCGTGCCCGTGACCAGCAGATGGCGGTGCCGGCGGCGTCGCTGCAGCGCGGCCTGACCTGGCTCAACCGTACCGTCGACCGGCTGTCGCCCAACGCCCAGGCCTATGCCTGGTACGTGCTGGCGAAGGCCGGCCTCGCCGATCCCGGCCGCGTCCGCTACTTCCAGGATACGAAGGGTTCCGAGATCAAGGGCGGTCTCGCCTGGGCCCAGCTCGCCGCGGCGCTCAACCAGGTGGGTGAACCCGGCCGCGCCCGCCTCGCCTTCGGCCTGGCCCGCCAACGCATCGACGAGCGCGACCCCAACGACTACTACGGCTCGCCATTGCGCAATCGCGCGGCACTCCTGACGCTCGCTTCCGAAGCCGGTGGCCGCGAGGGTGTCACCCAGGTCGTGGCGTCGGTGCGCGAACGCCTCACCGCCCGGATCGACGAAACCACCACCCAGGAACAGGCTTGGCTGGTCTTGGCCGCGCGGGCACTGGCCGGCGGTGGCGACTTCGCCTACTCGGTCGACGGCGAACCGCGCAAATCGACCACCGAACCGGTGGTCATCAATCCCGACCAGGCAACGATCGACCGTGGTTTGCGCGTCCGGAACGACGGCGAACGTGCCGTCTGGATGCAGGTGACGGCACGCGGCGTGCCGCATGAGCCGCTACCGGCGGGCGCCAATGGCTTCAGCGTGACCCGGCGCCACCTCACGCTTGGCGGCGAACCTGCCGACCTCGCCCAGGTCCGCCAGAACGACCGGCTGATCGTGTCGGTGCGCGGCCGCAACCTGGAAGGCGGCTATCATGAAGTGGCGCTGCTCGATCTTCTGCCCGCCGGGTTCGAGATCGAGGCGGTGCTGAACGAGGAGACGGTGAAGTCCTTTCCGTTCCTGTCGAAGCTCACCATCCCGCGAATCGCCGAGGCCCGCGATGACCGCTTCTTCGCCTCGTTCGATCTCGGTGACCGACCCTACCGGACATGGTGGGACGAGACCCGGCGGTTCGGCCATTCCTACCATCTGGCCTACATCGTCCGTGCCGTAACACCCGGCACCTTCACGTTGCCAGCGGTCAATGTCTCCGACATGTATGCCCCGCGCGTCTATGCCCGCAGCGCCATGGGCCATGTCACGGTCGCGCCGCGCTGACACCATGATCTGCCGGCTCCTCCTCGTCGGGTTTGCCCTCGCCGCCGCCGGCCTGGCGGCGGGTTTGCTGGCGCTCGACCGACTGTTCCCGCCCAACCTCGCACGCTACCAGGAACGATCGACCGAGATCGTCGACGCCAACGGCCGCCTGCTGCGCGCCTTCACCACGCCTGACGGCACGTGGCGGCTCCGGACCACGGCCGACGATGTCGACCCGCTTTATCTTGCACTGCTCAAAGCCTACGAGGATCGCCGCTTCGACCGGCACTGGGGCGTCGATCCGCTGGCGGCGGCGCGCGCCGCCGGCCAGTGGATCGGGCGCGGGCGCATCGTGTCGGGCGCCTCGACGATCTCGATGCAGGCGGCCCGCCTGCTCGAACCGCGACCACGCGGCCTGCTCACCAAAACCATCCAGTCGGCGCGCGCGCTGCAACTCGAGTGGCGCTACTCCAAGCCCGAGGTGCTGGCGATCTACCTCACCCTGGCGCCGATGGGCGGCAACCTGGAAGGCGTGCGCGCCGCCTCCTTCGCCTATTTCGGCAAGGAGCCGAAGCAGCTCAACGCCGCGGAAGCAGCACTCCTGGTCGCCCTCCCGCAATCGCCGGAGCGCCGCCGGCCCGATCGTGCCACCCTTCGGGCGCAGGCGGCGCGCGATCGAGTGCTGGTGCGCGGCCTGGAGCACGGCATCGTCGACCAGGCCTCCTACGACAGGGCCGCCAGCCGTCCCGCGCCCGACCGCCGGCTGGCGCTACCGATGCAGGCGCCGCATCTCGCGGCCTGGCTCGCCGGCCAATCGCCGGGCACGACAGTGCCGACGATGCTGCGTTACGAGCTGCAGGCCTCGCTGGCCCAACTCGCCATCGAGGAGCGTGGCCGGTTCGCCGACAAGGCCGAGATCGCCATGGTCGTGCTCGACAATCGCACCGGAGGCGTCGTGACGTGGTTGGGCGGCTCCGACTTCTTCGGCCGCGCCGGCCAGGTCGACCTGGTGCGCGCCCACCGCTCGCCCGGTTCGGCGCTAAAACCCTTGATCTATGCCATGGCCTTCGACGACCGCACACTGCATCCCGACACGCTGGTCGAGGACGTGCCGGTGCGCTTCCGCGACTGGCTGCCGCGCAACTTCGACCGCGACCACCAGGGCGCCGTCACCGTGCGCCGCGCGCTGCAACAATCCTTGAATGTACCCGCCGTGCTGGCGATGGAGAAGGTCGGCCCGCAGCGTTTCGTCTCGACCCTGCGCACCGCGGGCGTCTCGCCCGGCCTGCCGCCGGGCGATGCCGGCAATTCGCTGGGCATCGCGCTCGGCAGCGCCACCATCTCGCCGCTGGAGATGGCCGGGCTCTATGCCGGCCTCGCCAACGGGGGCACCTTCGCGCCGCCCGTTGTGCGCCGGGATCGGCCGGCCCCGACACCGGTCCGACTGATCGGCCCGACCGCCGCCTCGTACGTGGCCGACGTGCTGACCGACGCGCCGCTGCCCGAGGGATTTGCCTCGCTCCCCGTGGCACTGCGTTACCGCCGCAACGCCTTCAAGACCGGCACCTCCGCCGGTTTTCGCGACGCCTGGGGCGTGGGCTACAGCGCCAACTGGACGGTCGTGGTCTGGGTCGGCCACGCCGACGGCACGCCGCGCCCCGGCCAGCTCGGCCGCCTCTCGGCGCTACCGATCGCCTTCAAGGCTTTTAGCCGCCTGCCCGCCGAGGACAACCGCGCCGCCCCGCCACCGCCCGACGTGTTGCGCGTGGCCTCCCATCGCGAGCTACCGCCGCGCATGCGCACCCTGGCGCCGGTGGTCGAGAGCCGCGGCGGCCCGCGCATCGCCTATCCGCCGGCCGACGCCCGCATCGAACTGGGCGCCCGCGAGGCCGTGCCGCTCAATGCCATGGGAGGCGAGGGCCGCCTGCGCTGGCTGGTCGACGGCCGTCCGCTCGACGGTGCCAAGTGGGTGCCCGACGGACCCGGCCAAGCGCGCGTCGCCGTGGTCGACGAAGCCGGCCGCTCGACCTCGGTGACGGTGCGCATCGTCGGCAAGTCCAACTAGAACGCCAGCTCTCCGCACGCCGGAGAGCCGTTGTCCTGACCGCGTGTCACAACCCAATGTGTCACACCAAGTTGTGACAAATGTTGTGACACGCCCGCGCCCGGAGTCCGGGCCGAGCCCGGAATCACGGGCTTTTTACGACGTCGTTTCTTCTTCGCGTGTCACAGCCCGGCGCACCCTGTGACAGGCAGCGCGATGCGTCCGTTCCGAGGCTTATCGGTGCTCGGTGGGGACGGGCTCAAACCGGACTCAGACGGCCTGGCGTGACGTACCA
>JAUXWB010000442.1 GCA_030684475.1 Reyranella sp. | reverse complement strand
CCGACGTCATTTCCAAGGAGCCGCTGGCGCCCGTGGTGCGACAGCGCGACGACGACTGGATGATGATCGTGAAGTGGACGCTGTACGCGATGATCAATGCCGAGGAGCTCGGCATCGACTCCAAGAACATCGACGAGGCGCTGAAGTCGAAAAAGCCGGACGTGATGCGGCTGGTCGGCACCGAGGGCGCCTACGGCGAGGATCTCGGCCTGCCCAGGGACTGGGCCGCGCGCATCATCCGCCACGTCGGCAATTACGGCGAAATCTACGAGCGCAATGTCGGCGAGGGATCGAAACTCAAGATCCCGCGCGGGCTGAACCAGCTCTGGAGCGCCGGCGGCATCCAGTACGCCCCGCCGATCCGGTAGGACAGCGGGACGGAGTCACTGCGGCGCCCTCCCCCAACTCGTCATCGCCCGCGAAGGCGGGCGACCCAGTATTCCAGAGACGATAGCGATCAATCGAGAAGCCGCGGCGTACTGGGTCGCCCCGTCAAGCCGGGCGATGACAGTTGTGGGGGATGCGACACTGCCGCAACGTCATTGCGAGGAGCGCTTGCGACGAAGCAATCCATGTTGCCGCGCAAATAAAGATGGATTGCTTCGCTGCGCTCGCAATG
Source organism: Reyranella sp. (assembly GCA_030684475.1). Classification (GTDB taxonomy): domain Bacteria; phylum Pseudomonadota; class Alphaproteobacteria; order Reyranellales; family Reyranellaceae; genus Reyranella. The sequence continues at coordinate 16,243 of JAUXWB010000442.1, read as the reverse complement.
ACGGCTGAGGCAGCGGAGCCTCAATAACTCTTCATCCGCGCCAATTGATCCGCGTGGAAATTGCTGTCGCCGAACAATTCCTGGCAGACCCGTGCGCGCTTCATGAAGAAGCCGATGTCGAACTGGTCGGTCATGCCCATGCCGCCGTGCATCTGCACGCCTTCCTGCACCGCCAGCGTCGCGGTGGTGCCGGCCCGCGCCTTGGCAACGGCGACCGCGGCGGCAGCCTTGTCGAAATCGCCGTCGAGCGTCTGCAGCGCCTTCAGCACCGCGGCGCGAGTGATCTCGATGTCGACATAGAGCTGGGCGGCGCGATGCTGCAGCGCCTGGAATTCGCCGATCAGTTTGCCGAACTGCTTGCGCTCTTTCAGATAGGTGACGGTGCGGCCGAACACTTCCTCGCTCAGCCCGACCATCTCGGAGGCCACCGCGGCGCGGCCGATATTGAGCACGCCTTCCAGCAAGGCAACCCCCTGATCGACCTCGCCGAGCACGCCGTCGGCATCGACTTCGGCATTGTCGAACGCGATGCGCGCCGCATTGTGCGCATCGACCATCGCGGTGCGCTCGATCGCTACGCCCTTTGTCCTGGGATCGACCAGGAACAGCGTCAGGCCGTCGCGCTCGCCGGCGGAGCCCGCGCTGCGCGCCGCCACGATCAGCAGGTCAGCGGTGTGGCCGTCGACCACTAAGGCCTTGTCGCCCGAGAGTTTGAATCCGTTGCCGGAGCGCACCGCCTGCAGTTTCGTCATCAGCGGGCGATGCTTGGCGCCCTCGTCGATCGCCAGCGCGGCCAGCAGCGAGCCGTCCGAGATTTTCGGCAGATATTGCGACTTCTGCGCGTCGCTGCCGCCGCGCGACAGCGCCGACGCCGCCAGTACCGATGTCGCCAGATATGGCGACGGCATCAAGGTGCGGCCAATTTCCTCCATCACGATGCCGGCTTCGACGCAGCCGAGCCCGCTGCCGCCGAACGCTTCCGGCACCAGCAGGCCGGCAAATCCCATCTCGGCAAAGCCCTTCCAGAGCTCGCGGGAAAATCCCGTCGCGTCCTGGGCGTCGCGCAGCTGCCGCAGATGCGACACCGGCGCCTTGTCGCTGATGAAACCCCGCGCGCTGTCGCGCAGCATCGATTGTTCTTCGTTGAGGACGAGTGCCATGAGAGGATTCCGGTTCAGGTGTTTCTGTCGTTGTCATTCCGGGGCGATGCGACAGCATCGAACCCGGAATCTCGAGATTCCGGGTTCGCGTCTTCGACGCGCCCCGGAATGACGGGGCTCTTCACGCCCCCGGCAGATCCAGAATGCGCTTGGCGACGATGCCGAGCATCACTTCCGAGGTGCCGCCCTCGATCGAATTGGCCTTGGTGCGCAGCCAGGCGCGCGGGCGGGCGCCGCCGCTGGAACGCTCGCTTTCCCATTCCAGCGCGTCGATGCCGCCGGCCGACATCAGGATCTCGTGGCGGCGCTTGTTGAGCTCGGTGCCGTAATATTTCATCGCCGAGGAAAACGCCGGATGCGCCTGTCCCGCCTTGGCGAGATCGACCGCGCGCTCGGCGGCGGCGGACAGCGCGGCTTCGTCGATCTCGAACGTCGCGATCTGGCCGCGCAGCATCAAATCCTCCAGCCGGCCCTGCTCGTCGCTGCCGACCGAATCGGCGGCGACCTGGCCGAGCGGCCGGCCGACGCCGCGCTCGCCCATGCCCGAGATCATCGCACGCTCGTGCTGCAGCAGATATTTGGCGACATCCCAGCCGCGGTTGACGGTGCCGACGACATGCGATTTCGGCACGCGGACGTTATCGAAAAAGGTTTCGCAGAACGGCGAATAGCCCGAGATCAGGAGAATCGGCTTGGTCGAGACGCCCTTCGAGGCCATGTCGAACAGGATGAAGCTGATGCCGTCATGCTTCTTCGCGGTCGGATCGGTGCGCACCAGGCAGAAAATCCAGTCGGCGTAGTTGGCGTAGGAGGTCCAGATCTTCTGGCCGGTGATGATGTAATCGTCACCGTCGCTTTCGGCGCGGGTCTGCAGCGAAGCGAGGTCCGAGCCGGCGTTGGGCTCGGAATAGCCCTGGCACCAGCGGATCAGGCCGGCGGCGATCTTGGGCAGATGCTCCTTCTTCTGCGCCTCGGTGCCGTATTTCAGCAGCGCCGGCCCGAGCATCCAGATCCCGAAACTCGACAGCGGCGGGCGGGCGCCCATCGCCGCCATCTCCTCGCGCAGCACCTTGTGCTCGCCGGCATCGAGCCCGCCCCCGCCATATTCCCTCGGCCAGTCCGGCACGGTCCAGCCCTTGTCGCGCATCCGCTCGAACCAGACGCGCTGCGGCTCGGAGGTGAATTTGGTATTGCGGCCGCCCCAGAACGTGTCCGCGTCGGAGGTCATCGGCTTGCGCATTTCCGGCGGACAATTGGCCTGCAGCCAGGCGCGGGTCTCACTGCGGAATTTTTCCAGATCGGACATGGTGCGTTTCCATCGGCGAATGTTGGATCGACCTTAGCCGTCGCATCGCGGAATTCAACATATCTCTGGCGCACCCGTTCGCGATGCGGAATATGATAATGCTGTGCGGTCCGGCGCCGCGGGCGCCGCAACGATTGAAAAACAAGGGGAAACCGAGATGCGGCTGAAGTTGCTTTCGCCTGGCGAAATGAACGCGGACCAGAAGCAGACCTACGACGAGTCGATCGCCGGCAAGCGCGGCGCCCCGCCGGCGCCGATGATGGCCTGGCTCAACAGTCCCGAAATGGCCCGGCATGCCACCCGGCTCGGCGAGGTGATCCGTTACAACACCTCGTTTCCGGCCAGGCTTTCGGAAATCGCGATCCTCGTCACCGCCCGGCACTGGACCTCGCATTACGAATGGTTTGCACACAAGCGGCTGGCGCTGAAGGGCGGCATGGACCTGAAGATCATCGAAGATATCCGCGACCGCCGCACGCCTGTTTTCGACGATCCGAAGGGGCAGATGATCTACGACGTCGCGAAGTCGCTGCATGAAGGCCACGGCGTCTCGAAGCCTCTCTACGACGAAGCCGTAAAGCTGCTCGGCGAACGCGGTATCGTCGAAATCATCGGGCTGTGCGGCTATTACACGCTGGTGGCGATGACGCTGAACACGTTCGAGTTCGAACTGCCGGACGGGGAAGTGTCGGAGCTGGCGTAACGATCTCGTGTCCCGGACGTGGTGCAGCGTTACGCTGCTCCGCAGAGCCGGGCCCCATATATCGGACTACAACCCACATGGGCCCCCGGCTCAACAGCGCACCGCCGGAGTCGCGCTACGCGCGATCCCGAACGCGCTGCGCTGCGTCCGGGGCACGAGACTTTCGAATGGAGAATAAAATGGCCGAAAATCCCCCCATCATCGCCGGCACGAGGATCGGGCATGTCCATCTCAAGGTCGCCGATCTCGACCGCGCGCTGGCGTTTTATTGCGGCGTGCTCGGCTTTCAGGTGACGCAGCGGCTAAGCTCGGGCGCTGCGTTCATCGCGGCGGGCGGCTATCACCACCACATCGGCCTCAACACCTGGGAGAGCAAGGGCGGCCATCCGCCGCCGCCCGGCACCACCGGCCTGTTTCACACCGCGATCCTCTATCCGACGCGGCCCGCGCTGGCGGATGCGCTCCATCGCCTGATCGAGGCCGGCATTCCGCTCGACGGCGCCAGCGATCACGGCGTCAGCGAGGCGCTGTATTTGCGCGATCCCGACCAGAACGGCGTCGAACTGTATCGGGACCGGCCCGAAGCGGAATGGCCGCGCCGGCCGGACGGGACGCTGGCGATGTTTACCAAGCGGCTCGATCTGGAGGAACTGTTGCGGCAGCGGAACACTTAGTCCGTCAACGTCATTGCGAGGAGCACTCTTGTCCGCCGAAGCCCGCCTTCGGGCGAAGGCGGATGCGACGAAGCAATCCAGCTTTCTTTGCCGCCTCACAGAAAGATGGATTGCTTCGCTTCGCTCGCAATGACGAACTCACGCAGGCGAAGCCGTCTTACCAGCCCGCCCGCGAATCATGATCAACCCTGCCGCGACCAGCTCCAGGGCGATGCAGCCATAAAACGGCAGCGAATAGCCTCCCGAGGCATCGCGCAACAGGCCGATGACGGCGGGGCCAAACGCGTAAGTGACCTGGTTGATCGCGGTGATCAGGCTGATCAGCACGCCGAACGAGGAGGGAGCGAATTCGCGCTGCACGATCAGCGCCGGCAGCGTGATCAAATTGCCGACCGAGAAGCCGAACAGCGCGCAGGCCGCGATCAGCGCGATCTCGTTGTGCACGTTGATGATGACGACGAGTGCGGCGGCCTGGCTGGCGAACGAGATCGCCGAGGCCAGCCGCTGGTTGAGCCGGTCGATCACGAAGGAGAACAGCACGCGGCCGACCACCGCCATCGCGGTCATCAGCGCGACCGCGAACGCCGCGCGTTCCCGGCCTATCACTGAATCCAGGAACGCGATCAGGTGGACGATGAAACCGACCTGCGCGAACAGCACCAGCGCGAAGGAGGCCGAGACCGAGAGGAAGCCGATGTCGCGGAACGCCTGCGCCCGCACCCGAGTCGCCGACGGCGCGTCCGCCGACAACGCCGCGACCGCGGCGCTCGGATGCAGCGGCGGCCTGCCCACGAACAGCAGGATGACCGGGACCATCACCACGATCATGGCGATCGCGGCGGCGACCATGGCGCCGGGGAATCCAAAATATCCGATCGCCCCCACCAGCAGCGGCACGCCGACGATGCCGCCGAAGCTGGCGCCGTTCAGCGCCAGGCTGATCGCCATGCCGCGCTTGCTGTCGAACCACAGCCCGAGCGTGTTGGTGATCATGCCGAGACTGGTGCCGGCCCAGCCGAACGCCAGCAGCGCATTGGCGGCATAGAGCTGCCACGGCTCGGTCACCTGTCCGATCAGGACGGCGGCCGCCGCCATGGTAAAGACACCGGCCAGCAGGCAGTTGCGCGGGCCGATCGCCTTGATCGCCTCGCTGACGAACACGACCAGCAGCGCGCCGGACAGATAGAAGACGGTGGTGCCGCTCGAGATCAACGAGGTGGGCCAGCCGCGCAGCCGATGCAACTCGGCGACATAGACGCTTTGGCCGTAGAAGCCGAGTCCCCAGCCGAAGGTCGCCACCAGAAAGCAGACCACGACGATGCGCCAGCCCTCGTAGCGGGCCGAGGTTTCGTCGAGGGAGGTGTTGCTGGAAGGGTTCAACGCTCTTCTCTTGCCTTCGTCATGGCCGGGCCTGTCCCGGCCATCCACGTCTTGAACCTTGTCAGGAAGAAAGACGTGGATGCCCGGGACAGGCCCGGGCATGACGATAACAACTAACAGCCCGCGATGTTAAAAGCTTCGGCCTCCGCCGAACTGTCAGCAGTTGTCATCAGGTCTTCGGTTTCGGCGGATCGTAGAAGAACCGCTCGCGGAAAATCCTGTCGCCGCGCCATTCCTGCAGCGCGACCTCGTCGATCCGCATCGTCTTGCCGGAAGGATAGGTGAAGTCGAAGATCCAGTTGATGGCGACGCGGTCGCCCTCGAGAATCGAGCTTACGCATGTCGAAACCACAGTCTCGACCCGCTCCAGCGTGGCGCGCTCCTGCGCCACCAGCACGTCGCGGCCGACGCGCGGAGGCGCCGCGTTCTCCTGCATGCTTGCATCCTCGGTGTAATAGCGTTCGATCGCGCCGGCATGATCGCCTGACACGACGACGGCGATGAACTCATCGAGACGGGCTCGCGACGGCATGAAAATCTCCCACGCTTGAGCAGCAATCAGATACCTGGATCTGGAAATTCCGGCACGGACCGCTTCGCCCTGCGCCTGGCGAACGACGCGAACATCAGGACCGCGAGTCCCAGCAGCACTGGCGGGAACACCACCAGATTGACCGCAGACCAGCCGTAATTCGCCAGCAGCTGGCCCGACCCGAACGAACCCACCGCCATCATGCCGAACACCAGAAAATCATTGAAGGCCTGCACCTTGTTGCGTTCCTGCGGCCGATGCGTCTCCAGCACCAGCGCGGACGCGCCGACGAAGGAAAGATTCCAGCCGACCCCGAGCACGATCAGCGTGGCCCAGAAATGCATCGCGGTGAGGCCGGACAATCCGATCACAGCGCTGACGGCCTCCAGCGCCAGCCCGACCGCGACGATCTTCGGCGCGCCGAAGCGCGCGATCAGCGAGCCCGTGAAGAAGCTCGGTCCGTACATCGCCACGATGTGCCATTGAATGCCGAAATTGGAATCGCTGATGGAGAGCCCGCACATCTGCATCGCCAGCGGCGCCGCGGTCATCACCAGGTTCATCATGGGATAGGAGACGATGCCGCAGAACGCGGCGGCGATGAAGCGCGGCTGCATCGCGATCTCCAGCAGCGGCCGGCCGCCATGCATGTCCGCCGGCGCCGGCTTCGGCGCGTCGACCCCCGCCAGCACCGCCATCGCGACCAGCGCCACCACCGCCTGCATCAGGAAGCTGAAGGCGAACAGATAGGGCGGCCAGATATCCATGGTCCACTGCACGAGCTGCGGACCGAGCACGCCGGCGAATACACCACCGGCCATCACCCACGACACCGCCTTGGGACGGAAGGCGACGCTGGCGCCGTCGGCGGCGGCGAAGCGATAGGATTGCGACACCGCGCCGTAGAGCCCGCCGAGAAACGTCGCAACGCAAAACAGCACGAACGAACCGCGCAGGATGGCGTAGGCGCCAAGCAGGCCGGTCAGCATGCCGCAGCCGGTGCCGATGATGAAGGCTGCCCGGCGGCCATAGGCGCGCGAGATCGCACCGGTCGGCAGGGTGCCGGCGGCGAGGCCCACCACATACATCGACAGCGGCACGGTCGCGAGCGAGAGATCCGGCGCCAGCGTCGCGCCGACGATCGAGCCGGTGGCGAAAATGACCGCCGAATTCGCGCCGGTCAGCGCCTGCGCCGCCGCCAGCCGCGCCACATTGGAGCGCGCGCGGGCGTCGTCGGCGATCTCATCGGCTGCGGTCACGTCGATCATGTAGGAATTTCCGTCCAGATGCGGCCCGAGCATATCGGCCGCATTGATTCCGGATACTATGGCGGCAAGCCCCTGCCCGATCAACCGACGCAAACGGGCGCGCGCCATGCGAACGGCGCACATTGGACAGCGCAGGCCAAAGCGGCGTACATCCCCGTTCCTCATTGATGTTGTTTCCCGGGGTGCTTCATGTCCATCGACGACCGGCCGACGATCGCAGCCCCTGACGACGATCCGTATCTGTGGCTGGAAGAGATCGAGGGCGAGCGGGCGCTGGCCTTCGTCGAGCAGCAGAACGCCCTGACGCTCCAGAGATTCGGCCGCGCCGGCTTTGCCGACGACCGCGACGCGCTGGTTGAAATCCTCGACCGGCCGGACAACATTCCCTACATCAGCCGGCGCGGCGGTTTCGTCTCCAATCTCTGGAAGGATGCCAATAATCCGCGCGGGTTGTGGCGGCGAACCACGCTGGCTGAATTTCGCAAAGCCAGCCCGGCATGGGAAACCATCCTCGACCTGGACAGGCTCGCCGCCGAAGAGAACGAGGACTGGCTGTTTGCCGGGGCACAGGCGCTGCCGGAAGGCGGCGCACGGATGCTGAGTCTTTCACGCGGCGGCAGCGACGCGGTGGTCCTGCGGGAATTCGACGTCGAAACCAAAGCCTTTGTCAGTGGCGGCTTCTTCCTGCCGGAGGCGAAGGGTAGCGTCCAGTGGATCGATGCCGATACGCTGCTGCTGTCGAGCGCCCATGGCGAGGGCATGGCGACCACATCGGGCTACGCCAGAACCGTCAGGCTGTGGCGGCGCGGCACCGACGTGCGGCAGGCGCCGGTGCTGTTCGAGACCGCGCCCGAGCATATGGCCGTGAGCGCCAGCGTCGACCGCACCGGCGCGGCGCCGCGGGTTTGGTTCGCCGAACAGCTCGATTTCTTCAATCGCAATCTGTGGCTTGGCGACGAAGGCGGCGCGCGCGAAAGGCTCGACATTCCCAAAGACGCCGAGATCGATTGCCATGGCGACTGGCTGGCGGTGAAACCGCGCAAGCCTTGGACGGTGGGAGCGCGGACGTATGCGTCCGACACCGTGCTTGGCATATCCCTGTCGCGATTCCTGGCGGGAGAGCGCGATCTTCAGATCTTGTGCGAGGCCGGACCTCGCCGCGCGGTGCAGAACCTGTTCTGGGCCGGCGAGAAACTGGTGATCTCCATTCTCGACGAATTGCGGCCGGTGTTCGAAGTCTGGACACCCGCGACCGACGGCTGGACTCGCGGCAAACTATCCGGCCTGCCCGAGATCGGCGTGGTCGATGTCTGGCGGCTGGACGCGGACGAAGCCGACAGCAATGGCGACCTGCTCGCCAATATCCAGGATCCGGTGACGCCGGCCTCGCTGATGCTGATCGAGGGCCTCGCGGCCCCCGTGGTGCTGAAGCGCGCGCCGCGGACGTTTTCCGCGGATGGGCTCGTGGTCACGCAGCACGAGGCGGTCTCGATCGACGGCGAGCGCATTCCCTATGTCCAGACCGGACCGGCTGATCTGACCGGCGAGGCGCCGGTGCATCTCAACGCCTATGGCGGCTTCGGCATCGCGGTGAAACCCTATTACCAGTCCGCGATCGGCAAGCTGTGGCTCGAACAGGGCGGCACCAGCGTCATCGCCAACATCCGCGGCGGCGGCGAGTTCGGCACGCGCTGGCACGAGGCCGGCCGCTACGCCGGCAAGCGGCTGGCGCATGATGACTTTGCCGCGGTGGCCGCCGACCTGGTGCGGCGCGGCGTCACCCGGCCGGGCCGGATCGCGGCGGAGGGCGGATCCAATGGCGGCATCCTGATCTCCAACATGCTGACGCGCTATCCGGAACGCTTCGGAGCGCTGTTCTGCACGATCCCACTGATCGACATGCGCCGCTACACCAGACTGCTGGCGGGCGCGAGCTGGATCGCGGAATATGGCGATCCCGACAAACCCGAGGAATGGGCCTGGCTGCAGACCTACTCCGCCTATCACACCGCCGTGCCTGGCCAGAACTATCCGCCGATCCTGATCGCCACCACAAAAAAGGACGACCGCGTCCATCCCGGCCACGCCCGCAAGATGGCGGCCAAACTGCAGGCGATGGGGTATGAGGCCTATCTCTACGAACCCGCGGCCGGCGGCCACGGCTACGGCAAGGACAACAAGGAGCGCGCCGCCTTCACCGCGCTCGGCTATGCGTTTCTGAAACAGAAGATCGGGTGGCCGGACCGCGTGGCGTGAGGGACGACGGATCTATCAGCCGTCATTGCGAACCACCGGTCCCACAGCGTCATTGCGAGCAAAGCGAAGCAATCCATTTCACAGCGATGCCGGTGTAAGATGGATTGCTTCGTCGCAAGGGCTCCTCGCAATGACGTGGAGATAATAGTGCTTCAACCCAACCGGCGTCATCGCCGCTCGAACACCAGCACCAGATTGTTGGCGGGCATCTCCGCGGCTTCCACAAGCGCCAGTCCGACGCTCCGCGCCAGCTTCTCCAGATCCTCGATATCGCGCACGCCCCATTCGGCGTCGCGATGGCGCAGGCTGGTGTCGAACACCGCGTTGCTGAGCGCGGTGTGCCTGCCGTCGCGCTTGAACGGGCCGTAGAGGAACAGCCGCCCGTCCGCAGCAAGATAGCGCGCCGCGCCCGCGAACAGGCCTTCGGCCACGCGCCATGGCGCGATGTGGATCACATTGGCGCAGAACACCGCCAGCAATTTCCCGGGACCGTTGCCGTCCTGCAGTTCGGGACACCACGCCGGATCCGCCAGGTCGACCCGCAGCGGCGGACGGATGTTTGCCAGGCCCGCATGCGCCCGCCACGCCGCGATGCTTTTCAGATGCGGCTCGTGGAGATCGCTCGGCCACCACACGATCTCAGGGAAATGCCGGGCGAAATCCACCACATGCTGGCCGGTGCCGCTGCCGGCCTCGACCACGTCGCCGGATCGATCAGCGAGATAGCGCTGCAGCACCGCGCGGATCGCCTGATGGTTGCGGTGAAACGTCGGCGCGTCGAGACGGCCGTCGGGCTCGAGCGGCCCGCCGTCCCTGCCAAATTCCACGACATATTCAGCCATATCGATTTCGCGCCCGGCCCCGTTGCCATCCAAGTTAACAGCTTCGAACCAGGATTGCTCCGGTTCCAGCAGAAATCCGGCTGACATTGCCGCGACTGGCGCGCCGTTTCACTTCAGATTCCCGCAATAGATGTCCTTCAGCACCTGCAGCACGCGCAGCGCCTTCTTGTCGGCGATGCTGTAATGCAGCGTCTGCGAGGCCCGGCGGAACGTCACCAGGCCGTCGGCGCGCAATCGCGCCAGATGCTGCGACAGCGCGGACTGGCTGAGTTTCGCCACCTCGACCAGTTCGCCCACGGTCATTTCACCGCGCGCGGCGAGAAAGCAGAGAATCAGCAGCCGCTTTTCATTGCCCAGCAATTTCAGCAATCGCGCCGCACTGCCGGCCTGTCTCGCCAGCATCCTCAGCGCCGCGGCATCTGCGGCGCTGATTCCGGCAGCCCTGCTTCTTGCGCCTGCTGCAACCGCTCTCATGGCCCGATTTTCCGATCAGATATGGACTGCGCCATCACGGGCGCCGTCATCACGATAGCGCAGGTTCCATGCTTTAGCATTGACTAATTTAGAGCGCGTCGCTACGGCTGGACGAAGACGCCAGGGACGATCGACCATGATCTTTCGACAGTTGTTCGACAGCGTTTCCGGAACCTACAGCTATCTGCTGGCCAGCCGCGCGGGCGGCGAGGCGCTGATCCTCGATCCCGTGCTGGAAAAGGTCGACCGTTACTGCCAGCTGCTGCGCGAGCTTGATCTGCGGCTGGTCAAGGCGGTCGACACCCATCTGCACGCCGACCACGTCACCGGTTTGGGCGAGCTGCGCGACCGCACCCACTGCGTCACCATCATGGGCGAGCAGAGCAAGGCCGATGTGGTGGCGATGCGGGTCACCGAGGGCGACAGGGTGACGATCGAAGGCCTCAGCCTCGACGTCATGTACACGCCCGGCCACACCGATGATTCCTACAGCTATCTGATGGGCGACCGCGTGTTCACCGGCGATACGCTGTTGATCCGCGGCACCGGCCGCACCGATTTCCAGAACGGCAGCGCGCGGGCGCAATATGATTCGATCTTCAACCGGCTGCTGAAACTGCCCGACGAGACCCTGGTGTTTCCGGCGCATGACTACAAGGGCGACACGGTATCGACCATCGGCGAGGAAAAGCGCTTCAATCCGCGGCTGCAGGTACGCTCGGTGGATGAGTATGTCGAGCTGATGGCCAATCTGAAGCTGCCGAATCCCAAGATGATGGACGTCGCGGTGCCCGCCAACATGCATGTCGGCCTGCATCAGGACGATCTCGCGAAACAAGGGCAATCGCTCACCGCGCAGGAGGGCATCGACAGCCTCGGCCGGCCGGATATCCTGCTGGTCGACCTGCGCGAAACCAGCGAACGCGCCAGGCACGGTACGCTGCCGGGCGCGCTGCACGCGCCCTATCCCGCCATCGGCGATGCGCTGAAACCCGGCGGCATGCTGCGCGAGGTGGCGGCGGCGACCGGCCGCCGCATCGTGTTCTTCTGCGCCTTCGGCGAACGATCGGCTATGGCGGTGGCGGCGGCCAAGGAGGCCGGGCTTGCCAATACCGCACACATCGCCGGCGGCATGGATGCGTGGAAGAAGGCCGGCGGGCCGGTGGCGACGGGCTAGAGGCCGCGGCGATTGACCGAAATGCCGCGGCGTACCGGATCCCCCACATGCGAGGGATGTAACTCAAGCAAGAAAAGCCAGCCCGGAGGGGCGTTGCGGAACCATAATTCCGCCGGACGGACTTCATTAAGCCAATCGTAAACAAAATGCTTAAAAATGCAGCTTTGCGATCGAGCCGATTCTTTTGGAGATACCGAATGGCGTTTGGAATCACGGGAAGCCGCTTCGCGTTTCTGCGACTTAACCTCGGGCCCAAGGCCGTACTCGGCGCGGCGCTGTTGATCGCGGTCAATACCGCGCTGGTGGCGGGGGCCGGCTACTGGTCGCTGAGCCGCGACTTCGACAAGAGCGCGCTGAGCGACATCGACGTCAATTTGCGCACGCTCAGCCTCGCCTTCGGCGAAAGTTTTGGCAACGCCAGGATCGCGCTGAAGGACGGCGTGGTCGAGCGCGTCGATATCGCGAAGATGCCGGAATTTTCCGACCACAAAATCGTCGACCGGGCGGTCGGCTATGTCGGCGGCGTCGCCACGCTGTTCGTCTATGACGACGCCAGCAAGCAGTTCTTTCGCCGCACCACCAACCTGAAAAAGGAAAACGGCGACCGCGCGGTCGGCACCCAGCTCGCGCCCGATCATCCGGCGCAGCCGGTGGTCCGCCGCGGCGAGGCCTACAAGGGTCCGGCGACCCTGTTCGGCCGCCGCTTCGTCACCGCCTACCAGCCGGTGTTCGGCGACGCCGGCAAGGTGATCGGCATCGTCTTCGTCGGCATTCCCACCGCCCAGCTCGACGGCATGCTGTCGCAGGCGCTGTGGGCGATGGGCCTGGCCGCCGCCATCGCCGCGCTGATCGTGCTCGGCATGACCATGCTGATGGTGCGTCGGATCACCGGGCCGCTGAAGGCGGTGACGCAATCGCTGACCGGGCTGGCCGAAGGCCGCACCGACATCGAGGTGCGCCATGCCGGCCGCCACGACGAAATCGGCGCGATCGCCCGCACCATCGACGTGTTCAAGAACAACCGCCTCGAACGCCGGCAGCTCGAGCGCGAACGCGCCGACGCCGAGGCGCAGGCGGTCGAACAGCGCAAGGCCGAGCTCAACAGTTTCGTCGACGATTTCCGCGGGCGGATCGGCGGCATCATCGAGCAGGTGCTGAACTCCTCGGGGCGTTTCGAGCAAGACGCGCAACGGCTTTCGCTGACGGCGCATTCCACCGCGGAAATGTCGGGCCGCTCCGCCGATGCCTCGCGCCAGGCGTCCGAGCATGTCCGCTCGGCGGCGGCGGCTTCCAGCGAATTGTCGCAGTCGATCGTCGAGATCAGCCGCCGGGTTCAGGAATCCAACGGCGTCGCCACCGACGCGGTGCGGCAGGCCAACGCCACCGACCAGCGGATGGTGGAACTGAGCGCGGCCGGCGCCCGCATCGGCGACGTGGTCAAGCTGATCACCTCGATTGCCGAGCAGACCAATCTGCTGGCGCTCAACGCCACCATCGAGGCGGCGCGCGCCGGCGATGCCGGCCGCGGCTTTGCCGTGGTGGCGCAGGAAGTCAAGACGCTGGCGGGCCAGACCGCGAAGGCGACCGACGAGATCTCGTCGCACATCGTCAACATGCAGCAGGCCACCGAAGAGTCCGTCAACGCCATCAAGGCAATCGGGCTGACCATCGAGCGCATCAGCGGGATATCGACCTCGATTTCATCGGCGGTCGAACAACAGGGCACCGCGACCCAGAGCATCGCGCAGGGCGTCGAAGCCGCCGCCGGCGGCACCCTCGACGTCGCCGACAATATCGAGAAGGTCGCCAAGGGCGCGATCGAGACCGAGACCACGTCGGGCCAGATGCTGAAATCGGCGCAAGAGCTCGCCGAGGTCAGCACGCATCTGAAGACCGAAGTGGAGAAGTTCCTCGACAGCGTGCGGGCGGCGTGAGGCGCGAGCCCCCACATCCTTCGAGACGCGCGCAAAGAGCGCGCTCCTCAGGATGAGGTCCGGTGTCAGACCCTCATGGTGAGGAGCGGCCTCTTGGCCGCGTCTCGAACCATGAAGGCCGAGAGACCTACCTCGTCCCGAACGTGGTCGCGCCGAACAGCGCCTTTTGCGTCGAAGGCTGCGAGCGCCAGTATTGCGGCGGCGCCGAGACCTCGCCGCCGAGTTCGGCGGCGGCGTGCCAGCCCCAGCGCGGGTCGTAGAGCATGCCGCGCGCCAGCGCCACCATGTCGGCCTTGCCGGAGGCCACGATCTCCTCGGCCTCCTTCGCCTCGGTGATCAGGCCGACCGCCCTCGTCGTGACGCCGGTGGCTTCCTTCACCGCCTGCGCCAGCGGCACCTGGTAGCCGGGCCCGAGCGGAATTTTCTGCAGCGGCGACACGCCGCCGGAAGACACATCGATCCAGTCGACGCCGCGCTTTTTCAGCTCCTTGGCGAACTCGATGGTCTGGGAAATTTCCCAGCCGCCCTCGACCCAGTCGGTGGCGGAGACCCGCAGGCCGACCGGCTTGTCGTTCGGAAACGCCGCGCGCACCGCGTCGAACACTTCGAGCGGAAACCGCATGCGGTTCGGCAAACTGCCGCCATATTGATCGGTGCGCCGATTTGATATCGGCGAGAGAAACTGATGCAGCAGATAGCCGTGGGCGCAATGCACCTCGATGGCGTCGATGCCGAGCCGCTCGGTGCGCTGCGCCGCCGCCACGAAAGCGTCGCGGACCCGCTTCAGGCCGGCGTCGTCAAGCGCGCGCGGCGCGGCCTCGCCCTCCTTGTGCGGCACGTCGGAGGGACCCTCGGGCTGCCAGCCGCCCTCGGCGACCGGGATCAGCTGGCCGCCGTCCCACGGCGTGTGGCTCGACGCCTTGCGGCCGGCATGGGCGAGCTGCATCACGATGGCGGCCTTCGAGTGCTTGCGCACCGAAGCCATCACCGGCTTCAGCGCGGCCTCGGTGGCGTCGTTCCACAGCCCGAGGCAACCCGGCGTGATGCGGCCGATCGCCTCCACCGCGGTCGCCTCGATGCAGAAGGCCGCCGCGCCCGACAGCGCCAGCGAGTTGATATGGGTGAAGTGCCAGTCATTGGCCTCGCCGTTTTCGGCGGAGTACTGGCACATCGGCGCCACCATGATGCGATTGGAAAGCGTCAGGCCGCGCAGCGTGATCGGGGAAAACAGGGCGCTCATATGGGGGATTTCCGGATGGGGGAGGAGATGACGGATGGCATAGTGTAGGGGTCGCGGCGGCGATGTCCAACCGCCGGAATCGCTGCCGCGCCATGCGCTTCATCCACACCGCGGCTTCCTTACAAGCGTGTTTTCAGGGACGACGGTTACTCCATCAGCGTGAACTGCAGGATCAGATTGCGCTGGACCATCGAGAAATTGTCGTCGGAGACCAGCGTCAGCACGGTGTCGCCCTCCGGCGTAACGTGGGCGTCGATCGCTTCCATGTTGTCGACCTCGTGGCCGAGATCCGCCTCGAAGACCGCGGGGCCGTCGACCAGGGCGCCCGGCGCCAGCGATTTGAGCGGAATACGACGGATCCGGATGCCGATGCCGGAGAGCCAGGAGAACTTGCGCTCCAGCACCAGCAGGTCGCCGGAAGGCAGCAGCACTCCGTCGCTGACCTCGAATTTATCGGTGCGGCGCAGGCTGAACTGGCCCGGCGTCTTGCCGCCGATCAGGAACGCGACGATGTTGCCGTCGGCATCGAGCCCGCGTTCGGAGAGCGCGATCAGCGTGCCCGCCAGCGCAAAGCCCTTCGGCACCACCATCAGCGCTTCCAGCCCCTTGTTGCTGGGCAATTTGCGCGCCGCAGGCGGCAGCGGAACTTCCTCACCGCGCGCCCGGGTAAATCCCCTGGAGAAATCATAGCGCAGGATCCGGTGCACCCGTTCGATGCCGACATAAACCAGCGTGCCATCGAGCGCGAGCGATTCGGAATCGTACCAGCCGCGCGCGGTGATCGGCCGGCCGTCGGGCCCGAGCAGGGGCGCGGCCTCGACCTCATCGAGCCCGGTCATCTCGCGGGCCCGATAGACGATGCGGCCGGTGAACCAGCTGCCGCGGTCGCTGACGGCGATGAAGCGTTCGCCCTTCGGATCGAGCCGAAATCCCGACAGCCCGCCGAAACCGCGAAACCGAGAGGTCAGGATCAGCCCGCTGCGATACTCCAGCGCGCCGAAGCGGACGCGCGAGCGGTCGCTGGTATCGAATGAAGGTATCGGCCGGGCGTTGACCTCGATCGTAACGGGGGCCGCGACGGTGAATTCGTCCGGCACGACCGGCTTCTGCGCCTGGGCGGCGCCGGGGATCGCCGCGCCCGAAATCCCCGCCGCCGTCAACTTCAGAAAGCGGCGGCGGCTGAGATGTGTGCGCATGTGGTTACGAATGCAATCGGCGCCGGCGGCCGGACCTGGGGGCCGCCCCGTTGCTCTCGCTGAACAGTTCGGCGAGCTTCTCGGTGATGGCGCCGCCGAGT
>JAUXWB010000104.1 GCA_030684475.1 Reyranella sp. | reverse complement strand
ATGACGACGGCGACGCCGCGCGGCTGCAGCACGTCCTGCAGCGTGTTGGCGATCTGCGCCGTCAGCTTCTCCTGGATCTGCAGGCGATGGGCGAAGGCGTCGACCACGCGGGCAAGCTTGCTGATGCCCACGACGCGCTTGTCGGGCAGATAGCCGACGTGGACCTTGCCGATGATCGGCACCATATGGTGCTCGCAGTGCGATTCCAGGCGGATGTCGCGCAGCACGACGACCTCGACGTAGCCTTCGACTTCCTCGAAGGTCCGCTGCAGCATGTCGCGCGGATCCTGGTCGTAGCCGGCGAAGAATTCCTCGTAGGAGCGGACGACGCGGTCGGGCGTGCCGGCCAGTCCCTCGCGGTCGGGATCGTCGCCGGACCAGCGGATCAGCGTGCGGACGGCGGCCTCGGCCTCCTCGCGCGAGGGACGGGTGAGGCCGGTGGCGAGCGAGACCATGTCGCTTTTCTTCAGCATCCTGTTCATCGTCGTTCCTCGTGGCTTGCCCAGCCCGGTTTCCTCGGCGCTGATCTCAGTTGAGGTTGCGCTTTGCGGTCGGCGTGTCGAGCGAGAAGTCGGGGATCTCGATGTCGAAATTCTCGCCGGACTCGCTCACCATCTGATAGGTGCCGCCCATGATGCCGGAAGGCGTCGAGAGCGGCGTGCCGGAAGTGTACTCGAACACGTCGCCGGGGCGCAGCATCGGCGTCTTGCCGACCACGCCGGGGCCCTTCACCTCCTGCAGCCGGCCGAGCCCGTCGGTGATCTTCCAATGGCGGCTGCGCAACTGCACCGTGAAATCACCCTTGTTCTCAATGCGGACCTGATAGGCCCAGACATACTGGGACTTCGCCGGATCGGACTGATCGGGCAGATATTGCGGCCTGACGGTCACGCAAATGGCACGGGTTGTGGCTGTATACATCGCTCGGCAGCGTCCCTTCCGATTCCTGACATGGGACGTTCCGGCTGAAAGGTCAAATCGGGAAGATCAGGCAGGTGGTTGTGCCATGCGCCAGCAGTTTGCCGGAGGCATCCACCAGCCGTCCTTCCGACGTGCCGATGCGCGAGCCGACGTTGATCACCTTGCCCTCGGCGCGGACCGGGCCGGTCCTGTCGGTCATGGCGCGGACATAGTTCACCTTGATCTCGACCGTGGTGTAGCCGACGCCAGCCTTGAGCGTGGTGTGGATGCAGCAGCCCATCACCGAATCGAGCAGGGTCGCGGCGATGCCGCCGTGCACGCTGCCCAGCGGATTGTAATGATCGAAGACCGGCGTGTAAGCGAACACCACGCGGCCAAATTCGATCTCGGCGAGCGTCATGCCCAGCGCCTGGCTGATCGGCGGCGCCGGCAGGCGGCCCTCCAGCAGGCCCTTGAACAGGGTGAGCCCGTCCATGGTGCGGGCCTGTTCCAGCGGCACCACGCCAAATCCGGCATCTGCGGTCCCAGCATCTGCGGTCATCGTCTTCTCCTAGATCTATTTACGTGCATATACACATTGAGCCTTTGCCTCGGCAAGCTATGAAGATAATGTCGAGTGCATGTCCGGCACCGCCCCGCTCCGCCTGTCGCCCGCCGAATGCACCTGCTTTCGCGTGCGCGGCGCGGCGCGGCGCGTGACGCAGATCTACAGCCGGCATCTGGTATCTACCGGCCTGAAAATCTCGCAATTTTCGCTGCTGGGCTTCGTGGCGGCGCGCGGGCCGGTGAGCATCACCGAACTTTCCGAAATGCTCAGCACCGATCGCACGACGCTGACCCGCAACCTGCGACCGCTGCTGACGTCGGGCATCATCGAGCGCGTTGCCGCCGGCGACCGCCGCCGACACGAGCTGGTCGCGACACCGGCGGGGCGGGCGCTGTTCAAGCGCGCGCTGCCGCTGTGGTCGGCCGCCGAACAGGAAGTGCGCACGGCCATGGGCGCCAGACTCACCGCCGACCTGCACGGCGCGCTCGAGCGCTCGATGGAAAAGCTCGCCGCTCTCTAGAGGTTGGCGTCGAAAAAGTTGTATTCCAGTTCCATGGCGCGGCGATAGTTGGCACGCACCGCCGTGCTGTCCGTGGCGTGCCTGTCGAGCAGCGCCTCCAGCCGGGCCGCCAGCGCCTCGAAACCGGGATCGGCATAGGTCGTCACCCATTCGGCATAGAGCGGCGCCACTTTGGCAGCCGACAGCGAGCGGCCGAGGAACGCATAGAGCCGCATGCAGGGCGTCATGGCCGCGATCGTGGCGCCAAGCTCGCCGCGCCGCGCGATCTCCAGCAGGAAATCGACGTAGGCCGTGGTCGCCGCGATCGGCGTCACCGCGGTGAGATCGACCTGCCAGCGGTCGGCATAGCCCTTGTGCAGTTTGAGCTCGTCGCGCACGCCCGCGATCAGGTCGGCGAAGTCGTTCAGGTCCTCGCGCGTGGTGCTGTGGGCGAGACAGAAGGCGTAGGCGCGCGCAAAGGCTTCGAGGAAATAGGCGTCCTGCGCCACATAGCCCTTGAAGGCGTCGACCGGCAGCGAGCCGTCGCCCAGGCCGCGCACGAAGCCGTGCGCCAGGATGCGCTCGGCTCGACTCGTGTTGCTTTGCCAGAGTGTCGCCGCGAGCGACACTGAAGGCTCAGCCACCCTCATCAGCCGCCGAGGGCCTGCGCCAGGTCGGCGATGATGTCCTCGGCGTCCTCGAGGCCGACCGAGATGCGGACGGTGCCGTCGTTGATGCCGAGCCTGGCGCGTTCCTCGGCGCCGATGCGCATGTGTGTTGTCGTCGCCGGATGGGTGACCAGGCTCTTGGCGTCGCCCAGGTTGTTGGAGATGTCGACGAGCTGCAGGCGGTTCAGCGTCTCGAATGCCGCCCACTTGCCGGCCTTGAGGTCGAAGGTGACGACGCCGCCGAAGTCCGACATCTGCTTGGCCGCGAGCTTGTGCTGCGGATGGTCGCTGCGCCCGGGATAGAGCACGCGCGAGATCGCGGGGTGGCCCGCCAGGGCATCGGCAACGCGCCTGGCATTGGCGCAGTGGCGGTCGACGCGCAGGCCGAGCGTCTCCAGGCCCTTCACCAGCACCCAGGCGTTGAATGGGCTGAGCGACGGGCCGGTGTTGCGGATGATCGGCTGCAGCTTCTCGAGGATGAATTCCTTGGAGCCCAGCACGGCACCGCCCAGCGTGCGACCCTGGCCGTCGATGTACTTGGTGGCGGAGTGGACCACGATGTCGGCGCCGAACTCGAGCGGACGCTGCAGCATTGGCGTGGCAAAGGCGTTGTCGAGCACGACCTTGGCGCCGGCCTTGTGCGCGAGATCGCACACCGCCTTGATGTCGACGATGTCGAGCATCGGATTGCTGGGCGATTCGAACAGCACGGCCTGGGTGGGCTTCGACAGCGCCTTCTCCCAGGCCACGAGATCGCCGCCGTCGACCAGCTCGCTCTGGATGCCGTACTTCGGCAGCAGCTCGGCCACGATGTAGTGGCAGGAGCCGAAGAGCTGGCGTGCCGCCACGACGCGGTCACCGGACTTGAGCAACGCGAGCAGAGAAAAGAACACTGCCGACATGCCGGTCGAGGTGGCGCGACAGGCCTCGGCGCCTTCGAGGGCGGCCAGCCGGTTCTCGAACATGGTGACGGTGGGATTGCCGAAGCGCGAATACTGGTAGTGGCTGCTCTCGCCCTTGAAGGTGGCCTCGGCCTCCTCGGCGCTCGCATAGGCATAGCCCGATGTCAGGAACAGTGCCTCCGATGTCTCGTCGAAGTTGCTGCGGATCTGGCCGCCGCGCACCGCGCGGGTCTGCGGCCGCCAGCTTGAAACGTCCGCCGGCGCCTTCTTCCTCGGAATCGATCCGTCCATCGTCCTCTCCCCTCGTCCGCGCCCGCCCCTCGAGGAATGGCGCGCAACGAAAAAGCCCCCGACCTGGAAGGACGGGGGCTTTTGCGAGCACCTCCGACCTTTTAGCGATGTTTAACGTGGTCGCAAGCCGGTCGGCTCAAATCTCCACGGACCGCCTCTATATAGGCGACGGCATATGTTCGCAAGGGCTTTGCGGGCAGCGGATCTCCAGACCCGCAGCCCGCAAAAACTACTTCGCTTTCGCCAGCGCCTGCTCGCGCAGCTTGGTCAAGGTGATTCGCGAGGTGAGCGCCTCGGGATCGGTCTTCACATGAACGATCGCGGGCTTGGCCGAAGCCAGCGCGCGCTCGAAGGCCGCCTCGAAGTCGGCGGTCTTCTCCACCGTCTCGCCGTGGCCGCCGAAGGCGCGGGCATAGGCCGCGAAGTCGGGGTTCTTGAGCTCGGTGCCGTGCACCCGCGTCGGGTACTCGCGCTCCTGATGCATTCGGATGGTGCCGTACATGCCGTTGTCGACGACCACGATCACGATGTTGGCACCATGCTGGACCGCCGTCGCGAATTCCTGGCCGTTCATCAGGAAGCAGCCGTCGCCGGCCAGCGACACGACCATGCGGCCGGGCTCGGCGATCTTGGCCGCCACCGCCGCCGGCACGCCGTAGCCCATGGCGCCGCTGGTCGGCGCGAGCTGGGTCTTGAAGCCGCGGTACTGGAAGAAGCGGTGCAGGAAGGCGGCGTAGTTGCCAGCGCCGTTGGTGACGATGGCGTCATCGGGCAGCCGCTTGTTCAGCCAGCCGATGACCTCGCCCATGTTCACCGCGCCTGGCAGAGGCCCCGGCTTGATGTTGTCGAGATACTCGGCGTGACCCGCTTCCGTGGCCGCCTTCCAGCGCTTGCCGTCGACCGGCTTCATCGCCCGGGCGGCAGCGGCGAAGTTCGCCATGCCGCTGTTGATGGGAAGGCTCGCCTGGTAGACGCGGCCGAGTTCCTCGGCGCCAGCATGGACATGCACCAGCTTCTGCTTCGGCACCGGCAGGTCGATCAGCGTGTAACCGCCGGTCGTCGCCTCGCCGAGCCGCGGTCCGACGGCGAGAATGAGGTCGCAGTCCCTGATGCGCTTGCCGAGCGCGGGACCGACGCCGACGCCGAGATCGCCGACATAGTTGGGATGGCGGTTGTCGATCAGGTCCTGGTTGCGGAAAGATGCGCAGACCGGCAGATCGTTGGCCTCGACGAAGGCCCTGATGTCGGCGCACGCCGCGGCCGTCCAGCCGCCGCCGCCCAGAATCACCATCGGCTTGTGCGCCGCCTCGAGCATCTGGCGCAGCGTCGCCATGTCGGCCGCCGACGGTGCGCCGCGCGCGATCCGGTAGGGGCCGGCGTCGGCAACCTCGACCTCGTCGGTCAGCATGTCTTCCGGCAGCGCCATCACGACAGGACCGGGTCGGCCGTTCAGCGCGGTGTGGAAGGCCTGGCTCACCAGCTCGGGAATGCGGCGCGCGTCTTCGACCTGCACCACCCATTTGGCCATCTGGCCGAACATGCGGCGGTAATCGATCTCCTGGAAGGCCTCGCGGTCGCTCGTCTCGCGGGCGACTTGGCCCACCAGCAGGATCATGGGCGTCGAATCCTGGAAGCCGGTATGCAAACCTATGCTGGCATTGGTGGCGCCCGGCCCGCGTGTCACGAAGCAGACGCCGGGCTTGCCGGTGAGCTTGCCGTAGGCTTCGGCCATGTTCGATGCGCCGCCCTCCTGGCGACAGATCACGTAGCGAATCGAGTTGCGCTGGGCATAGAGGGCGTCCAGGGCCGCGAGATAGCTCTCGCCGGGGACGCCGAAGATCGTGTCGGTGCCGTGAATGCGCAGTTGATCGATCAAAACCTGCGCGCCGCTGCGGCGCGGATGGGCGGTCGCCATGATTTTTCCCTTACTTCGTGGGTGAGAAGGCCGTGGGCACCAATATCTTGTTGTTCATGTGCTTCATGAATTCTCGGCTCTTCTGCAAATAGGCCTGCCAGGCCGGGTCCGCGGCCATCGCGGCACGACGCTTGGTGCGGTCGGCGAGATCCTCGTAACCCCAGATGTGCACGATCTCGTTCACATTGCCGACCTCGGTGGTGAAATATCCGACGAGATTGCCGAGATGCTTCATCTGGACGGAAAGACCTTCCTTTTCGTAGAGCGCGAGAAACTCGCGCAACCTGCCCGGCTGTAGTTCGTAAGTTCGATGATCGACGATCATGGCGCTCTCCCTTTTACGTGACGATTGTGTAGCTTGCCCGATGCGATCTCAACCCTTGGTGCGAGCGGTGGACTCAGCCGGTGAATCAGCGCATAAGTGCGGCATTGCGACACTGGCCGACGAGCATCATCACGAGTCTCGGCACAGTCGCGGAGCGCGATACCGGCAACGTCTTCCGTGAGATTCTTGGTCACCCGTCGACGGACAACGAAACGCTTGGACACAGTGGTCCAGCAAGCGCGTGCCGGACTCCGCTCAATCCTTCCTCCAGCACAGAGCTTTGAATGAGTCGCAAATTGTTTGTGGGCAATCTGCCCTACTCGGTCACGTCCGAGCGTCTGGGCGAGGCGTTCTCCCAATTCGGGACCGTCAGCTCATCGAAAGTGATCGCGGATCGCGAGACCGGCCGCAGCCGCGGCTTTGCGTTCCTCGAAATGGAAACCGACGACCAAGGCGCCGCGGCCATGCAGGCCATGAACGGCGCGTTGCTCGATGGCCGCTCGATCGCGGTCCGCGAAGCTGTCGAACGCCAGCCCGGTGGTGGCGGTGGCGGCGGTGGATTTGGCGGCGGCGGTGGTGGTGGCGGCCGCGATGGCGGCGGCTTCCGTCCGCGCGGCCCGCGTCCACCCTATGGCGGCGGTGGCGGTCGTGAGGGCGGCGGTGGTTACGGCGGCGGCGGCGGCGGCGGCGGCTATCGCGGCGGCGGCGGTGGCGGTGGCTATGCCGGTGGTGGTGGTGGTGGCGGTGGCTACCGTGGTGCTCCGTCCGGCCCGAGCGACGGCGGCCCGATGCGCGACCGACGCGCCGATTTTTCCGGTGCACCGCCAGCCCCTGGTGGATTTGATGGAGCTCCGGGCGGCGAAGTCACCCGGCCGGCGCGCCGGCGCGATGCTCCCGGCCCCGACAAGCGCCGCGAGCGCGACTACGAACCGCGCAAGCGCGGCTTCGACGATGATCAATAGGTCATAGGCCGCAGACCGCACGAGGCGGTCGACGGGAACGCCGGGGGTCGTCCTCCGGCGTTTTTCTTTGTCGGTCTTTCTTTGCCGCCGCCGCGCCAGTGCTATGCTCGTCCCCTTCGGCGGGAGACGGACATGAAGCGACGGTCGGCGCTTGTTGGCTCCTTGGCAGCGATGACTGTGGTGACGGCGGCCAAGGCTGCCACGCCGGTCGATCTGCAACTCGTGCTCGCGGTCGACGTCTCTCGATCGGTCGACGAGGTCGAAGCCGAACTGCAGCGTCGCGGCTACGTCGAGGCGCTCACTAGCGACCGCATCATCGATGCGATCCTGTCCGGCGAGCATCGGCGCATCGCCCTCTGCTACACCGAGTGGGCCGGTGCGCACTATCAGGCGGTGGTGATCGACTGGGCGGTCATCGACAGCGCCGCGGCCGCACGCCGGTTCGCCGACAAGCTCGCCGAGGCGCCCCGTATGTCGCAGAGCTGGACGGCCATCGGTGCCGCCCTCGTCCACGCCGGCGAGCGATTCGAGAATTCGGATTTCACCGCAAAGCGTCGCGTCATCGACGTCTCGGGTGATGGTCGCACCAACGACGGCCCGCCGGCCGAGATCGTGCGCGACCGGCTGGTCGCACAGGGCATCGTCGTCAACGGCCTGCCGGTGATGATGAACCGCACCAACTTCGGCCGCGCACCCGACCTCTCGCTCGACAAGTACTACGAGGAGAACGTCATCGGCGGGCCCGGTTCCTTCGTGATCGTGGCCGACACCTTCGACCACTTCGGCCGTGCCGTGCGAACCAAGCTCGTCCGGGAGATATCGCAAAGCAAGACTAAGCCGCCAAGACCTGCTTGAGCCGGACAAACGGCGCGGGGTCGCGCGTCAGCTGAACCGGCATACCGAGATGGCCCAACCGGTAGCGGAAGATGTTGGCCTCGGGCAGGTTCCATCGCCGAGCCACCTCCAACCCGTCGCCATAGGGCACCCAGCGATCGGTCTCGCCGAGCACCGACACGATGCGCGAGGGCGACAGGTCAGGCGCCTCGGCAGGATCGACGGTCCGCGACAGCCGCGCGAGCGCTTCGCGTGACCAACCTGCGTTGGCCAGCGCCACATCGAGGCCCAGCATGGCCGAAAGCGCACCATCGAACGTCACGTCCTCGATTCGTCCCGAATGGCTGATCAGCATCGCGGCGTCGGGGCGCGCGTCGGCCGGCCAGAGATGGCAATGACTCGCTACCTGTTGTGCCACGAACGACGTCATCGAGATGCCGGCCAACGCCACCTTGCCGCCGAAGCGGGCGCGGCTCCAGGCAACGAGCAACGCCGATTCGATTGCCTGCCCTGAAATGAGATCGATCGAACTCGTCGGCCCGGCAGCGAAGAACGGCTCGCCGCCGTAGTAGCCCGGCATGGCACGCAGACCGTGATACGGCGACACCGGCTCGATCACCCGCCAGCCCATTGCCGCCAAACGGGCGCCGGGATCACGCACCACCGACAAGAGGTCGAACTCCAGGCAAAGGCCGCTGCCAAAAATCAAGGTGTCGTTCGGCGGTCCGCCCGCCGGCTCGACGACGCGGGCATAGAGGAGTTCGCTGCCCGGCCGGTCGCGCAGTCGCGTCGACGGCGTCGACGCCCGCAACCAATACTCCCGCATGCCATTCTCCACGAACGGACGCGACACCGAGATCGTGCCGGTATCGATCGGCGCCACGTAAAGACGGGTCGGATCGGCGAGAAGCGGGCCAAACTCGCGCTCCGTCTGCTCCGGCCGATCGATATGCCAGCGCGCCGAGGGTGGGCGATGCGGGAACAGCAGCGGATAGAACCACCCGCGGGTCGCCAGATGGCGGGTTGCCGCCCGACGACGGTGCCGGTCAAGCTTGCCGGGGTCGGAATCGGCGTCCACTTCGTCGAAGATCGCCTTCTCCCACGCGACCCGGGCCGATTCGGCCACAAGACATGCCCGGGCGTTGTGGAGCAGCAGCCTGCGCAGGCGAAATGCGGACCAGAAGGCCGGCAGGGACGCACCGATCTCTTCGCGAAACCGTGAAGCATCTTGGCCTGCGGCATTGGCCGCGGCCCACAAGCGCGACAACGGCAGATACCAGCGCCGCAATCCGAAGAGCCCGACCCGATCGACCCATGGTCTGGCCAACAGGGCTCCCAGAGGTGAACCGAACAGGACATTCATCAGCCGACCCCGGACGCGGCGATTTCGCTTGGCCTCAGCACGCGCTTGGCAGCATCATCGCCGGCCGCACCACCCTTCTGCAACGGAGCTCTTTCGATGCTGGCCAACGATCCTGTAACCCAGGCACGAATCGACCTGACGACCGCCCTGCGAGCGGCCGCGCACCATGGGCTGAACGAGGGCGTCTGCAACCATTTCAGCATGACCGTGCCCGGCCGCGAGGAGCTGTTCCTGGTCAATCCGCAGGGGCTGCACTGGTCGGAGATCACGCCATCCGACATCGTCATGGCCGACGGCGAGGGCAACATCGTCGAGGGCAAGTATCCGGTCGAGCCGACCGCCTTCTACATCCATGCCCGCATCCACGGCGGCAATCCGCGCGCCAAGGTCGTGCTGCATACTCACATGCCCTACGCCACGGCACTGACGTCGATCGAGGACGGCAAGATCGAGATGTGCACCCAGAACGCCTTCCGCTACTGGGGCCGCGTCGCCTACGACGACAAGTATGGCGGCGTCGCGCTCTCGAACGACGAGGGCGAGCGTATGTGCCGCGCCATGGGCGACAAGGACATCCTGTTCCTGCGCAACCACGGCGTGATCGTCTCGGGGTCCACCGTCGCGCAGGCCTACGACGACCTCTACTATCTCGAGCGCGCGGCCATGGTGCAGGTGCTGGCGATGCAGACCGGCCGCCCGCTGCTCAACATCGACGACGCGATGGCCGAGCATACGGCCAGGCAGATCGCGGGCGAGGCGCAGCAGGCCTTCCTGCATTTCGAATCGCTGAAGCGACTGCTCGACCGGGACCAGCCCGGCTGGCAAAAGCTGACGGCCTAGGAGGAAACAATGAGAATCGCAGTCGCACTCGTCGCCGTATGGGCGCTTGCGCATACGACCTCTGCGTCGGCGCAGAACTACGGCAGCGTCGGCGGCGGCCCCAAGCTCGGCGAGCTGGAGATCAAGGCCTGGCAGCCCATCCCCAAGACTAAGACAGCAGTGCAGCTCGGGTCCGACACCAAGCTGGGACGCGAGCTGCGCCGGCAGGTGATGGTCCGCCTGTCGCAGCGCGGCAACCAGGTGGGCTTCAGCGGTAGCAACGTCATGCGCATGGACGTGAGCTACTTCGATCTGCTGGGCGGCAGCCGACAGAACTATGGCGAGCTCGGCACCAAGCCCGACTACGCCGAGAGCGGTTCCAATCCCTTCCTCCCGGTGCCTGCGAACCCGATCGGTCGCAACACCGGTCGCACACCTTCGACGGCGGGCCCGACGTTGCGCGTTTCGCTTACGCTCTATTCCGTCGATACCGGCAAGGTGCTGTGGAGCGCCACGGCCTCCTGCATCACCCAGGCCGATATCGCCCAGCGTGCCGGCGAGATGATGATCAACAACATCTTCGACAACGCCGACAAGAACCGCGTCGGCGACGCCGGCTGCCCGCTCTAGTCCCCCCGTTTCTGAATTCCAGGAGTCGTCCTTCATGCCGCGTCTGGTTCCGCTCGACCTCGACAAGCTCACCCCTGAACAGAAGAAGGTGGCCGACGCCATCGTGGCGGGGCCGCGCGGCGGCCTGCGCGGGCCGTTCGATCCCTGGCTGCGCCGTCCGGAGCTGGCCGATCGCGCCCAGAAGCTCGGCGAATACTGCCGCTTCAGCACGTCGCTGCCCAAGGACCTCGCCGAGCTCGCGATCTGCCTCGTCGGCCGCCACTTCAAGGCGCAGTTCGAATTCTACGCCCATGCCCGCCTCGCCAAGGAAGCAGGTCTGGCGCCCGACATCATCGAAGCCGTGCGCACGCGCGCCACGCCGCCGTTCACGCGCGACGTCGAGCGCGTGGTCTATGACTTCGTGACGGAATATCTCGACACCAACCGTGTCGCGACCCCCAACTACAAACGCGCCGTCGATGCCTTCGGCGAGCAGGGTGTCGTCGATCTGGTCGGCGTCTGCGGCTACTACATGCTGGTGTCGATGACGCTCAACGTCTTCGAGATGCCGCTGCCGCCGGGCGAGCCGGAACCGCTCGCCTGAGCGAATGATGGACCTCTCAAGCTTCGCTCTGTTTTTGGCTGCCGCGTTCGCACTCGCCGTGTTGCCGGGCCCCGGGCTTCTCTACGTCGCGGCGCGCACTCTGGCGGGCGGCCGCAACGAGGGCCTCGCCTCGAGTTTCGGCACCGCGCTGGGCGGTCTCGCCCATGTCGCAGCCGGCGCGATCGGCGTCTCCGCCCTGATGCTGGCGAGTGCCGAAGCCTTCACTGTCCTCAAGATCGCAGGCGCGATCTACCTGGTCTGGCTCGGCCTCAAGACGTTTCGCGAGTCGCACGCGGTCATCGACACCCGAGTGGAAGCGACTGGCGTGCACCGCGCCTTCCGCGAGGGAATCGTCGTCGAAGCTCTGAACCCCAAGACCGCAGCCTTCTTCCTGGCCTTCCTGCCGCAGTTCGTAGACCCCGCCGCCGGCCCGGTATGGCTGCAGTTTCTGCTGCTGGGCGTGACCTCGGTGACCCTCAATACCGCAGTCGACGTCGTCGTGGCGGTTCTCGCCGCTCGCGCCCGCGCTGTGGCGGTGGCGCGGCCGACCCTGCTGCGCCGCCTGCGCCAAGGCGCTGGCCTCGCCATCGCAAGCCTCGGCCTGTCGCTCGTCTTCGCGCGCCGCCCTGCGTCGCTTTAGCCGTTATTCCTCGAAGATCGCCACGGCCCGCGTCCAGCCGGCCGAGGCGCCGCGAATCTTGTGCGGAAAGCAGGCGATGGTGAAGCCGTCGCCCGGCAGCGCCTCGAGATTGTGCAGCTTCTCGAGGTGGCAGTAGCCGATGTCGCGGCCGGCCTTGTGGCCTTCCCAGATGATCGACGGGTCGTGGTCCTTGGCCCATTTCTGGGCCGTGAAATAAAACGGCGCATCCCAGCTCCAGGCGTCGGTGCCGGTCAGGCGAATGCCGCGCTCGAGCAGATACATGGTGGCGTCGTAGCCCATGCCGCAGCCGGAGTTCACATAGTCGCTGTTGCCATAGCGCGAGCCGGCGCGCGTGTTGACCACGACGATCTCCAGCGGCTTCAGTTCGTGGCCGATGCGCTTCAGTTCGTCATCGACTTCCTTGGCGGTGATGACATGGCCGTCCTCCATGTCACGGAAGTCGAGCTTCACGCCGGGCTGAAAGCACCAGTCGAGCGGCACCTCGTCGATGGTGATGGCGCGCTCGCCCTTGTTCATCGTCGGATGAAAATGATAGGGCGCGTCGAGATGCGTGCCGTTGTGCGTCGAGAGGTTGACGTTCTCGACCGCCCAGCCCTGGCCGTCGGGAAGATCTTCCTTTTTCAGCCCAGGAAAGAAGCCCGCGATCTGACCCGCCGTATCGGCATGCTTGTGGTACTGGATCTTCGGGCCGAACGGCTCGGGATCGGAGATCACGTCGTTCTCGAGATAGATCGACAGATCGACAAATCTGCGGGGCATCGTGCTCTCCGGCAATGAGGAGAGCCGAGCCTGCCGCCGCTGCTCGCAGTCGTCAAATGGCGGCGCTGCAAAAGCTGCGCTACGCTCGGACCCGGAGGAACCGATGGCCAAGATACCCCTGTTGCTCGTGCCCGGCGTGCTCTGCTCGCCGCGCCTGTTCGCCGCCCAGGTCGCTGCCCTGGACGATATCGCCGAGATCGTCGTGCCCGATTGGCGCCGCGCGCCGTTGTCTATCTGGGACAGCTGGGAGACCGCCGCGCGCTGGGTCGTGGCGCAGATGCCGCCGGGCAAATTCGCTCTGGCCGGCCTGTCGCTGGGCGGCATGCTCTCGGTCGAGATCATGCAGTTCGCGGCCGAGCGCGTGACGAAGCTCGCGCTGCTCGACACCGGCATGCGCGGTCAGAACGAGGTCGAGCGCGCCATCCGCCGCGCCCGCGTCCGCCTCGCCGACGAAGGTCATTTCGAGCTGGTGCTGGGCCTGCAGATGTCGCGCTTCATTCCGGCCTATCGGCTGCCCGACAAGAAGCTGGTCGACGAGGTCATGACGATGTGCGGCGAAATCGGCGTCGAAATCTACAGGCGCCAGGAGGAACTGGCGGCGATCCGCGCCGACCGGCGGCCCGACCTGCCACGCATCGAATGCCCTACCATCGTCGTCTGCGGCAGGGACGATGCGGCGACGCCGCTATTCCTGTCGGAGGAGATGGCCAAGGCCATTCCGGCCGCGGCCCTCGTCGTCGTCGAGCAATGCGGCCATCTTGTCACCATGGAGAAGCCCGGGGAGACCAACACGATCCTGAGGCGCTGGCTCCAGTCGTCGTAATCGACGGCTAACCGATGATCTTCTTCTCGCGCAAGGACGCCAGTTCCGCCGCTCCCAGGCCGGCCAGCTCCTTCAGCACCTGATCGGTGTGCTCGCCGAGCGACGGCGGCGGCCGCGTATCGTCGACCGGCGTGTCGGAGAAGCGGTAGTTCGAGCCGATGATCGGCACTTCGCCGACGCGGCTCTGCTTATATGTCTTGAGCATGCCGCGGCGCTTCACTTCCGGCTCGTCGAGCGCTTCCTTCATGGTGCGGATCGGTCCGGCCGGCAGGTGGCGCAGCTTCTGCGCCCAGTTCTCCTTGGTGTCGGTCTTCAGCACCTGTTCCATGAGGCGCGTCAGCTCGGGCTTGTTGGCCACGCGGTTGGCGACGGTGGAAAAGCGCGGATCGGTCACCCATTCGGGATGGCCCATCGCCTTGGCGGTGTCGGCGAACAGCTTCTGGTTGGCCACCGCCATGTAGATCTTGCCGTTCTTGGTATCGAACGAGCTGTTGGGCGCCGAGGCGAAATGGCCGTTGCCGGCGCGCTGGGGCTGCTCGCCGCCGATCAGGTAGTACGAGCCGAGATTGCCCAGCGAGACCAGCGCCGTGTCATAGAGCGCGAGGTCGATGTGCTGACCCTTGCCGGTGTCGCGCCGGGCATAGAGCGTGGCGTTGATCGCCGCCACCGAATGGATCGCCGTCATGGTGTCGACGATGGCGATGGCATGGCGCAACCCCTCGCCGTCGGCTTCGCCGTTCACGCTCATCATGCCCGATTCGGCCTGCAGCACCGGATCGTAGCCCGGCCGATCCGACAGCGGCCCGGTCTGGCCGTAGGCCGAGATCGAGAGGTAGATCAGCTTCGGGTACTTCGCTGCGAGGCTGGCATAGTCGAAGCCGTATTTCCTGAGCACGCCGGGCCGGAAGTTCTCGACCAGGACGTCGGCCTTTTCGAGCAGCTTGTGCACGATCGCCTGGCCGTCGGGCTTGGTGAAGTCCAGCGCCACGCTCTTCTTGCCCCTGTTGAAGGTCATGAAGAAATGGCTCTCGCCCTTTTCGCCGCCGACCCGCGGCCCAGCACCCTTGCGCGTGTCGTCACCACCGTCGGGGTTCTCGATCTTGATCACCTCGGCGCCCATGTCGGAGAGCATCTGGGTGCACATGGGCCCTGCGATCACACGAGAGAAGTCGACGATGCGGATGCCGTCGAGCGGCGGACGACCTGATGTTGCCATGCTTGCAAGGTAGGGCTGCGAGCGGCGCGCTGTCCATGCACCGCGGTTTCATTACTCTGCAGCGCCATGAGTTCATTCCGCATGTCGCTTTCTCGTCGCGCCCTTCGCGCCGGGGGCGAGTGGCAGGGCGTCGACTACAAGGCGATCGGCAACGCCTGGAACGACCTCCATGCCGGCAGCATCCAGTTCTTCTTCGAGCGCAGCCCGCTCTCTCCCGACGTGCCGACGCTCGCCTCGAGGCCTCTCACCCTGGAACAGTGCGCCCAGCAGGACCGCGAGGAGCGCGCCAATGGGGCGAGTACGCGAAGAACGCCAGGATCGTGCCGCCGTGACTGCGAACACGACTGGTGGACACAAGTGGACACGGCCGATTGCAGCGGCGTGGGCCGACAAGACGAAAGCCGAAGCAGCACAGGCACTTGGACACCGGAATGGGACACAGGATCTGTCACCCCTTCGTGTCTCCCAACCGTGCGCGTCCCCAGTCACGAACCGGGGCGCGAACCGGGTGGCCCGCGCGAGACAGGCTCGTGGCGACGATAGCAGAAATATAGGACGAATCCTGCTGAACTTGCAACTTTGAGAATGACAATCATTCGTAATTACTGCATCCTGCGGTCATGCTTGCCCCCCAACACCCCCTCGACTCGCTCCTCTCCCGCCAGTCCGTCGGCGTCCTCGAAGAGCCGGCGCCACATGGCGCCGATCTCGACCTGATCCTCGATGCCGGGCTGCGCGCGCCCGACCATGGACGGCTCCGGCCCTGGCGCTTCGTGCTGATCCGCGGCGACGCCCGCGCCGCCCTGGGCGACTGCCTGGTCGCGGCGGCCACGGCGCGCGATCGCCGGGCGCCGACATCCCAGCTCGATCGCTACCGCGCCTGGGCGCTACGGACTCCCCTGCTGATCGCCGTCGGCGCCCGCATCCGGCCCGGTCATCCCGTTCCCGAGATCGAGCAGGTGCTGTCAGCCGGTGCCGCGGCGATGAACATGCTGAATGCGGTCCATATGCTGGGCTACGGCGGCATGTGGGTGACCGGCGCCAATACCTACGACACCCGGGTGAACACGGCCCTGGGCTTCCAGGCGCCGAGCCGGCTGGTCGGCTTCCTCGCCGTCGGCACGCCGAAAGCCACGATGCCGGCGGAGCGGCCGGAGCGGCACGCGCATGTGATTGAATGGAACGGCCCGTTGCTGGCCGACACCGAGGCGCGACCGCCAATCTGACGAACGTCCGGCGATCCGGACAGGGTGAATGCATCTCTCGGAAATCGCATGCCGGGCGACGTTGCCCGCACCCTGGAGTGCCGCGCGGCGGCCGGCACAGCCGCGCGGAAGCGCCACCCCGGGTCGCTCCTGAGGATGATGAGCGACTTCAGGTCCGGGCTCCTCCGCTCGCTTCCGGCGCGTCGTCGCGGAACGGCTGGGTCAGCATGCGGTCGAGCCGCTGCTCGCCGGGCGCGCGGAACTGCCCGATGCCGATCGTCATGGCTTCATGACCTGCCGCCGGCTGGGCGCGATAGGTGCCGAACAGGCGGTCCCACCACGGCATGTTGAAGCCGAAATTGCTGTTGGTTTCCCGCCGCTCGATCGAATGGTGGACACGGTGCATGTCGGGCGTGACGACCATCCATCTCAGCACCTGATCGAGGCCCACCGGCAGGCGGAGGTTGGCGTGGTTGAACATCGCGGTCGCGTTGAGGAGGATCTCGAAGACCAGCACCGCCTCGGCGGGGGCGCCAAGGGCCGCGATGGCGGCGAGCTTCAGGACCATCGAGGCCGCAATCTCGATCGGATGGAAGCGGGCGCCGGTGGTGACGTCGATGTCGAGATCGGCGTGATGCATCCGGTGCAGCCGCCACAGCACCGGGACGGCATGGAACAGAACGTGCTGGAGGTAGATCGCGAGATCGAGGGCGAGGACCGCCAGGACGACAGCCACCCAGCGCGGCAGGTCGATGGCAGCCAGCAGGCCCCAGCCGCGCTGCTCGGCCAGGAGCGCGAAGGCGACAGCCGTGGTCGGCAGCAGCAGACGCACCAGCGCCGTGTTCAGGGCCACGATGCCGAGGTTGGCCGGCCAGCGCGCCCAGCGCGAAAGCTGCCGCGCGCGGCGCGGCGCGGCCGCCTCCCAGGCCGCGACCAGGGCGAAGACGGCGAGGAAGACGGCGAAGCGGACGAGAGGCTCGTTCGACAGGTCTTGTTCCATCGATGTTTGATGGCTTGACGGGATTCATTCAATCAGTCAAGTTATTGCTTGAATGAAAAATCCCAAGTCTGAAATCTTTGAGCAATTCGCCGAACTGGCCCGGGTCCTGGGCCAGGGAAACCGACTGGAACTGCTGGAACATGCCGCGCAAGGCGAGCGCTCGGTCGAGCGCCTGGCCCAGCTCACCGGTCTCTCCCTGGCCAACGCCTCGCAGCACCTGCAGGTGCTGCGGCGCGCCGGCTTCGTGCGCTCGCGCCGCGACGGCAAACGCATGCTCTATCGGCTGGGCGACGGGCCGGTGATCGAGCTGCTGGGCGCGCTCAGGCGCTATGCCGAACACAGTCGCGCCGAAGTGCGCGGCATCGTCTCGAGCTACTTCGACAGGCTCGACTCGCTGGAGCCGGTGTCGCGCGAAGCACTGTTGCAGCGACTGGACGACGGCAGCGCGATGTTGCTCGACGTGCGCCCGGAAGATGAATTCGCGCTGGGCCACTTGCCGGGCGCGCTCAACATTCCCTTCGCCGATCTCGAGCGGCGTCTCGCCGAATTACCAAAAGACACGCAGATCGTTGCCTACTGCCGCGGCCCCTACTGCGTGCTCTCGTTCGAGGCCGTCGCCGCGCTGCGCGCCAAGGGCTACGACATCAAGCGGCTGGAGGATGGCTTCCCGGAGTGGAAGGCGGCGGGCCTGCCGATCGGCACCACCCCGGCTGCGTAGCAGCACGGCGGGTGACGGCCACTCTTCCTAGGAAGGCAATCCGGCCAGCAGGCGGCGCTCCTTCGAACCGGTTGTCGAATGGACCTACAACGCGCCGATGAGCGCCCCCCCGAGCGCACAGAGAACGACGACCAGCCAGGGCGGCGTCTTCCACATGAACAACAGGAGGAACGCGCCGGCGCCGAGCGCGAAGTCGGCGGGACTGGTGATCCCCGCCGTCCACACCGGATCGTAGAGGGCCGCCAGCAGGATCCCGACGACGGCGGCATTGACGCCGCGCTGCGCCTCCGGAGTTCCTCCCAGAACGGCAGGGCCCCGAAGACCAGCAGGAAGGACGGCACGAATGCCGCCACGAGGCAGAGGGCGGCGCCGGCCACGCCGTTGGGGCCCGGCGTCATGATCGCGCCGAGGTAGGCTGCGAACGTCGTCAACGGGCCGGGCACCGCCTGGGCGGCGCCATAGCCCGCGAGGAAGAGGTCGTTGCTGA
>JAUXWB010000434.1 GCA_030684475.1 Reyranella sp. | reverse complement strand
TCTCAGGCGGATCGGCGCACGAACAATCGACGCCCTCTGGCGGGCCATCGGCGACATCTGCGCCCTCTACTCCCAGCACGAATGCTGGAACTACCTTAAAGACGCTGGCTATGCGCCTGATTAAACGCTCGATGCTCTAGCTCACCTCGCATGATGCGCGCGGAAAAATCCAATGCGCGGCGTGGTAGCGACGCACCGACTGGCCTATTTCGTCAGAGCCGACCTGACCCTGTGCGCCAGCTCTTCCTTGCGATAGGGCTTGATCAGGACATCGAATCCCGCCACTCCGCCGTCCTGGCTGTCTTCGGCCGCTTCGGCAAATCCTGTTGTCAGCAGAACCGCCAGTTTCGGCCAACGCTCGCGAACGATCTTGCCGAGCCCCAGACCGTCGACCTTGCCCGGCATGATCATGTCCGTCAGCACGAGATCGAACTCGCCGGCGCGCTCCTCCAGCAGGCTCAAGGCGGCATCGCCGCTTGCTGCCTCGACGACACGATAACCCAGCGACTCCAGCACTTCGGCCACGGTTTCCCGCACGTCGTCGTTGTCGTCGACAAGAACGATGCGCTCCGTCCCTCGCGGAAGAGCCGTGGCCTTGCGCTTCGTCGAATCGGTCAGGCGTTCCACTGACCGCGGCAGAAAGAGCCGCACTGTCGTCCCCTTGCCCGCCATGCTGGCCAGGCGGATCTCGCCGCCCGACTGATGGACGAAGCCATGGACCATGCTGAGGCCGAGGCCGCTGCCATGCCTAGGGCCCTTGGTCGAGAAAAACGGCTCGAATGCCTTGGCGAGAACGGCCGCGTCCATACCCTCGCCGGTGTCCGTCACTTCGACCAGTACGTGATCGCCGGCGGGAGCGTCGGCCATGCCGGGCGGGCTGTTGTACACGTCGATCACGATCGTTCCGCCTTTCGGCATGGCATCGCGCGCATTGTTGGCAAGATTGACGACGGCGCTGTCGAGTTGGGCACCATCGATCTTGACCGCCCACAGATCCGCGGCGACCCGGAGATCTATCGCGATCTTTTCGCCGATGGTGCGGTTCAGCATTCGCGTCACGTCGGCGATGCGTCCGCCGATGTCGTGGACCTTGGGATCAAGTGGCTGACGCCGCGAGAAGGCAAGCAAGCTGCGTGTCAATTCGGCGCCGTGCTGCGCGCCGGCAAGCGCGCCGGCAATCAGCTTCGTTACGTCCGGATCGGCATGCCGGCGTTCGACCAGCATGTCGAGGTTACCCATGATCACGGCCAGGTAGTTATTGAGGTCGTGCGCCAAACCACCGGTGAGCTGGCCCATCGCCTCCATGCGCTGCGCTTCGCGCAGTTGCTGCTCCACCTTGAGCTGTTCAGTGACATCTCGGCCAATCGCCACGATGCCGCCGCTCTGCGAGCGGTGCTCTGAAATATGCAGGACCGTGCCGTTCGTCAGATGACGCACCGTGACGCTGCCGTCGGCGCGCCGATGGCGCTCGGTGCGATCGGCGATGAACGCCTCCTTGTCCTCGCCCGGCGGCACCGGAACCGTGCCGGTTGCCACGGCATCGCGGAGGATTTCATCGAACGTCCGGCCGATGACAAAGACCCTGTCGACGTTCGAATACTGCAGGTAGAGATGGTTGGTAAATGCGGCGAGCCGGTCTTCGCGATCGTAGACGATGAGGTTGTGATTGACGCTCTGCACGGCATCGAGCAGCGTATCGCGCGACTTCCTGGCCTCGGACGTCCGCTCGGCGATCCGCTCCTCCAGCGTGGCGTTCAGTTCCTCCAACTCGCGTGCCGCTCGCTTCTGCTCGGTGATGTCGATGTAGATCGACACCGAGCCGCCATCGGGAAGGGGTGTCCGGCGCATCTCGAACGTGCGCCCGCCCGGCCGCTCGCGTTGCGCAAAACTCATCTGGCCCGTCTGGTAGAGCGCCCACCGGCGTTGGGCTTCGGCTTCGGGATCGTCGACCGGCCCGAATTCGCCGAGCTTGGCCTGCGAGGTCAGGATATCCACCGGCGTGGCGCCAACCCGTACCGCAGCTGGGTCGGCGCCGATGATCTCCGCGTAGCGCTCGTTCCAGGCAGCCAGGCGGAGATCCTTGTCGAATACGGCGATACCGCCGGGGAAATGCGCGAAGATCGCCTGCAGCAGCTGGAATTGCCGCTCGATCTCGGCTTCGCGCCGCTTGTCGTCGGTGATGTCGCGGTAGAGCGACAGGAAGCCGCCGTCATCGAGCGCGCTCAGCCGGACCTCGATCCACCGTCCGGTCTTGAGTTCGCGCTGGTATCTGACGTGGCGGTCGGCCGCGACCCGCTGCAGCATCATCTCGGTGCGCTGTCGCGTCAGCGTATCGGGATCGCCGGGACCGTATTCGCCACGCCGGGCCATCTCAAGCATCGACTCGTAGGTGGCGTCGCCGGAATTGTCCCGCTTGGCCAGTCCCAGGAGGTCGTAGAGCTGATCGTTGATGGCGAGAGTCATGCGACCGACGTCGACCAGCTGCACGCCGTCCGGCATTGCCTTCAGTATCTCCTCGAGGGTGCGGCTCTTGATCTCGAGCGCCTGCCGGGCCTCCATGAGATCCGTGACATCTCGGCCGACTCCGCGGTAGCCGACAAAGGTACCGGCCTCGTCGAATCGCGGCTCAGCGCTGATCTCGCACCAGACAGGCGAACCCGGACGGCCTGCAAGGTAGAGCATGTCCCGAAGCGGTTGTCGGTCGCGGATGAGCGCTTCCACCGCCGCCACGCGTGCCAGGTTCTCCGGATCCTGCACGGCGAGTTCGCGTCGCGTCCGACCGATAAAGATGGTCAGGTCCATGCCGTCGCGCGAGCGATTGGTCGAGAAATAGGTGAAGCGATCGTCGCAGTCGGTTTCCCAGAACCAGTCGGAGCCAATCCGGGCGAAGTCCGCGAAGCGCCCTTGATCGACCATCGACGGCCTAGAGCGGCTTGTCGCCTGCCAGCGTGATGCGGTGCATGACGCGGCGGTGGCCATGATAGTCGTTGATCGGGTTGTGCATGGCGCAGCGGTTGTCCCAGAAGGCCAGCGAGCCGACTTCCCAGCGGAGACGGCAGGTGAATTCCGGCCGCACCTGGTGCTCCCACAGGAAGCGGAGCAGCGGCAGGCTCTCCTTTTCCGTCCAGCCCCTGATGTGCGCGGTATGGGCCTCGCTGGTGTAGAGCGCCTTGCGGCCGGTCTCGGGATGGGTGCGCACGATCGGGTGTTCGGCCGACAGGGATTTATGCTCGGCGCCGGCAGCTTTCATGCGGTCCTCGCGGGTCTTGGTGACCTCGGCCTTGACCGAGGAGCTGACGCCCACCAGCCCCTCCAGCGTCTGCTTCAGCCCATCCGACAGAGCCTCATAGGCGAGATACTGGTTGGCGAACATGGTGTCGCCGCCGTAGGGCGGCACCTCGCGGGCAAGCAGCATGCTGCCCATCGGCGGCTCGGCCAGGTAGGTCGTGTCGGAGTGCCAGATGCCGCCGAAATTGTTGCGCTCGCCCTCCAGTTTCACCACCGCCGTGATCATCGGCGATTCCGGCAGGCCCTTCAGTTGCGGATATTCCATCGGCGCGCCGAAACGGCGGGCGAAGGCCAGCTGCTGGTGTGGCGTAGCCTTCTGGTCGCGCAGGAAGACCACGAGATGATCGAGGAAGGCATGCCGTACCTCGCCGACCACGTCGTCTTCGAGTTCGCGCGAAATATCGACGCCGTGGATTTCCGCGCCCAACGCCCCGGCAATCGGCCGCACCTCGATGTGGCGATAGTTGCGCATCATGTCTCCTCCGTTCGACGCTTCGCCCACCCGGGCGACGTCTTGGCCTTGAACGCCTTGATGCCCTCCGACGCCTCGGCCCGGCGCAGCAGGCCGACCAGGCTCTCCGCCGCGTCGTCGAGCACGGCCCGATCATCCTCCGTGGCGCACGCTAGCACCAGACGCTTTACCGTCGCCAAGGCCTGCGGCTCCATCCTCAGGATGTCGCCCAGCAGCGACGCCAGGGTCGCGTCGACCTCCACTGCGCTGCGGCAGAGATAGCGCCCGATCCCCAGCCGATGGGCTTCGGCAGCGTCGATCACGCGGCCCGTAACGGCGAGCTCGCGCGCCGGCCCCTCGCCCAGACGGCGCACCACGAACGGGATGACCTGCGACGGAATGAAGCCCACCTTGGGCTCGGGCAGGCCGAACTTCGCGCTTTCGTGCAGGATCACCACGTCGGAACAGCAGGCCATGCCGAAGCCACCGCCCACCGCCGAGCCTTCGATGACGGCGATGGTGGCCTGCGGCAGGGTGTCGAGGGCCAAAAGCGCGTCGCCGAACTGGCGGTAGGCAGGTACCAGCGGATCGGCGGCCCCCCCGCCCGGCTGCGGTGGCATGTCGGCCATGGCGTCGAGATCGCCGCCGGCGCAGAAATGCCCGCCGGCGCCGCGCAGCACCAGCACGCGGCAGGTCGGGTCGTCGCGCACCCGGGCGAAGGCATGCTCCAGCTCGAGCATCATGTCGTGCGTGAGCGCGTTGCGACGTTCCGGGCGGTTCAGCCTGAGATGCGCCACCGCGCCATCGCGCAACAGGTTGATCGTGGTGTAAACTCGCCCGGTCATGGAAACGTCTTAGCGGGCGGGTATGCGGGCAACAAGATGACGCGTTTGGTGGTTCCGCTGCTTGCAGCGCTGCTGTCGGTCTCCGCCGCCGCCTCGGCGCAGGAATGGGGACAGGTAACCGGCCCGGCTCCCGGCCCGGCCCAGGTGATCGGCTTCTATTCCGCCGGCTGCATCCAGGGTGCCCAGGCGCTGCCGAGCGAGGGGCCGGGCTACGAAGCCATCCGACTCAGTCGCAACCGCAACTGGGGCCACCCCGTCACGCTCGACTTTATCAAGCGTTTTTCCGACCAAGTGCGCGCCGCCGGCCAGAGCCATCTCTATATCGGCGACCTCGGCCAGCCGCGCGGCGGGCCGATGAGCTTCGGCCATGCCAGCCACCAGGTCGGGCTCGACGTCGACATCTGGTTCGAACGCCATCCGGGCGCCCGCCGCGCCGCGGCTGATCGCGAGAACCCGCGGCTGCGCTCGCTGGTGCGCGCCGACGACGGCGGCATCGACGATGCCGTGTTTTCCGACCAGCACGTGGCGCTGCTCCGCATGGCGGCCACTTCACCTGGCGTCGACCGCATCTTCGTCAACAAATGGATCAAGGAGCGGATATGCAACACGGCCACCGGCAACCGTGCCTGGCTGCGCAAGCTGGTGCCCTGGATCGGCCATGACGAGCACTTCCACGTCCGCCTCTACTGCCCGCCGGGCAATCCGCAGTGTCAGACCCAGGCGACCTACCCCGACGACGACGGCTGTGGCGAAGCACTCGACCTCTGGTTCAAGCGCCCGCCCGTTCAGATGCCGCCGCCCGGCGCGCCTGTGAGGCCCTATCGGCCGAAGCTGCCGGCGCTCTGCCAGCAGGTACTGAAGGCACCGTAGTCAGCGCTCAGGGATTCCCGCAGGCGTCGGCGCGGGCGTGGGCTGCTCCGTCGATCGGCTCCCATCCACCGACCGTCAACACGCGCCGCCACTCCACCGTGCTGGTGCCGCTGCCGGTCCGCCGTATGACGTAGTTGATGGCCATCTGCGTGCCATCGCCCAAGGCGAGCGTCACCGTCGCCACGCCTGCGTCGGCCTGGATCCGCGCCACTCCGGTGAACCCGCCGACGGGCTGCGCGGCGAGGCAGTTCGCCATGACCGTGTAGGGAACGTTGTAGGCCGCCGACCAGACCGGTGGATCCGGCTGGGGCTTGGAGGTGACGCAGGCGGCCACGCCCGAGGCGAGCAGAACGGCGCACAGGATTCGTGTCGTCATCGCTCGTCCCTTCTCCTTCTATTCACCCTGGCTCAGCAGCGTACCGGCACGCCGCGAAGCGCGGAAGAACCACTGGAAGATCTGGAAGCCGACCACCAGGTAGACGACCGACAGGCCGAAGGCGATGCCGAGCATGTCCCAATACACGGTCTTCTCGGCCAGGATGGCGCGCATGCCCTCGAAAATGTAGGCCGGCGGCAGCCCCCAGGAGATCACCTGCAGCCACTGCGGCAGCACCGACACCGGATAGTAGACGCCGCTCACCGGCATCAGGATGAAGACGGCGGCCCAGGCGAAACTTTCCGCGCTCTGGCCGACGCGCATGATCAGTCCCGACATGGCGAGCCCGATCGACCAGGAGAACATCTGCAGGATGGCGAAGAAGGCGACCAGCGGCAGGCCGAGCGAGTAGATGTTGTAGCCAAAGAAGGCCCAGGCCATCAGCGACACCGGGATCAGGCCCAGCAGCGTGCGCAGGAGGGCCGCGATGATGATGCCGGCCGCCATCTCCCAGGAACGGATCGGGCTCACGAACAGATGGCCGAGGTTGCGCGACCACATCTCCTCGAGGAAGGCGATGGAAAGCGAGAGATTGCCGCGCACCACGACTTCCCACAGCAGCAGCCCCGACAGCAGTACGCCCGCGGCCTGGGCCAAGAACGAGGCCTGCGGCAACAGGTACTGGGTCATGAAGCCCCACATCACCATCTGCACCGCCGGCCAGTAGATCGAATCGACCAGGCGCATGATCGAGCTGCGCCAGATCCAGACATGGCGCATCACCAAGGCATAGATCCGCTCGATCGAGCCGCTCACTGTGCCGCCGCCCCCTTCTTCAGGGCGTCGAGGCCGCGGCCGCGGCCGCGCGCCATGTCGAGGAACACCTCTTCCATGTCCTCGCGGCCGAAGCGCTCGATCAGCTCGCGCGGGCTGCCGCGCTCGAAGACGCGGCCAGCCTGCAGCAGGATCACCTCGTCGCACAGCCGCTCGACCTCGCTCATGTTGTGCGATGCGAGCAGAATCGTGGCGTGCGTCTCGCCCTGGTACTCCTTGAGGTAGCTGCGTACCCAGTCGGCGGTGTCGGGATCGAGCGAGGCCGTGGGCTC
The DNA here is from genome assembly GCA_030684475.1 of Reyranella sp. Lineage (GTDB taxonomy): Bacteria > Pseudomonadota > Alphaproteobacteria > Reyranellales > Reyranellaceae > Reyranella. The sequence continues at coordinate 3,341 of JAUXWB010000434.1, read as the reverse complement.
GTCGAGCAGCAGCACGTCGGGCCGGTTGATCAGCGCCTTGGCCAGCGCCACCCGCGTCTTCTGCCCGGCCGAGAGCTTGCCTGAAGGCCGGTCGAGGAACTCGGCGATCTGCATGCGCTCGGCGATCTCCACCACGCGGACGCTCAGGTCCTTCACGCCGTAGAGCCTGCCGTAGAAGGCGAGGTTCTGGCGCACCGTGAGGCGCTGCGGCAGGTCGACGTAGGGCGAGGAGAAATTCATGCGCGGCAGCGCCGCATAGCGTCGCTTCAGCATATCGACGCCCAGCACCTCGATCTGCCCGCCCGTCGGCTCGAGCAGCCCCAGCAGCATGGCGATGGTCGTGGTCTTGCCGGCGCCATTGCCGCCCAGCAACCCCAGCACGGTGCCGGGCTGCACCGTGAAGCTCAGGTCGTCGACCGCGACGATCTCGCCGTACACCTTGCGCAGGTGCCGGACATTGAGGGAGGGACTGTTGGGCATGCCGGCATCATAGCGCCTTGATCGCGGCTTCGATGCGATCGAGACCCTTGCTCAGCCGTTCGGCGCCGGAGGCGAAACAGAGGCGGATATTGCCCGTGCCGCCCGGCCCGAAGGCCTCTCCCGGCGCCAGGCCCACCTTGTAGTCTTTCGCGAGCTTCTTGCAGAAGGCCATGGTGTCGCCCACGCCGTCGACCGAGAAGAAGGCGTAGAACGCCGCTTCCGGCCGCGCGATCGTGACCTTGGGCAGGCCCGACAGGCGCTGGAAGACCTGTTCGCCGCCGGCGCGGCAGCGCTCGACCATCTGCGCCACGAAATCGTCGCCCTTCTCGATCGCAGCCACCGCACCCCGCTGCAGGAACGCCGGCGCACCTGACGTATTGATCTGCACGAGCTTGGCGATCTGATCGCCGAGCTGCGCCGGGTGTGTGAGCCAGCCCAGCCGCCAGCCGGTCATCGCCCACGGCTTGGAGAAGCTGTTGAGCACGATCAGCGGATCGTCGGGACCGGCATGTTCCAGGAACGACGGCGCCACCTGCCGCCCATCGGGACGCTTGGTGTAGATCAGCCGGGCATAGACTTCGTCGGCCATGATCCAGATGCCGCGCTTGCGGGCGAACTCCAGCAGCACCCGCTGCTCGTCCGATGACATCACCCAGCCGGTCGGATTGCCCGGCGAATTGACGAAGATCGCGCGCGTCCGCTCGTCCACCGCATCGAACACGCGCTGTAGGTCGAGCTTCCAACCGCCGGGCGCGGTGCGGTCCAGCGCCACGTACTTCGGCACGCCGCGCACCAGCTTGGTGGCCGAGGTGATGTTCGGCCAGATCGGCGAGACGATGACCACGTTGTCGCCGGGATCGAGCAGCATCTGGCACGAGAGCAGGATCGCCTGCATGCCGCCGGTGGTGACGCTGATGCGGTCGACCGGGCATTTGATGCCGTAGAGCCGCTCGTTATAGGCGCTGAGCGAGGCGCGCAGCTCGGGGATGCCGCGCTGCCATGTATAGAAAGTCTCGCCCGCCTTCAGGCCCTTGGCCGCCGCGTCGCGCACGAAGTCGGGCGTCACCAGGTCGCCCTCGCCGAACCACAGCGGCACGACGTCGGGATCACCGAACACGCTCATGGCGACGTCGGAGATGGGCGATTCGGGCAAGGTCCCGATCGGGCCGCTCAACGAGGCAACAAGCCCCGGCAGCATGAAACGATTGTCGGTTTGCATGATTTCGACCTAGCGCATCGCTTCCCGCAACGCCAGCCGGGCAGGCCTAGACTTTCTCATAGGTGCCCTCGCCGATGGCCTCAGTGCGCGTCGGACCGCTCCAGACAATCGCGCCGACGTGCCTGGGTCAGGTCGGCCGCACCATCAGCCTCAGTGCGTATGCCGATCAACAACTCGACGACCCGTCACTTTCTCGGCGAAAGACCCGACGAGGCACTGGACGGCGGGACGGCCAGCACGTCGCGGTCCGAGACCCGCAGGACTTCCTCCGCCACGCTGCCGAGCAGGAACTTCTCGAACCCCGTGCGACCGCAGGTGCCGACCACGACGAGATCGGCCGAGGTTTCCCGGGCGGCGGCACAGATGGCGTCCGCAGCCGAGGAACTGTAGGGCTTGAGGACCCAGCGGACCGGCTGGACGTTCAGGCCGCGCAGGAAAGCCGAGAGTTCGCCGGCAGCCCGAGCCTCCTCGTCCATCAAATAGGCCGCGGACTGGGTCTGCGTCATCGCGGCCTGCGCCACGAGGCTGTTGCCGGGTGCCTCGAAGACGTGAACCACGCCAACCTCCGCCCCGGTGTCGAGGCCGAGCGCACCGACCGCCCTTACAGCATCCCCCGAACCGGCGGTCAGATCGACGGCGATCAGCACGCGGCGATAGGGGCTGGCGGGCACCGCATTCGCCATCAGGATCGGCCGGCGACTCGTCCGGATCGTTCGTTCCGCCGTCGTGCCGACGAATATTCCCCGCAGCGCGAGGCGGCGATGGGCACCGAGCAGCACCAGATCAGCCGCCACCTCTTCGCCCGCGCTGGCGATTGCCTCGAAGGGTTCGCCCGTCACCACCCGCCAGTCGCAGGGCACCCCATCGATCTCGCGCAAGGTATGAGCCTGCTCGGTTAGCAGGTCAGTTGCCGCATTCCGCTCCGCCTCGGCGATCTGCTGCGGTTGGTCGTCGTCGACCGCATGCACGAGAGTGATCCCCGCACCGTGCCGCTTCGCCAGCAGGATCGCCCGACGGATCGCCCGGTCGGATCGCGTGGAAAAATCGGTGGCGACGAGGAGTTTCTTCATTCGTCGTGACCTTCGATAACAATATGGACGCTCAGGCGCACGTCGCCAGGATGCAAGTACTATCTTGAGCATGCCATCGCGTCGGTGCAAGAAGGTTGCGACCGGCGGGCGGTTGGGAGCTGCGTGAAGATATGACAGACGACGGAGACTCTCGAGGCCGGCGGCAATGACGGAGATCCTCCTTCAGTCCGTTTTCGGCGAGTTCGCGATGCTGATCGTGCTGGCCGGGATCGTCGGTTTCGCCGGCATCCTGCTGCACCAGCCGCTCATCGTGAGCTTCATTGCCGTCGGCCTGCTCGCCGGCCCCTCGATCCTCAACATCGTCCGCTCGAACGATCAGATCGACCTGCTGTCGCAACTGGGCATCGCCGTCCTGCTGTTCCTGGTCGGCATCAAGCTCGACGTCAAACTGATCCGCTCCCTCGGCGCCGTCTCACTCCTGACGGGTCTCGGCCAGGTCCTGTTCACGTCGATCTTCGGATTCCTGATCGGGCTTGCCCTGGGATTCGGCGCCATCGAGAGCCTCTACATCGCCGTCGCGCTGACCTTCTCCAGCACGATCATCATCGTGA
>JAUXWB010000432.1 GCA_030684475.1 Reyranella sp. | reverse complement strand
GTCGGCCAAGGCAGCGGACTCAATGCAGCGGATTAGCGTATGAAAGCCGGCCAGACGTATTCCCACAGCAGGCTGCGGACGAAGAACAGGCCGAGCAGCAGGATGACGGGCGAGATGTCGACACCGCCCAGGTTGGGCAGGATCCGGCGAATCGGGCGCAACACCGGTTCGGTCAGCCGATAAAGCACATCGACCACCATCCGGATGAACTGGTTGCTCACATTGATGACGCCGAACGCCACCAGCCAACTCATGATTGCGCCCGCAATCACGATCCAGGTGTAGATGTCGATCACCTTGTCGATCAGCACCGCTAGCGACAGCATCGCGTCCCCGCCTCCAGATGCCGGCTGGCTGCCGGCCGCGCGCACCCTACTCGGCGAGGATTGCCGATCACAAGCCCATTTCAGGTACGTGACAGGGCTAGTTCGACGCTTCCGAAGCGGATTGCACGCGCCGCGCTGACGTCGCGCGGCCCATGCTCGGGCAGCAGCCGGGCACCGTCGATGAAGGTCCCGCCGGGGTTCCCAAGGTCTTCCAGGCCAAGCCGGCTGCCGGCGATGAGGAAGCGAGCATGCGGCTGACCCACCGACGGGTCAGGGACGGAAAGATCGCCGGCCTGGGCCGCAGGCGCGCCCGTGACAACATAGGCCGGCAAGGATCCATCGAGGGTGAGCGAGATGGCACCGCCGGCAAGCTGCCAGCCGCGCCGATCGGCGAGCTTCATGGCAGGGGCCGCCAGCGCGCGGGGAGGCGAGGACGGGGCCGGGCCGCCGCTCGTCGGCGAGCCGAATCCGGGGGCCGCAGCGGGTTCATCGCGTGGCCAACGCATGAAGGCGAAGACCCACAGCAGGATCAGCGGCACGATCGTGCCTATGCCCGTCAGCGTCAGCAGGATGGCGCCGAGGCCGGTCCAACCCGGCAAGCCCGCCTTCTCGACGATGCGCCAGGCCATCCAGGCCGCCAGCACCGTGCCGACCAGGGCAAAGGCACCGGTGAGACCGAAGAAGCCCATCAGGGCCGCGATCTCCACGCCCATCATGGGCGCCGCCCCGGCGAGGCTTCGCCGTTGGGCCATGTGCTGAACGCGAGCACAGCCATGACGATGAACGAGCCGATCAACGGCACGAGATGGAACAAGGACACCGCTCCCGAGAAGCCCGCCCGCGTGCAGATCCGCCACGTCGGGATGATCAGCACGAGGGCCAGCAGCAGGTGTCCGATCAGGAACGCCGACAGGACAAGTGTGCCGAGGCCGAGGATCCAGGTCACGGGGTCCCCCACGACTTATACGAGCGCCACGACTTCGATCTCGACCATGACGTCGCGCGGCAGGCGCGCCACTTCCACCGTCGAGCGGGCCGGCGGATTGGCGCCGAAATATTCCGGCCGGCCGTAGACCTCGTTCATGGCGGTGAAGCTTTCCATGCTCTTCAGGAACACGGTGGTCTTGACCGATCGGTCGAGGTCGCTGCCGGCGGCCTTCAGCACGGCGCGCAAATTCTTCAGGACCTGGTGGGTCTGCTCGGCGATGCCGCCGGCGACGATGTCTCCCGTGGCCGGATCGAGGGGGATTTGCCCCGCGCAGAAGACCATCCCGTTGGCCACGATCGCCTGGGAGTAAGGTCCGAGCGCCTTGGGGGCCGCGTCCGTCTGAACCGCCTTCTTGCCGTTTGCCACTGGTTTACTCCTCCGTCGAAAAAGCCGGCAGGACGCTAACATAGACCGGTTTGCTTGACAGGTGGCCCGGCAACCATTATCCGCGCGGTTCTCCAAGGTCGGAGGGGGCTGTAGCTCAGCTGGGAGAGCGCCTCGTTCGCAATGAGGAGGTCAGGGGTTCGATCCCCCTCAGCTCCACCACCGCCCCCGACCCGCTTCACGATCCGCTTCTCTGGCCCGCCTCTCTGGCCGCATTCACTGGCTTGCCGCGCTCCGTCGCGGCACTATTGCAGTCAATGCGCAGACGCAAACAACCCACTCCAGGCGACCTCGGCCTTTCGATCGAAGAGGGACGCGTTCTGGCCGCATTGCGCACGCCGCAGCGCGTGCAGGAGTTCGTCGCGGGCCTGCACGCCAACTTCGAGCAGGAAGGCGACACCCTGCGGTCGGTCCGCGGCGTGCTGCATCACCGCAAGGCGCACTGCATCGAAGCGGCCTTCGTCGCCGCCTGTGCGCTGTGGCTGCATGGCGAGCCGCCGTTGCTCATGGATCTGACGGCCGCCCAGGGCGATTCCGACCATGTCGTCGCCCTCTTCCGCCGCAACGGCTGCTGGGGCGCGATCTCCAAGAGCAACCACGCGTGGTTGCGCTGGCGCGATCCCGTCTATCGCAGTCTCCGCGAACTCGCGATGTCGTACTTCCATGAATATTTCAACAATGGCCGCAAGACGCTGCGCACCTATTCAGCATCGATCGAC
>JAUXWB010000423.1 GCA_030684475.1 Reyranella sp. | reverse complement strand
ACTGTTCCTTGCCATTCATAGGGGAACCAGGATGCCGTCATGGCTTCAGATTACATTTCGCAATGTCGATGCCTCACCCTCCGTCGAAGCGAAAGTCCGCGAGCGCGTCCGCGAATTGGAACGCTTCTTCGATCGTATCGTGAGCTGCCGCGTCGTCATCGAGGTCTCGAAACGACGGCGTCATGGCGATCTCTATCACATCCGGGTCGACCTCAAGGTCCCGGGTAAGGAGATCGTCGTGAAGCGCGATCCACCCGAGCATCATGCGCACGAGGACATCTTGGTTGCCGTCCGGGATTGTTTCGATGCGGTGCGGCGCCAACTCGAGGACCAAGTCCGGCGCCAACGCGGCGACGTAAAGACACACGAGGCTCCGGCTCATGGCAAGATCGCAAGCCTTATCGCCGAGGGCGACTACGGCTTCATCGATACCAGCGACGGCACTGAAGTCTACTTCCATCGCAATGCGGTCACCAACGGAGGATTCGAAAAACTGGCTGTCGGGGACGAGGTCCGGTTCTCGCTGCATCCAGCTGAAGGAGAGAAAGGACCCCAGGCGAGCGCCGTTGTCCCCGTCGGTAAGCATCACCTGGGGCCAGCCGGGCGACGGAGAATGGTTGAATGACGCCGATGAGCGTCTTCGTGACTGAGGGCAACATCAATAGCCATCCGTCGATGTCGCATACGCCTTGGGACCCGGAGACACGACGCAGCATTGCGGCAGCAAGCTTGATACGAATCAAGGCCCTACAGGCTAAAGCGCTTGAAGATTTAGCTTTTGAAAGGGACTCATGATGGCTCCTGCAAGCTTGATGGTCCGCTTGACGCCTAACGTCGCCAACGACGCTCTCTTGCTGTTCACTGCCGACTTGGCAGCCCGGCTCAAGGTGACAAGGGTGATCGGCATCGCCGCAAGCCAGCCGCTGCAAGTCTACGGCAGTCTGGACACGTATGTGCCGCAAGATCTCATCGACCGGGACCGGGCCCAGATCGAAAGGGAGCTGAAGGCAGCGAAAAACCGCTTCCGCGCCGTGCTTCAGGGCAAAGTGACGGACCTCGAATGGCGGTCGACGGTCACCTACGGCTCGCTTGCGGACTACATCGCCCAACAGATGCGTGCGGCTGACCTGCTGGTCACCATGCCGGAAGAAGGCGGTTCCCTATTCGATACGAGCCGGCGGGTGGGCGTTGCTGATCTCGTCTTGAGAGCCGGGAGGCCGGTGCTTGTGGTGGGCGCCGCCGTCGACAAGCTCGACTTGCGAAGCGTTGTTGTCGGCTGGAAGGATACTCGCGAAGCGCGTCGCGCACTCGAAGATGCATTGCCGCTCCTGAAGCTTGCGGATCGGGTGACCGTTGTCGAAATTGCGTCCGGCGAGGATGTGCCCGGAGCCCGCGCCCGCATCGAAGATGTCGCCGACTGGCTGGCGAGGCACGGCGTCGCGGCCTCCGCACGGGCTGTGGCCTCACTGGGCGATGATGCTGCACAGCTTTCGAGCATCGCAGAGGAGCTCGGTGCCGGATTGATGGTGGGCGGTGCCTATGGACACACGCGTCTTCGCGAATGGGTCATGGGAGGTGTAACCAGGGATCTCCTGCTGCGCCCGGCGCGCACCTCATTCCTGTCTCATTGATTGTTCGTAGCGAGGTAATCACGAGCGACAGTGGTGTCGCGCGGCAAATGCTCCGAAAATACGTTCATCTCTCGAGCCAAGCGATCCACGACGGAGAGGGCTCGCCGTCACGGATTGACGGGGCGCGGCCCCTCCTCGTCTTCCTCATCGGCGGTCACTATGTCGACGATTTCTGCCACGATGCCTGAAAGGGCATGGCCCTCGGTGGCAAGGACTTCGCCTTCGCCTGCTGCCCAAAGAGCAGCCTGCTCCACTTCCGATACAGTTGGGTTCAGCGTCAGGATTTCAACAATCTCCGCATCGTCGAGATCGCCCAGGATTCGCGTCAAGTCCTCATGGACCGCCTTGGCCGATCGGACGCCTGACGCCGGTTGCTGTTTGGTCATCGCACCCTCCAGGCCATTCGTTGGAAATTCTGCTTGCTGCGTTGCCTCCAGGAATCGTACGACCATATCCGCCGACCATCGGATGGGACTTGACCCAGATCAATACAACCGTCCCGGCGTGGATTCAGGGAACACCCGTCGCCAGGATGGTGCAGGCCCCTACGGTAACAGGCTCGCTCTAGTGGCCCCACCTTCCGTGGCGGTGCCGATAGACGGCGGCCACCCAGCCCATACGACAATGGAAGAGGCGCAGCGCAAATTTATCAAGAAGCAACTGGCCGATAGGGAGGCGAAGGAGCAGCCACCACTCGACGCAGGGGATAATTGCTAGCCTTCGTTTACTTCCCACGCCTCGGACACCGTTGCCGAGACCGCACGTCCCAGGACGGAAAACACAATCTTGAATCTCTACTAGCCAATAGCAGCGCTAAGAGCGCACGATATCGCCAGTGATGAAAATTGTCGCCGCGTCGCAGTCATCGAGCCTTGGACGTCGATGCTACGACACGCATCCTCTACTACGACAACATCGAACCCATCATGTTTGGCGTCCTCGGCCGAGTAACGCACACAGAAATCAAGGGCGAGACCGGCGAGGAGTACGCGGGTGAAGTTTCTCGCGCGCAGATATGCTGCAAGCCCCGTGTTCGTCTTATGATCGTTCTCGTAGAATGCCGAGTATGAGTCGATCTCGCGATGATAGCCCTTGCGCAAGATGAGTTCCGCATGGGGGATCTGCAAGTCCTTGTGAAATTCGGCCCCTGGCGTTCCTTGAACACAATGATCAGGCCAGAGAATCTGCGCCCCATAAGAGACCTCGACGATCTCATACGGCTTTCGCCCGGGATGTGCGGAGGCGAACGACGAGTGCCCAGCAGGGTGCCAATCCTGAGTCAGCAGTACATGCTTGAAACGGCCGGCAAGCCGGTTGATCAACGGTACGATCTCATCGCCGCGCGGGACGCCGAGAGCGGCTCCCGGACAGAAATCGTTCTGAACGTCGACCACAAGCAGGACATCGCCAGGCCCAATTGAGAGTTCTTTGCTCATTGTCGGACCTGCTCCCGTGCCACCAAGCGGCGATCGACCTCTCCGGCCGGCAATACAGAGGCATCGCTATCTGGATGAAATAAGCGGTACCCATTGCCAGGCGGCACAAAAGCTCCGGCAAACTTCAGGCGCAGGATCCGGTGAAGCGGCTCGAAGGACAATGCGAGCATGAGATGGTGATGTTCGCTGCTGTCGATGACGACATCAATACCACTGTCTCAAGCCGCATCGGCGCAACCGACAGCTATGCCGATCAGTGAGACACCAACGAACAACGGGTCGGTCGCAGTAGGAGCTCTCTGGTAATCCCTCCCAGCACCCATTCGCGCAGGCGCGTGTGGCCGTAGGCGCCGCCCACCACAAGTCCGGCATCGAGCTCTTTGGCCATTTTCCCCAGTTGCCCGGCTTCTTGGTCTGCACTGGCCACTGCGCGCGCAGAGGCAGAAACACCGTGCTTCGCCAGCCAGCCGACAACGTCCTCGGTACGGGACCGGGCATCTGCGAGGTCTTCTGTATCGGCGATCTCCACCACAGTCACCCGGTCCGCCAGTTTCAGCAACGGTAGGGCGTCCTCTACCGCCCGGCGGGCTTCACGCGTGTCTTTCCAACCGACAAGCACGTCCTGCAAGTCGAGCTTGTCCTCGGTCGAGGCGACAACCAGCACCGGCCTGCCGGCGCGTAAGACCAGATCGGCGACATCGACATACCGGGACCTGTCGAGCAGAGCGCCGCCTTCCTGAGGGGCCGAGATCACGAGATCAGCCGCCCGCATCTGCTCGGCCACATAGTCGGCAATCGAGCCGTACGTGACGACCGTCGACCGCCATTCGAGCGTCGCCACCTTGCCCTCGAGCACAGACCGGAAGTGCTGCTCAGTTACCTTCAACTCCTTGTCGATCTGTTCGAGATCCCAACTCACGAACTTCGGCGGCACGTGCATATCGGGACTGCCGTAGATCTGGATCGGCTGTCGGGCGCTGATGCCGATCACCTTGGTCGCCTTGAGGCGGGCCGCCAGATCGGCGACCAACATGAGTCTGGCATCGTCGGGGGTGCCCGCGGTGAGGCAGACCATCAGGCTTGCAGGAGTTGTCATTGTGGTCCTCCCTAGAAGGACGACATGCTGTACCGTTATCCGGCCGGGTCATTGATCCTGGTCAAATCCATGGTCCACCTAAGATCCACATCAAGGTAGTTTGTCCCGTGCCGGCAAAACTCTCGGTGCAATGCGATCCAGAACGCAGGAATCGCCGCCATGTTCGACCAGACGGCCGATTTGCTCGAACTTAGGGGTGAGAACCCATGTCGCGTGCGCGCCTACCACCGGGCGACGCGCATCGTAAACGGCCTTCCGCATAGCGTGCGGACAATGCTGAAGAAGCAAATCCCTTCGGCGTCGCCCAAGCCAGGCGCGGTCGATTGTCGCCGTCCGACATCATCAACCCGCGACCGATCGATGAACTGCGCCAATTGCTGAAGCGATGATCAGAGAACCCTTCCGGCCTTGGAGAGGAGGTCGTCTGGCACGTGAATATTCGTCTCGATGGTGTGAACGAGCCGGTCGAGATGGGCCTCCGCCTCGGTTGATTCCGCCTCGGCGGCAACGCTTGCCGTACCGCGTCCAGAACGAATGAAATCCAGATAGAAGGTGTCGAGGTCGATCGGCTCGCGCTCCTCCTCTGCCGAATCCTCCCCACGCACGATCGGCTCAAGCTCCACCTCCACCGAAACCACGATGCGCCAGCCCTCGCCAGTGTGGCTCGGCGTGATCACGAGCTGGGCCACCGTCACCTCGTCATTGAGATCTTCCCGCTCCTCATCACCAAATCCGTCTTCCATCCGGGGCTCGATCGGACGCCCCTGGTTGAGGCGCCAGGCGCCGATGTCCAGTCTCGAAGCGCCCCTTTGCCGCTCGACCATCAACCAACGAACGATCTGCTCGGGGTCTATGTCGATATCGACCGGGTAGCTCTCCACCTGCGCCCTCCATCGCCGCGCCGCCACTTTGAATCATGGTGCGCCGCATGCGTTGATCTCGATCAAGACTGTCGCTTCGACGATATGCTTAATTTCAAATTCCATTCGAAAGCGGGAGCGGCGTGCTCGAAGCGATCCAGCGAACAAATCCGGTTGCCCGGGCCGTCGGATGGCAAGTCATCACTTGCCACCACTATTGTGAATCGTTGCAAGAGGCCAACCCACGCCCACGCGGGTTGGAGCCATCCGGCTCAGTCAGCTTGCGGCGCCGTTGATCTCGATCAAGGAAGCTCCGGCCTACCGATGGTTCAGTGCCATGTCTTCTCTTGGCGTAACGAGGTAGACGCATGCCACACCGCGTACATGAATTCGGCGCAGCCGCACCGCAGCCCGCCCTGACGATCTCGCCTGAAAAGGTCTGCTTCATCATCGTCAAGGCCCGCGAATTCGACGCCAAGGATGCGACGACGGAGCCCGATCCGGGATCTAATCCAACCGACGATAAGGGCATTGCCGTGCTCGAAGAGCATGGTGACGATCCGGTAGTCGAAGAGCTGACCTCGTTCATCGATGCGCTGTTGGAAGATGAGCAGATCGATCTCGTGGCGCTCGTCTGGCTCGGCCGCGATGCCACCGGAGCCGGCGATTGGCCGGAAGCAAGACGTGAGGCCGCCCGTGCCCACAACGAACGGACGGCGGGCTACCTGCTCGGCATGCCGATGCTGGCTGATTTCCTCGAGGAAGGCATATCCGTGCTCGGTCTGTCCTGCGAAGAGTTCGAGATCGGGCGTCTCTGAGTCGCCATGACATGCGCGATGCCCGACGATCAATCCAGAGCCAGTCCATACGGCTTTGACGGCTGACAAGCTCTTCAGGCCCGCCGATCTTTCCCATCCGGCCTTCACGACGCGCGAGCTTACGCCGTTTGCCGGCCGGCAACGGGCGGAGGCCCCAAATTTGAGCATGGGACCTGCCTCGCGCGCCTTCAACATATTCGCGACCGGTTGCACAGCGCTCCATGAGAAAGCTGACCGAGAATCTTTGCATCCCTCAACTTCAGCGGGCCGGCTCCCGCCTAGCGTGACCGTGCTAATGGAGTCTCGCCGAGGCTGGGCGTGCGGCGGCGGCATGCACTAGTGGATAGCGTCTTACATTTGAATTCCGCAGAGGATTCCCAACGCATAGGGCGCATGCGAGTCTGCCGTATGCGAACCGGAATTTCCATCATTCTCAAGCCGGCTGGCCGGCGCCGTCTCAAGGCGCTCGCGCGCGATATCGGCGCCGGCCGGGTCGAACAAGAATAGCCCACCGAAGACGAAAGCCGCGATGCCGCCCAAGCCCAGCACGCCGACCCCAGGCGTGAAGGCCTCCACCACCATCATCGCCAGGCCGGCCACCAGGAGCGCCACGCCCGCGAAATTGAGTGGCATCAGCGACAGTGCCGTCGGCCCGACGATTAGATAGATGGCGCCGACGATCCCCGGACCGGTGAGGCCCGGGCTCCAGAACTCTTGCACCGGGGCCGTGAACCCAATTCGTGTGAGAGAAAGCAAGGTTTCATAGTCCCGTTTTCCTGACTCTCCTGCAACAAAGGCCCGAAGCCTAGCTTTCACGTTAGGTCCTGATGCGCGGACGACCAGCGAGGCTCGGGTACTGGAACCACCAACATGTCGCATGTCGTCGATCCCAGAACCGGCTCCGCCACGCTGCCGATCAGAGCGTGCGCAATGCCTGACCGCGCATGAGTTCCCATCACCACAAGATCGGCCTTCTGCAAAGCCAGCTCTTCCTTGATCAGCGTCGACGCATCCCCGTTCCTGATCGTTATGGAGGGTCCGCGTGCATCCAACCCCAGAGTGGCTATCAGCCGGGACATCGCCTGCTTCGCCTGCTCGCCGATACAAGGCACGCATTGCCCTTATGGCTCCGTCAGCCCACGTGGCGAAGATCCTTGAACGCAGCATCGACGGGCCGGGTGGGCTACTCAAACTTCGTATTTACGCCTTACACCAGCTGGCGCGACCATGGCACTTCTGCCTGACCAGGCGTTCGAGGGCCCGGTAGCGGTGGCCGCCGGCCGGGATCTCGAACTGGCCGGTCTCGGCGCCTTCGGCGTCGACGACCGGCCGGACGTTGAGGCTCTACTGGAGCCCGCGCCGGGCGATGTCTTCGGCCAGGTCCTCGACCGAGACGCTCGACTTCAGGCGCCGGACGTTCGACTGGCTCAGCACCAGCTTGTTGAAGGGGATGTCACGCGAGGCGCTGAGGATGATCTTCTGAACGGCCTTTGCCATGTCGGGATGCTCCGCGACGGACGGCCGGGAGACTCTCTCGACCTGAAAATCCGTCACGGAAACCGGCGCAGCCCTCTCCCTCTCGATTGCAGGCAGAGCGGGAACGGAAGGTGTGCCAGCACGATTTCCTCCTTGCGCGAGGGACCGTCACCGAAGGCGAAGACGCCCGTCCCTCCGGGCAACCGAAGGGCGGCTTCGGGAGGCCGCTAGCCCCTGTAGGCGGCCGACTAGGACCCGGTCCGACAAAGCCGGACGCAGCCATATTCGGCAACCATGCTCTCTGGTTTCAGTGGGCATCCTGTTTCAGCGTTTGTTGAAAGTAGCCGAATTACTGAAATCCGCTTGACAGAATTTCACCCTTTGAGGCGTTTTCAGCGAATGCTGAAAGTGTCCAATTCAGTGAAAGACTTCGAGAAGCGGGCCGCAGGGGCACTGACCTCTCTCTTGGAGGAAGTGCCTTCGATCAAAGTTCGCGACGTGAGCATCGAGCCAGACGGACCGGATCGCGGCATCGACATTCTCGCGAGGAACAACGTCTCCAGCCAGCGCTACCCGCGGCTGCGTTGAATGCGATTGGCCAGGGTACGACAAATCCGAGTTCCGACGTCGATGGCTGGAGCCACATCGAGAACGTGGTTTTCGAATTGGATGATGGGGCGAGCGGTCGGAATCGAACCAACACTCTGTCACCAGAACAGGATTTCCACGCCCGCTTATCGCCGCCGGGAGCAACTTTCGCGCTCTGCACCTAGTTTGCACCCAGCACTATGCCGCTCAGTACACCGCTCATTGACGTACTCGTCCAATCTTCAAAGATCAAACGCCGGCCTGCTTGCATTATAGAGGTGGTGCCCCCGGTCGGACTCGAACCAACACTTCCGTGAGGAAACCTGATTTTGAGTCAGGCGCGTCTACCAATTCCGCCACGGGGGCACGCTGTCGTGCGGCGCGAATAAAGCCGATGGGCGGAACCGGGTCAACGCTTGC